>NZ_JAGLBB010000009.1 GCF_018260555.1 Deinococcus sp. | reverse complement strand
GATCCCGGTGTGCCGTTTGAAGCGTGTGCGGTTCAGCTGTCGGAGGCGTTCAAGGCGGTCGTGGCTCACTCACGCAGCGTAGCTGGGGACTTTCGCAGGAGGTCTATTCAACTGGAATCCGTCCCACGCCCGGGTGTTCCTTCTGCCACAGCAACAAGAAAGCCCCAGCAGCAATGCCGGGGCTTTCCTTGTGGTGCCGAAGATGGGACTTGAACCCACACGCCTCGCGGCGCTAGTCCCTGAAACTAGTGCGTCTACCAATTCCGCCACCTCGGCACACCGTTGGTACTCTCGCCCGCGCACGGGCGCGTTTCAGGGCTCGCTTACTTTATAGGCGAGTGCCGGAACTGTCAAGCCCACCCCGCCGCGTGCGGGGAGCGGCTTCAGGTGACGGGTTCGCCGCGTTCGCGCATGCGTTCAAGCAGTTTAGCGGGTTCGAACAGGCTGGCGCCCGCGCCGTAACGGGCCTGCACAGCGCGGTTGACGAGCCACAGCGCGCCGGCCACGCCCACCAGACTGATCACCAGGCCCGGAATGCGCATCAGGGCGTTCACGGCGGCCACCTGCGCGTTAAAGTCGTCGGTGCCGAATTTGGCGGTCACGCGCCCGTAGTTCACGACGCTGTTCACGACGCCGCCGATCAGGTCCACGACCGCGAACACGACGGTGCCCTGCACCAGTCCCCGGTGCACGGCCGGGTCGCGCATGGCCTGCTGCGTGGCGGCGCGGTGTTCGGGGCTCTCGCCGATGGAACTGGCGTCCAGGAAGACCCGGAACAGTGGCACGCTGGTCGCCGCGCTGATCAGGAACAGCAGGCCGGTCAGGTACGAGCGGGCCGAGTCCTTGATGGCGTACCAGAAGCCGTCCACGTACCAGAAGGCCAGCGCGCCGCTGAGCAGCGCCCCCGCCCCGCCGATCAGGGCGACCGGGCTGACGTTGCGGTTCACGCTCAGGTCCCAGACCACGTACCCGACGGGAATCAGGGCGGCCAGCAGGTACGCGCGGACGTTCCCGGCCGTGCCGCCCCCAAAGACCTGCTCGGCCACGCTGATGCCGCTGCCCAGGATGTTCGGACTGAGAATCAGAATCGGAATGACCAGCGTGAACACCAGGTCCCACACGGTCTTCGGAACGCGGCCCTTCAGGCCGGACTGGGTATCGGGGGCGTCGGGAGTGGGGGTGGGGGCCGCTTGGCTCATGGCTGGCATTCTCTCATCCGCAGGTGAGGAGCGCCGCCCGGCCCCGGATAGCCGATCCCTGACGTGGTGACGGTACGATCTCAGGCATGCGTGTTCTGGAAGTGTTTCTGGTGTTCTTGCGGCTGGGTCTGACGAGTTTCGGGGGTCCGGTCGCGCACCTGGGGTACTTCCGCGCGGAGTTCGTGACGCGCCGCGCGTGGCTGGGCGAGGCGGCGTACGCGGACCTGGTGGCGCTGGCCGGATTCCTGCCCGGCCCGGCCAGTTCGCAGGTGGGCCTGAGCGTGGGCCTGCTGCGCGCGGGCTGGCTGGGCCTGCTGGCCGCCTGGGCGGGTTTCACGTTGCCCAGCGCCGCCCTGATGACCGCGCTGGCGCTGGGCACCCGCCTGGGTGACCCGGGGCAGTCCGGCTGGCTGACTGGCCTGAAGGTCGCGGCGGTCGCGGTGGTCGCGCAGGCCGTGGCGGGCCTGTGGGCGTCGCTGGTGACAGGGCGGGTGCGGGCGGGGCTGGCGCTGGGGACGGCAGCGGCGCTGCTGCTGTGGCCCGGGGCGGGCGCGCAGGTGCTGGCGCTGCTGGTGTGCGCGGGCGTCGGCTGGCGCTGGCTGTCCGGGCAGGTCGGCGCGGGCGGCGCGGCCCTGACGGCCGTTCCAGTGTCCCGCCGGGCCGGGAGCGCGCTGCTGCTGCTGGCCGGGGCGCTGCTGCTGGCGCTACCGCTGCTGGCCGCGCTGGGGCCCGGCTGGGCGATCCTGGACGCCACGTACCGCGCCGGGGCGCTGGTGTTCGGAGGCGGCCACGTGGTTCTCCCGCTGCTCGAAGGCCGGTTCGCGAACGCGCTGCCGCCGGGCACCTTCACGGCCGGGTACGGCGCGGCAAACGCCATGCCGGGACCGCTGTTCACCTTCGCCACCTTCCTGGGCGCCGCCGCGCACGGCCTCGCCGGGGCGCTGATCGCCACGCTGGGCATCTTCCTGCCCGGCGCGCTGCTGATGGTCGGTGCCCTACCCCACTGGGCGGCGCTGGCCGCCCGGCCCGCCGCCCGCGCCGCGCTGGCCGGCCTGAACGCCGGGGTGGTCGGCCTGCTGCTGGCCGCGCTGTACAACCCGGTGTTTACCAGCGCCGTGCGCGGCCCGCGTGACCTCGCGCTGGCCGTGCTGGCCTACGCCGCCCTGACCGTCCTGAGGTGGCCCGCCTGGGCTGTCGTGCTGGCCTGCGCGGGCGCCGGGTGGGCGGCGCTGTAGGAACCAGGGTTCTACACACCGGCCTCGTACTGAAGGCCGTAGAGGGTCAGGAAGCGCCCCACGCGGGCACCCAGGGTCGGCAGGGGCGCCACCTCGCCGCACACCCAGTCCGGCTGGTACGCGCGGCACACGCCGGGGCGCGTGTCGTACACGGCGCACAGGTGCCCGCACCCCCGGTCCGGGCCGAGATGAACGCACGGCACGCCCAGCGGTTTGCCCAGCGCGTGAATGTCCGGCGCGGCGCAACAGGCCCCGCAGGCCGTGCATTCACGCGTGACCGGACTGCGCGGGGCGGCCCCTGCGGGCGGAGTGAACCGGGCCGTTTCCTGCGCGTTCAGGAGCAGCGGCCCGCCCCCGCCTGCCTCTGCGGTCACGCCAGTTCGGCCAGCGCGGCCAGCAGCGCGTCGTTCTCGGCGGGCGTGCCGACGGCCACGCGCAGGCAGCCCTCCAGCAGGTGCAGGCGGTCCTGGCGGCGCACGACAATCCCGCGTGACAGCAGGTGCGCGTAGGTGGTCTCGGCGTCCGGGCAGCGCAGCAGGAAGAAGTTAGCGCCGCTGGGCAGCGCCTGCAGGGTCGGGTGCGCGGTCAGGGCCCCGACCACCCGCGCGCGCTCGCGCAGGCCCTCCCGGACGCGCTCCTGCACGTACGCGGGGTTATCCAGCGCGACTTCCAGGGCCGTCTGGGTCAGCAGGCTGACGTTAAAGGCCGGCACGAGTTTCTGAAGCTGCCCGGCCAGTTCCGGGTGGGCCAGCGCGTAGCCCAGGCGCAGGCCCGCCAGTCCCCAGGCCTTGCTGAAGGTGCGCAGGCTCAGGCAATGGGGGTGCGCGCGGATCAGGTCGCGGTGATCCTGTCCGCTGTACTGGTAGTACGCCTCGTCGAGCACCACGATCCAGCCCTGGGCCGCGTCGATCAGGGCGCGGATGTCGCGTTCGGCGTCCACGTGCCCGGTCGGGGCGTGCGGCTGCGTGATGTACAGCACGCCGGGCTCCCGCGCGGCCAGCTCGGCCTTCAGGGCCTCGACCGGCAGGCTGAAGTCCGCGTTCAGCGGCACCTGCACCAGCTCGGCGCCCAGCAGCTGCGCCTCGAGGGTATACACGCTGAAGGTGGGGCTGACAGTCAGGACCGTCTGCCCGATCCCGCCCAGTTCGGTCAGCAGTTTGATCAGCACGTTACTGCCGGGCGTGACCACTACGCCCGCGGCGTCCCAGTCCTCGAACGCGGCGATGCGTTCCCGCAGGGTGTCGGCGTGCAGGTCCGGGTAGCGGTTCCAGGGGCGGGCCGCCATGCGCGCCAGGGCCTCGGCTTTCAGGTCCGCCGGGAAATCGTAGGGGTTCTCGTTCTGGTCGAGTTTGATGGGTACGTCCAGCGGCGTGAACGGGTAGGCGGGCACGTCGCGCACGGCGGCGCGCACCCCGGCCGGAGTGGTTCCGGCGTCGGCAGAGGGCGTGGAGGTCATGGGGTTCGTTGTATCATACGGATTCCGATTGATTCGGCGCACTTCCGAATCAATCCGAGCGGATGCGAGTAGGAACAGTAGACGGGTTGCGCGGTACGGAGCCGCGGGCGGCGCTTTTCCGACTGTGGCGCAGTGGAGCGGCAGTCCGGATCACCTGCCTCCCGCCGGGCGTCCACCCAGGGCAGACCCGCCGCCGTTCTCGCCGGGCCGCGCGGGCGCACCGACCGGTACCGTCGCCGCACCAGACGCCCGTTTGGGCGCGTGCTACCCTTCCCTGCAGGAGCGCCACGCGCCCACCCCACCACCATGACAGACACCGCCAAACCCCGCCGCGAGCAGATTCTCGACTCGGCCAGCCGCCTCTTCTCGGAGCGCGGGTATCACGCGACCAGCATGCGTGACCTGGCCGGGGACCTGGGCATGCAGGGCGGCAGCCTCTACGCACACATTTCCTCCAAGGAAGAACTGCTGATCGAGATCGTGAATCAGGCGTCCCGGCAGTTCGACGCGACGCTGTTCACGCTGCGCGGCGAGGCCATGCCCGCCGACCAGAAACTCCGCGAGGCTATGTACCGTCACATCCGCGTGGTCGCGGACAACATGGACAGCGCCACCGTGTTCTTCCACGAGTGGAAACACCTGTCGCCCGAGGCGTACGCCCGCGTGACCGGCTGGCGCGACACCATCGACGCCTTCTACCGCGAGCTGATCACGCAGGGCGTGCAGGAAGGCACCCTGCGCGCCGACCTGGACATCAAGATGGCCTCGTACCTCGTGCTGTCCGCCGTGAACTGGGCGTACACCTGGTACCGTCCCGGTGGCACCCTCGGCCCGCGCGACGTGGCCGAACAGTACGCGGACATGCTGCTGGGCGGCCTGCTCCCCCCGCCGGATGGCCACCGTGAGTAACCCCACCGTCACCGTCCCCATACGCGAGGCGCTCCGTTACGCGCAGGGCCGCGCCGAACGCCTGGGCCGCACCCAGCAGCTCGAGATCGGCCCGGACCTGTTCATCCGCATCGGCCCCGGTGGCCGCAAGTTCCTGCTGTTCTGCCTGGACGACGAACCGCAGCGCAGCAACGCCGAAGCCATCGCCGCCGCCCTAGGCCTGAAGAACCCCACCTACGGCTGGCATCAGGGCGCCACGCTGCGCTCCCTGACCGTCATCGAGGAAGGCGCGCACAACGTTCCCGAGTCCGGCCCCGCCGAGGCGAACGACGGCACCCTGTAATACGTGTTCCGTGTGTTTCACTCGGACTGAATCGGCACTGCACCGAATCAATCGGAATCCATATCAGTCCGTCTGGCCAGACCTGTCCCTGAGCAGTCTCGCCACCAGCAGGCTCGTTACCGGAACGACAAAAATAGCCACGCTGACCCCGATCTCGCCAAAACGCAGATACACCAGGAAAAAGATGACAAGGTGGAGAACGACCGCCGCTGTGTAGAGTGCAAGGATTCGCATCAAACCAACTTCCTCCAGAGTGATTCAAATTCCGATTGATTCGGTGCAGTTCAGAATCAATCCGAGCGGACGCGAGTAGGAATAGCAGACGCCCCTTCGCGGTATGGAGCCGCAAGCGGCGCTTTTCCGACTGTGTCGGAATGCAGCGAAGGGGCGTCTGAAGTCTTCCCGTGGCAAGATCGCGGCCCCGCACTGACGGTTCATGCGTTCTGGGACGGCAGGCCCGCCTCGCCCGCAGGAGAAAGTGGGAGTGTCAGCTGCACATCTGCTGACACCCCCACTTCTCTGTGTTCTACCGGTGGACTTCACCGGGCAGGGCCTTCAGTTCTTGGGCTTCGCTTCGAAGGCTGCCTTGAATTTCTGGAGGTCCTCGGCGATCTGCTGGCTGGGTTCCTCACCGAACAGTTTCGCCACAGCCGCGCCGAGCGGGCCGGCCGGGGGACGGTACGAGAGGGCCACGTGCACGCGGGTGCCCCCGCTGGGGAGCGATTCGAACTGCACGCTGCCGGCGTTGTCCACGGTCGCGCCGGGCAGGGAGTGCCAGCCGATGCGCTGGCCGGGCTTGTCGTTCACGATCTCGGCTTCCCACTCGACGTGCGTGCCCAGCGGGGCCTTGGCGACCCAGCGGCTGCGTTTCTCGTCGAGTGCCGTGACGCTCTCCAGGTGGCTCATGATCTGGGGAAGGTTCTCCAGTTTGCGCCAGAAGTCGTACACGTCCTGCGCGGAGCGGTCGATGACGACGCTGTGCTCCACGAAGATCGGCTTGGCAGCGGCGCTGTTGCCGCTCAGTCCGGCCGCTGCCATGACGGGGTCGTTGCCGGTCGCGGCGCGGTACGCGAGGTACCCACCCACGGCCGCCAGACCCAGGCCCAGCACTCCACGTTTACGAAGTCCCATCAGCAGCAGCGCGCCGCCAGCGGCGCCACTGATCATGCGGGTCTGATCCATTCCACCTTCGTTGTTATTGGTCATAATTCGTCCTCCGTAAGGGTCAGTGTAATAACGCCCCGCACCTTCGGGGTGAAGTTCCACGCAGAACCCATTACCTAGCCTTGATCTTCGCAGGGCCGTTCGGGGGAGTGTGGGGCTGTCGTTCGCGGAGTGCATCCTGTGTCCTGTGGCGCGGCACCCGGCAGACACCTGCTTCCAGACGCCTGCTTCCAGACCCCTGTGCGGGCTGGTCTGCGGCGGCAGGCGTTCCTGGGCTACCCTGCCCTCTATATGAGATCCTCCCCTACTCCGGGCCGACTGGACGGCCTTTCACTGGCCGCTATTCTGGTCACGATCGTGTTCTGGGCGTCGGCCTTCGCGGGGATTCGCGCGGGACTGGAGGTCTTCTCGCCGGGGCACGTCACGCTGTACCGGTTTCTGGTCGCCAGTCTGGCGCTGGGGGTGTACGCGCTGATTGCGCGGATTCCGGTGCCTCCGCTCCCGGACCTGGGGCGGATCGCGGCGCTGAGTTTCTCGGGCATCACGCTGTACCACATCTGCCTGAATTACGGCGAGGTGAGCGTCCCGGCGGGCACGGCCAGCCTGATCATCGCGGCGGGGCCGGTCATCACGGCGCTGCTCGCCACGCGTTTTGGCGGGGAGCGGCTGAACGCGCTGGGGTGGGCGGGCACGCTGGTCAGTCTGGGCGGCGTGACCCTGATCGTGCTGGGCAGCGGTCAGGGCGTGAGTTTCACGCGGGGGGCGCTGCTGATCCTGGCGGCGGCGGCGTTTACCAGCGTGTACTTCGTGTTCCAGAAGCCGCTGCTGCGGCGCATGAACCCGCTGCACTTCACGGTCTGGTCGCTGATTCTGGGGACCGTGCCGATGCTGGTGTTCCTGCCGGGCTTCGGGGCCGAGCTGCGCGCCGCGCCGCTGCACGCGCACCTGGCGGTGGTGTACATCGGGTTGTTCCCGGGGGCGCTGGCGTACCTGACCTGGACGTTCGCGCTCTCGCGGGTGGGGGCGGGCGTGACCACGTCGTTCCTGTACGTGTCCCCAGTGTTCGCGGTGCTGATCGCGTGGGCGTGGCTGGGTGAACTGCCGACCCGGATCAGCGTGCTGGGCGGCGTGATTGCCGTGGCGGGCGTGGTGCTGGTGAACTCGCTGGGCCGCCCGGCGCCGCTGATTGCCCCCGAGCCTGCCCCAGTGCCTCCCCCCTTGCCCGCCCCCTTGCCCGCTGAGGCGCCGGACGCGCGGCCATGAGCGCCGGGGCGGAACTGCTGGGTGTGCAGGACGTGACGGTCCGCCTGGGCGGCGAGGTGATCCTGAGTGGCGTGACCCTGGACGTGCAGCGCGGCGAGTTCCTGGCCCTGATCGGCCCGTCCGGTGGGGGCAAGAGCACGCTGCTGCGCGTCCTGGCGGGACTGCTGAAGCCGGAGTCCGGCACGGTCCGGATCGGGACACCCCCGGCGCTGGTGTTTCAGGATTACCGGCTGCTCCCGTGGCGCAGCGCCCTGCGGAACGTGGCGCTGCCCGCCGACCTGGGAGCCGGGGGAGGCCTGCCGCCCGCCGAGGCGCTGAAACTGGTGGGCATGGAGCAGTACGGGGGGTATTTCCCGGCGCAACTGTCGGGCGGCATGCGGGCGCGGGTGGCGCTGGCCCGCGCGCTGGCGCAGAGCGGGGAGGTGCTGCTGCTGGACGAACCGTTCGCGGCGCTCGACGCGCTGGTCCGCGAGCGCTTTAACGCCGAGTTGCGCCACCTGCACGAGAAGACGGGCCGCACGACCGTGCTGGTCACGCACTCGATCCGGGAGGCGGTGTGGCTGGCCGACCGGGTGGCAGTCCTGCGCGGCGGGCAGATCGTCGAGGTGCTCGATACGCGCGGAGAGGGCCGCGTGAGTGCGTACACGGACGGGCTGGAGGCGCACCTGCGCTCGGTGCTGGGCACCGGGGACAGCACCCGCGTGCGCTCGGACGTGCCTGCCCCGCGCAGCGCCGGGTGGCTGCTGCCGCTGCTGGCGGTGGGGCTGGCGCTGGCCGGGTGGCAGCTGGGCGCGTCGGCGCTGGGGCAGCCGTTCCTGCTGCCCACCCCGGCCGCCGTGTGGCAGGAGGCGGCCCGCAGCGCTCCGGCGCTGGCGGCGGCGTTCTGGGTGACGGTCCGCACGGCGCTGCTGGGCACGCTGCTGGGCGCGCTGGGCGGCGTGCTGATCGGGTACCCGCTGGCAAAGTGGCGGGCGCTGGAACGCTTCCTGAGTCCGTTCATCGTGGCGTCGCAGAGTACGCCGATCGTGGTTCTCGCCCCGCTGCTGGTGTCGTGGCTGGGCTTCGGGTTCCTGCCGGCGGTGGTCGTGTCGGCCCTGAGCGCCCTGTACCCGATCATGGTGGCGACCCTGGTGGGCGTGCGCGAACTGGAAGCCACGTACCACGAGCTGTTCAACACGCTCCAGGCCAGCGCGTGGCAGCGGCTGCGGCGGCTGGAACTGCCGGGCGCCTTACCCGTCATGCTGGGCGGCCTGCGGCTAGCGGCCAGTCTGGCGCTGATCGGAGCGGTCGTGTGGGAGTTCGTGGACCCCAACCAGAAGGGCCTGGGCCTGTCGGTGCAGGTGGCAGGCGTGTACCAGAACAAGGCGGCGCAGTTCGCGGCCATCGCGCTGCTGATCGGGTACGGGGTGCTGGTGTACGCGCTGATCACGGGCCTGGAACGCCGCGTCATGCGGCGGCGGGGTCGGTAGGCGTTCACCCGGACCAGGGAGCGCGGCGGGCGCTACCCTGGGCCGCATGGACAGACCGCTGGTGTGTGTGGGGGCGCTCGTGTGGGGCGAAGGTGGCCGGGTGCTGCTGGTGCGCACCACGAAATGGCGCGGCCTGTGGGGCGTTCCCGGAGGCAAGGTCGAGTGGGGCGAGACGCTGCTGGACGCCGTGACCCGCGAATTCCGTGAGGAAGTGGGCCTGGTATTGCGGGACGTGCAGTACGCGCAGACGCAGGAATCGGTCCTGAACCCGGAGTTCCACAAGCCCGCGCACATGCTGCTGGTGGACTTCTTTGCCCGCACGGACGGGCACCAGATCACGCCGAACGAGGAGATCGAGGAGTGGGCCTGGGTGCACCTGCACTCGGCGCTGGACTACCCGCTGAACGGCGTGACGCGCACGCTGGTGGAACTGGCCCTGCAACGGGGCGAGCAGTGAGTCACCCCGGCGCGGCGCAGGGCCGGGGGACGGCGCTCGTCACGGGCGCGTCACGGGGCATCGGGCGGGCGCTGGCTGTCGCCCTGGGCGCCGAGGGGTTCGACGTGGCCGTTCACTACCGGGGCAGCGAGGCGGGCGCGCAGGAGACCGCGCGGCTGTGCCGCGAGTACGGAGTGCAGGCGGCCACGTTACAGGCGGACCTGACCGACCCGGCCCAGGCGCGCGCGCTGGTCCGCGCCGCCCACTTGAGCTTCCGGGGGTCGGGGCTGGCGGTGCTGGTGAACAACGTGGGCAACTACGTGAACCGGCCCCTACTGGACACTACCGACGCCGAGTGGGCCGAGATGCTCGGCAGCAATCTGACGGCCACCTTTGCCACCTGCCAGGAGGCCGCGCCGCTGCTAAGCGCGCGTGGCTGGGGGCGCATCGTGAACCTGGGGTACGCGGGGGCGTCGCTGAACGTGGCGCGGCCCGGCATCGTGCCGTACGTGATCGCCAAGGCCGGGGTGCTGCAACTGAGCCGGTCGCTGGCGGTGGTGCTGGCGGGCACGGGTGTCAGCGTGAACGTGGTCAGTCCCGGCGTGATCGAAACGAGCGTGAGTCAGCCGCTCGCGCAGATCCCGGCCGGTCGGCCCGGCACCGTGCCAGAACTGGTGCAGGCAGCCCTGGCGTTCGTGCGGGCCAGCGATTACCTGACCGGTCAGGAACTGGAAGTCGCGGGCGGCTGGAACCTCTGACACGGACTCCGATTGAATGGGCTGCAAAGCCCGTTCAATCCGAGCGGAGCGAGTGGGAGCAAATCGGGTTCCGGACGTGGAGCCGGCAATCCGGCGAAGTTCCGGGTTGTCGGCGAAACAAACGGAATCCGTATGATACGGATTCCGCTCCATTCCGCCACAGTTGGGAAGACAGCGCCCTCCATACCGCGAAACCCATATGTCGGCCCTACTCGCATCCGCCCATAGGGGGAGAACCGCCCCTGCAGGTCCGGGGTCAGCGGAGGTTCAGGACGGCGCGGGGCGTGGCGGGCAGCGGGGCAGCGGCACTCTTCCAGAGGGTCTGTCCGGTGGGGCTGGTCAGGGTCGCCTGCACGGTGTACGTGTGGCCCCCTTGCAGACGGACGGGGTTGAACACGATCTGATAGGGAGCGGGAAGGCGGCTGACCGGGAACCGGACGGTGACGAGCGTGCGGTCAGGCGCGGTGGTGTCGCGGAGGGTGACGGTGGCCTGCGTGCCGTCCGGGAAGCTCTGGCGGGTGTTCGTGGCGGTACGCAGTTGTCCGCGCAGTTCGTGCCAGCCGGTGGGAATGTCGCGGCTGGCCCCGGCGTCCACGGGGGTCAGGGTGACCTGTGCCAGGACCGGACTGAGGATGACGCTGCCCGCGCGGTTCTGGGCGTGGGCGATAGGAAACAGCAGGCTGGGCAGAAGCGCGGCGCGGAGCAGGGCAGCAGGCACCGGGACAGAGGACAGGGGACTTGTGAAAACCTTCATACCCACATGGTGCGCGTCCGACCTGCTTCATGCAAGACCCTGGCGCAAGGACGGAACAGCGGGTGTGCGGTAGCGCGGCGCCCCCGGGCGCTCATCTGGACGCTGCTCCGTTCGCCCGTGGATGGGCGGGTCGCCAATGAATCAGACGGGGTCCGGATCAGAGGCTTATGAGGCTTTGTCCGGCAGCGGCACTAGCAGCATCCTGCTGTACCCGGGCCGCAGCACCAGCAGCGACGCCTACGACATCGCGCTCATCAAGGTCAGCAGCCCCTTCACGCTGGGCAGCACCGTGCAGCCCGCCGCGCTGCCCAGCAACACCGTCGAGGCCATCGTGGACGTAAACGGCAGGAGCGCCACCGTCAGCGGGTGGGGCGAGACCGAAACCGGCGCCTCCAGCCCCACCGCGCTGCGCGAGGTGACCATTCCCATCACCCCCACCGGCAGCGACTGCGGCTCGCGTCCCGGCAACACCATCTGCGGCCGGTACGCCAGCGGCAAGGACTCCTGCAACGGTGACAGCTACGGCCCGGCCGCCTGCCGCGGCTACGGCGTGTACACCCGCGTCAACGGGTACATCAACTGGATCTACCAGCGGACCGGCGGACCGGCGTCGCCGCGCAGTAAACCCGAACCCCGCCACTCCTCTGCGCAGCGAACCCGGGGCTTTCCCGCCCGGGTTCGCTGTTCCCTGCCGGGCTGCCCCCCCCGCATCCGCGAGAATGGGGGCGTGCCTTCCTCCGTTCCGCTGACCAGTCACGCCCAGGCGACCGCGCACCTGTCACTGGACCCCGTTCTGGCCGAAGTGATCGCCCGCGTGGGTGAGCTACCGGTCCTGACGCCCACCCCGGACCCGTTCGGGATGCTGATCCGCAGCGTGACCGGACAGCAACTGAGCGTGAAGGCCGCCGCCAGCATCCACGCCCGACTGAGCACCGAACTGGGCGAGATCAGCGCCGACACACTGCTCGCCGCGAGTGGCGATACCCTGCGCGGCGCGGGCCTGTCGTGGGCGAAAGTGCGGACCGTGCAGGCCGCCGCGCAGGCCGCCCGGAGCGGCGCGGTGGATTTCGCCCATCTGGCCACGCAGGACGACGAGGACGTGATTGCGGCGCTGCTGCCGCTGCCGGGCATCGGCCGCTGGACCGCCGAGATGTTCCTGATGTTCGCCCTGGCCCGCCCGGACGTGTTCAGCCTGGGAGACCTCGCGCTGCGCCAGGGCCTGAGCCGCCTGCACCCGCACGAACCGCCCGCCGAGGTGCTGCTCCGCTGGAGCCCGTACCGCACCCTGGCCGCCCGTTACGTCTGGGCCGACAACGCCCGCGTGAAGGCGGGCGGCCAGCCGGTATGACGGGCGGGATGGGGTTGGTGGTCAGGAGCGTGTGCGTGGCCCCACCACCCACGTCACGCGGACTCCGGCAGCCTTGTCAAGAACCTCCTTCCTCCTGCTCCTTGCGCCACTGCTCGAAGGGAACGCGGTCAAGGGTGAAGGTGTCGCGGGTGTGCGCGTACGTGCCGCGCCCGCCCAGGCGGCCGATCAGGTCGAGGGCGGCGGTGTCCACGTAGTGCTTCTGTGCGTTTTGCACGGCGCCCGAGTGCAGGGTCAGGCCCAGTACCTCGCCCAGGATGATGCGGGTGCGGCCGATGATCAGGGTCTGCACCTCCCGGCACTCCAGCGCGGCGGGCGCGGCGGCCACGCGCGGCACGCGGACTTTCACGCCCGGCGTGAGGGTAATGCCCAGCGCGCCGGGTTCCGAGTGCCCGTACGGGAAGTCGGTGGCCGTGGCGTTCATAGCGTCGGCCAGGGCGGCGCTGACCATGTTCACGGTGAATTCCCCGCCGGATGGGATGTTCAGCGCCGTGTCCTTGGGCGTGCCGTCGGCGCGGTCACCGGGCGCGAAGGCCACGACGGGCGGATCGCTGCCCATCAACCCGAAGAACGAGTACGGCGCGAGGTTCACGTGTCCGTCCGCGCCGAGTGTGCCGACCCACGCGATGGGACGCGGGACGACGGTGGCAGTCAGCAGTTTGTAGCGCGCGGCGGCCGGCAGCGCGGTCAGGTCGAAGTGCTGCACGTCCGGCGGGGTGGGAGCCTGGGTCATGCGCGCAGCGTAGCGGTAACATGCCGGTCATGACTGAGCCTCAGCACACCCCGCCCGGCCCCGTCCCGTACCGCGAGGCGTACGCGCGGCTGTCGCGCATCGCGGCCGAACTGGAATCCGGCGAGGCTGACCTGGACCGCGTCCTGCCCCTGCTGGAGGAGGCGCGCGAGGCGTACGGGCAGTGCCGCGGGCGCATCGAGGCGGTGCGCAGTGTCCTGGCCGGCGACTGGGCAGACGGCGAACCAGACAGCGAGCCGGAGAGCGAACCGGACAGCGAATCCGGCGCTGAATAGGCCGCCAGCAGGGAGGCGAGAAACGGGTGGCGAATCCCCACGCCTATAACCCGTTTCTCGCCCGGATGGTGACCCAAACAGACGGCCGTCCGTGTCATACGGACTGCCGCCCCATTCCACCACAGTCGGAAAAGCGCCGCCTGCGGCTCCATACCGCCCAATCCGTATGCTGTTCCCACTCGCATCCGCTCGGAGTGATTCGGAAGTACGCCCAATCAATCGGAATCCGTGTCAGGTTGCGCCTGTGCGGGGGGGCGGCAGGCGTATCCTCTGACTTGATGAGTGAAGTCGCCCGCCCTGACCTGAACGGCTCCGGCTCTCCCGAGTCGGTGCATGACCCGCGCCCGGCCCCCCCGGAACCCGGCCCGCCCTCCGTCATTCCGGCCGTGTACCGCTTCGTGGTGAATGTGACGTACCTGCCGGTCCTGGCGAGCGGCATGCACCTGGAAGTACACGGCCGGGAGCATGTGCCGGTCGCGGGGACGCCGCTGGTCGTGGCGGCCAACCACGTGAGCAGCCTGGACCCGTTCCTGGTGGCGCGGGCGCTGCCGCACGGGCGGTTCATGCAGTTCATGGCGAAAAAGGAACTGTTCGTGCCGCTGATCGGGGACGTGATCCGCGCCGGCGGGTCGTTCCCGGTGGACCGCAGCGGCAACGACCTGGGCGCGGTCCGCACGTCCCTGCGGATCCTGAAGGCGGGCGGCACGCTCGGCATCTTCCCGCAGGGAACGCGCGGCGGCAGCGAACTGCACGGCGGGGCGGCGCTGATCGCCGCGAAGGGCCGCGCACCGCTCCTGCCGGCCGGGATCAGCCGCGACGGGAAACGCTGGATCGTGCGCTTCGGCGAGCCCATCTCGCCGCGCGGCGGGATCAAGAGTGTCACGGCAGAACTGGGGGTGGCGCTCTCGGCGCTGGCCACGCCGGTCGGCCGGGCGTACTGACGGTCCGGCGGGCCGGGGGCGGCGTGCGCTATGCTGGGCGGCGACGGCTGCGGGGGGAAATCCGGTGAGAGTCCGGTCCTGTCGCGCAAAGGTAACCCGCCCCTGGTGGCGGTCAAGGCCGAGCACCCCCGCCGTTCACGCCTGCCCGGCACCCGGGGGGCGTGTGGCATGACCTCTCGCGGAGCAGGGGGTACGCCGTGGTTGGCCCGCCCCTGGCGCGCGTCTGCCCACGGACTGCTGATCCCCGCGCCGCTCCATTCCGGGGCGGCGCTGTCGTTCCGGGCGGGAGGCGAGGAGCACCCCATGAACCGCACGTTTCTGATTGCAGCCCTGAGCGGCTTCCTGACCCTGGGCGGCGCGTCTGCCGCGACCTCCTACCCCCTGACTCTGAAAGACGACCTGGGCCGCACCGTGACCGTGAAGGCCGAGCCCCGGCGGATCGTGAGCATGCTGCCCAGCACCACCGAGACGCTGTGCGCCATCGCCGCCTGCGAGAAGCTGGTGGGCGTGGACACGTACAGCGACTACCCGCAGGCGGTCACGAAACTGCCCAAGCTGGGCGGCCTGTACGACCCGAACGTCGAGGCGATCATCGCGCAGAAACCGGACCTGGTGCTGGTCAGTCAGTACGGGAAGCTGGAGGGGCCGCTGACGCAGGCGGGCATCACGGTGGTGGCCGTGAACCCGGAAACGTACGACGAGGTGTTCAGCAAGACCCTGACCGTGGGCCGCATCGTGAACCGCGAAGCGCAGGCGCGGGCGCTGGTGACGCGCATGAAGAGCGACATCGCCCGCGTGGAGATCCTGACGAAGAACGTGGTGCGCAAGCCCACCGCGTACCTGGAGATCGACCCCACGCCGTACTCGGTCGGCCCGAACTCGTTCATGGGCGTGCTGCTGACCAAGGCGGGCGCGCGGAACATCATCCCGGCCAGCATGGGGGACTTCCCGAAGGTGGACCCGGAATTCATCGTGAAGGCCAACCCGCAGCTGATCCTGGGCGTGGACGCGAAGACGGCGGGCGCGCGGCCCGGCTGGAACAGCATCGGCGCCCTGAAGACCGGGCGGGTCGTGAACATCCCCGCCGAACTGAACACCATGCTGGGACGCCCCGGCCCGCGCCTGCCGCTGGCCCTGCGCGGCCTGGCGAAGATCGTTCACCCGGAACTGTTCAAGTAAGCGGTGAGCGTGATCACGCATGAACGCCGGAGCGCCGCCCGAACCGCGCTCCCCCTGAAAACCGCCGCCCTGGTACTGCTGCTGATCTCGGCGGTGGTGCTGGGCACCGGGCTGGGCAGCGTGAACGTGCCGCCCGGCGAGGTGCTGGGGGCGCTGTGGCGCGGCCTGACCGGTCAGGCCCTGGTGGGAAACGACGTGATCGTGTGGCAGATCCGCCTGCCGCGCGTGGTGATGGGCGTGCTGGTGGGCGCCAGTCTCAGCGTGTGCGGCGGCGCGTTCCAGGGCGTGTTCCGCAACCCGCTGGCCGATCCGTACCTGCTGGGCGTGGCGAGCGGCAGCGCGCTTGGGGCTACGATTGCCATCGTGGCCGGCTGGCCGCGCACCCTGATTCCCGTGACGGCGCTGCTGCTGGCGCTCGCAGCCGTGACCTGCACGCTGGCCCTGGCGCGCGAGGGCCGCCGCTTTCCGCCGAACCGACTGATCCTGGCGGGCGTGGTGGTGGGCAGCGTCCTGAGCGCGGCTACCACGGCCCTGATCCTGCGCGGCGAGGACCGCGCGCGTCAGGTGCTGGCGTACACGCTGGGCGACCTGGGCTTCAGCGGCTGGCCGGACGTGCTGACGGTCCTGCCGTACGCGGCGCTGGGCGGCGGGGCGCTGCTGCTGCTGGCGCGCGCGCTGGACACGCTGCAACTGGGGGAACTGACCGCCCGCAGTCTGGGCGTGCCGGTCGAGCGGTTGCGGCTGATCACGGTCGTGGCGGCCAGCGTCGCCACGGCGGGCGCGGTGGCGTACGTGGGCGTGATCGGCTTCGTGGGATTGATCGTGCCGCACGTGGTGCGCCTGCTGTTCGGCCCCGGGCACCGGACGCTGCTGCCGGTCAGTGCGCTGCTGGGCGGGGCGCTGCTGGTGTACGCGGACCTGCTGGCCCGCACCACGCCGCTGTCGCAGGTGGGAATCGTGACCACGCTGCTGGGCGGCCCGTTCTTCCTGTGGCTGCTGAGGCGGCAATCCAGTGAGTAGGGTCCAGTCAGGAGGATCCGGTCAGGAGGGGCCAGTAAGCAGGGCCATGCAGAGCCCGGCCAGTAGCCCGGACCGCCTGGAAGCGCACGACGTGCACGTGCAGGCCGGGTCGTTCCCGGCGGTGCGGGGCGTGAGCGCCACGTTCGCGCCGGGAGAGTTCACGGCCGTGATCGGCCCGAACGGCGCGGGGAAAAGTACGCTGCTGCGCGCCCTGATCGGCCTGACCCCCGTCACGCGCGGCGAGGTGCGACTGGCCGGCAAGCCGCTGCGAGGCTGGAGCCGCGCCGAGCGGTCGCGGGCGCTGGCGTTCCTGGCGCAGAGCGAGGGCCTGCCAGCCGCCGCGCGCGTGCGGGACGTGGTCGCCCTGGGGCGCGGCGCGGGCGACTGGCGCTTTGGCCTGCTGCCCCGGTCCCCCTGGACCGCCGAGGACGAGGCCGCCGTGGACGCCGCACTCGACCGCACGGACACCCGCCGCTTCGAGGACCGGCGCGTGTCGGAACTGTCGGGCGGCGAAGCGCAGCGCGTGGCCCTGGCCCGAGCCCTGGCCGCGCAACCCCGCTTCCTGCTGCTGGACGAACCCACCAACCACCTGGACCTCGCATACGCGCTGGACGTGGTGCGCTACCTGCGCTGCGAGGTGGCCGGGGGCCTGGGCGTCGTGGCGGTCCTGCACGACCTGAACCTCGCGGCCCGCGCGGACCGGCTGGTACTGCTGCACGCCGGGCAGGTCCTGGCGACCGGCACCCCGCGCGAGGTCCTGACGCCCGCGCACCTGCACGCGGCGTACGGGGTGCGGGTCAGGGTGGTGCAGGACTCAGACCGCCTGCTGGTTATCCCCGAGGATTAGAGACGATGCCAGCCAAGTACTTCCCCACCCACGGCCACCTGCTCGTCTGCCAGGGCCCCAACTGTCAGGCACGCGGGTCGGCGCTGCTGCACAAAGCCCTGTGGAACCACCTGGAACGCGAGTCCCTGGCGTACTACAAGCGGGGCGGCACGCTGCGCCTGACCGAGAGCGGCTGCCTGGGCTCGTGCAGTTTCGGCCCGAGCCTGTGCGTGTACCGCGCCGCGCCCGGCAGCGCGGGCCTGGAAGAAGCCTGGTACGCCGCCGTGGACTTCCCGCTGGCCGCCCGCATCGCGCAGGCCGTCCACGAACAGCGGCCCCTGCCCGCCGAGCATCAATACGGCCCAGAGTGATCCCCCGACGGAACGGTATGGACAGCATTCCACCGGAGTCCGCATCGAAGGGGGCCGCAGCCAGTCGCGCCGCGCCCCCCCTTCCTGCCGATTCGTTACTTGCCCGTATGTAGAGCCTGTTGACTCGGTTCTATTGACTCGGCCCTGTCAACTCGGCCGTATTGACTCGACCCTGTTTATTCGACGGTGACGCTCTTGGCGAGGTTGCGGGGTTTGTCCACGTCCTTGCCCAGCGCGGTGGCCGTGAAGTACGCCAGGAGTTGCATGGCGACGGCGTTCACGACGGGGCTGACCATCTCGTGCGCGCGGGGGACGTAGATGACGTCGTCGCCGTGGCGGGCGTTCTCGGTGTCGCCGTCGCTGAGCAGCAGGATGACCTTACCGGCGCGGGCGCGGACTTCCTGCACGTTGCTGATGGTTTTTTCCAGCAGGCGGCTCTCGGTGGCGATCACGGCGACCGGCAGGTTCTCGTCGATCAGGGCGATGGGGCCGTGTTTCATCTCGCCGGCGGCGTAGGCCTCGGCGTGGATGTAGCTGATCTCCTTGAGTTTCAGGGCGCCCTCGTACGCGGTGGGGCTGTTCACGCCGCGTCCCAGGAACAGATAGTCGCGGGCGTGTGCGTACTTCTCGGCGACTTCCTTGATGCGGGCCACGCGTTCGGGGGCCAGCGCTTCCTCGACCAGGCGGGGCAGTTCGCGCGCGGCTTTCAGGAGTTCGGCGCCCTGCTCCTCGCTGAGCGTCCCGCGGGCGCGGCCGAGCCACAGGGCCAGCATCAGGAAGGCGCTGACCATTGACGTATACGCCTTGGTGCTGGCGACGCCGATCTCGGGTCCGGCGTGGATGTACAGGGTGTCGTCGAGTTCGCGGGTCATGGAGCTGCCCTTGGCGTTGATGACGCCCAGGGTCTTGGCGCCGAATTTCTTGGCTTCGCGCAGCGCCTCGAGGGTGTCGATGGTCTCGCCGCTCTGGGACACGACGATGGCCAGGGTGTTCTCGCTGACCAGGGGGTCGCGGTAGCGGTACTCGCTGGCCACGTCCACCTCGACGGGAATGCGGGCCAGCTGCTCGATCAGGTACTCGCCGACCAGTCCGGCGTAGAAGGCGGTGCCGCACGCGATGATGCTGATTCGCTTGAAGCTGCCGGGATCGAGGTTGATGTCGAGGTTGACCTCGCCGGTCTCGTCGTGCAGGCGGCCGATCAGGGTGTTGGTGAGCGCCTGGGGCTGCTCGTAGATTTCCTTGAGCATGTACGTGTCGTACCCGCCCTTCTCGGCGGCCTCGGCGTCCCATTCGATGTGCTCGGTAGTGCGCGCCTGGGGGTTGCCGGCCAGGTCCATGACGCGGAAGCCGTCATCGCTCAGGACGACCATGTCGCCGTCGTGCAGGAAGACCATGTTGCGGGTGTAGGCCAGCAGGGCGGGTACGTCGGACGCCAGGAACATCTCGCCCTCGCCGACGCCCATGACGAGCGGGCTGACGGTGCGGGCCGCGACGATCTCGCGGTGATCGACGTGCGTGACGACAATGCCGTATGCGCCGCGCACCTGCGCGAGGGCCGCGCGGACCGCTTCTTCGAGGTTGCCCGCGTAGGCTTCCTCGATCAGGTGGGCCAGCACTTCACTGTCGGTTTCGCTCTTGAACTCGTGCCCGCGCTCCTGGAGGCGCTCTTTGAGGCTCAGGTAGTTCTCGATGATGCCGTTGTGAATGATGACGATGCGGCCGTCCTCGGTGGCGTGAGGGTGGGCGTTCGTGTCGTTCGGCAGGCCGTGCGTGGCCCAGCGGGTGTGCCCGATGCCCAGCGAGCCGGTCATGGGCTGGCCGTCCAGGAGGGAGCTGAGGTTCTCGAGCTTCCCGGCTTTCTTCTTCACGTCGATGCACTCGCCGTCATGGATGGCGATGCCAGCGCTGTCGTAGCCGCGGTACTCGAGTTTGGCAAGTCCGGAGATCAGGACCTGCTGGGCTTGACGGTGGCCGATGTATCCAACGATTCCACACATGATGACTCCGTCCCACCGGCGGCGCGGGGCCGGGCGGGGGTGCCTTTGATTTGTTGTGCGTCGTGCGCGGCCTTATGTCCACGTTGCCGTGGGGATTATCGCCGCGCTTCCCGCCCCGGTGTGGGGCGTCGGGTAGGCGCCTGAACGCGCGCCTGGAGGCATCCGCAGATTGCTCGCTGACCTCCACCTCGTCTCCCCCGCGTGTGTCGGGGGCCTTGCGCTGCCCTGTTGGTGTGAACCGGACACCAGCGGTTCACGCCGCAGCATAGCGCGGGCCGTGGGTAGACGCATGTGAGTGACTGCCGCCCGTGAGTACAGTACTCATGGAGCGGGGGGTGAGAGCGGCCACAGAGCTGCACGGGGCCGGGGCGGGACGGCAGCTGAAGAAAGGCCCAAGCCTGCGGCAGGCGGGCGCTGTGCCGGGCGGCCCGCGCGGAACAGACCGGGCGCGGCGGTCCTTGCTAGGATAGGTACGGACGTGCTTTGCCGGACCATGCGCGCGTCTGGCTCAAGCGCCCCGAAGAGCGCACGGCAGGGGCCGCCCCGCATCCGCTCTGTAGTCGCTGGGCCGCCAGACCCACGCAAGCACGCAAGTCAGCACGACCAGAGGACACCGTAACCACCATGCCTACGTACCTTTACAAGAACATCGAAACTGGCGAAGTCTACGAGTTGCAGCAGAGCATGCGCGACGAGGCCTACACCACTCACCCGGAAACGGGCGTGCCCGTCAAGCGGATCCTGGCGCGGCCCGGCATTGCCTTTAAAGGCAGCGGGTTCTACGTGACCGATTCCCGCCCCAAGGGCAGCGGCGAGGGCGGCGGCGGCGAGTGACTCCGCCCGGCACCCCGGCCCGCCCGGCACCCCGCACCGGACGGCTGGGCCTACGATTGGGCCTGCGGGGATTGGGCCTACGCGTGCTGGGCGCGGCGCTGCTGCTGAGCGGCGCGGTCGCCGGGGCGTACATCACGGGACGGGTCAGCGCCGAGCGGGCCCTGGTCACGCCGGACGAGGTGAACACCGTCGAGGTGGCTCAGAAAGCCATTCAGGCCGTGGTCCGCATCGACAACCGCCTGCAACGCGAGAGGTTGCAGGTCGGGGATGACCCCATCGACACCGGCACGGGCTTCTTCTACAAGAAGGACCTGATCGTCACGAACTACCACGTGGTGCAGTACCAGGAGTCCCTGACGGTCACGCTGTTCAACGGGCGGCGCGTCAGCGCGAAGATCGAGGGCATCGACCCCGGCATCGACATTGCGATCCTGCGCGTGACCGGCGTGACCGCGCCCGCCACCCTGAGTTTCGGGTCGAGCGCGCGCCTGATTCCGGGGCAGAAACTGCTCACCATCGGCACGCCGCTGCGGATTCAGAATTTCGTGGGCAGCGGCGTGTTCAGCGTGGCCGCCAGCGCCCGCGACCTGAACCGCAACGACGGCTTTGCCAACGAGGTCGGGCAGTACATCGTCACGACGGCCAGCATCCAGCAGGGCAACAGCGGCGGCCCGGTCCTGGATTCACGCGGGGCGGTGGTGGGCGTGGCCGACGCGAACGTGTCGGCCAACGGCTTGATTCCAGGCGTGATCGGCATTGCCGTGCCCGGTGATCTGGTCAAGCAGAGCCTGGACGACCTGGAGAAGATCGGGGTGCCGCAGCGTGGCACGCTGGGCGTGACCATGGTGGACCTGGACAACCTGGACCCGGCGCTGCGGCAACTGGCGGGCCTGAACAGCTCTGAGGGCGCGCTGGTGGACGAGGTTCCGGCCGGAACGGCCGCCGCCCGCGCGGGCCTACGCGGCAGCCTGCGCAACAGCAAGGATCAGCTGCTCGCGCCGCTGGGCGACATCATCGTGGCGGTGGACGGCCAGCGCGTGCGCGACTCCTTCGACGTGATCCGGCTGGTGGCCGCCAAGCGCCCCGGTCAGACCGTCACCCTGCGCGTGTGGCGCAACAAGAAGAGTGTGGACATGAAGGTCACGCTGCTCAAACGCACCCTGCAATAAGGGTTGGCAGTGAAGGATCGGTGGTTGATGGGCGGGCCATCCCCCGCTGTCAACCACCGATCTTTGACTCCTGATACGGACTGCGGCTCCATCACCTCATCCCGCCCTGCGCGTGTCAAGGCGTTCATCCACCCTTCAGACTTCCGGGGGGCGCTATGCTCTGGCCTGTCATGTACGTTGTCGTCGAAGGGCCCATCGGGGTCGGGAAAACAAGCCTCGCCGGACGCCTCGCCGCGCGCCACGGCGCCGAACTGAACCTGGAGATCGTCGAGGAGAACCCCTTCCTGGCGAAATTCTACGAGCAGCCTGAAGCGTTCTCGTTTCAGGTGCAGGCGTTCTTTCTGCTGTCGCGCTTCAAGCAGCTCTCGGCGCTGTGGCAGCCGGGGCTGTACAAGGGCAGCGTGGTCAGCGACTACCTGTTCGACAAGGACTTCATCTTCGCGTCCATGAACCTGCGCGACGCCGAGTTCGCGCTGTACGAGGACCTGTACTCGCACCTGTCGCCGCGCCTGCCCACCCCGGACCTCGTGGTGTACCTGCGCGCCGACACCGACGAACTGCTGCGCCGCATCGCGCTGCGCGGCCGACCCTTCGAGCAGGACATGCAGGCCGCGTACCTCGCGGACCTGACCGGCCGGTACGACGAGTACTTCCGCACGTACCCGCACCCGCACCTGACCATCGACGCGGCCGGCATCGATTTCGTGAACAACCCGGACGACGAACAGAACCTGATGGACCGCATCGACGGCGCCCTGCGTGACACGCAGGCGGCCGACTGATGTACCTCGCGATTTCCGGGAACATCGGCAGCGGCAAGAGCACCCTGACGCGCATGCTGGCCGACCGCTACGGCCTGCGCCCCGTGTACGAACCGCACGCCGACAACCCCTACCTGGAAGACTTCTACCGCGACATGCGGCAGTACTCGTTCCACTCGCAGGTGTACTTCCTGTCCCGCCGCCTGGAACAGCACCTGAATCTCGTGACCGGCGCCCGCTACGTCATTCAGGACCGAACGGTGTTCGAGGACGCCAACATCTTCGCGCGCAACCTGTTCGAGAGCGGGCAGATGGCGCGGCGCGACTGGGACACCTACCGCAGCCTGTACGAGGGCGTGCTGAGCGCCCTGCGCGTCCCGGACCTGCTGATTCACATCGACGCCAGCCTGCCCACCCTGAAACGGCGCATCGCGCAGCGCGGCCGCGAGTACGAACAGGCCATCCCCGACGAGTACCTGGGCGGCCTGAACCGCCTGTACGACAGTTGGGTCACGGGCTTCGACGCCTGCCCGGTCGTGCGCGTCCCCGGCGATCAGCTGGACTTCGTGGCCGACCCACAGGCCTTCGAGTGGGTGTGCGCGCGCGTGCAGGCCAACGGCTTCGGCCTGCCCCTGCTGCGCTGATCCGCACGCCCGTTGAACGGCTTGCGAGAACCGTTCAGCGCCCTTCGAGAGCTGTCCTGCGGGGCGAGCAGGAGCCACGAGGACTGCCTGATATCAAGTTGGCAACCCGGTGTGTTTCCGGGTAGAGAGCGAAAGAAACGGCAGTCCAGTCTGATACGGACTGCCGCTCCACAGCGCCACAGTCGGAAGGGCGCCGCCTGCGGCTCCATACCGCGAAACCCGTATGCTGTTCCTACTCGCGTCCGCTCAGATTGATTCAGAACTGCACCGAATCAATCGGAATCCGTATCAGGCGGGCTCAGGCCCACCATTCGTCATGGCGTGGCGCGGTACCCTGCACGGATGACGGCTTTGCATTCCGGCGCTTCCACGTACCGGCTGACCCGGCGGCTTGTGGGCCGGGTGGCGCTGATGGCCCTGATCTCGCCGCTCGCGGCGGCCACGGCCACGCCTCCCATCAGCCCGGAGATGGTGGGCTGCCCTACCGCGTGGACGGAACTGAACCCCGAGCAGTTGCGGGCCGCGCAGGTCAGCGTGCCGCGCGCGACGTTCAGTGACGCGCGCGGCGTGGCCGGCCGGTTCAGCGTGCGGGCCGGTGATCTGCTGCTTCAGGGCCGCAGCGTGCAGGGCCGCCGGTGCAGTTACCTGCTGCCCATCGGCGGCCTGCCGGATCAGGTGATGCGCGGGTTCCTGCCGGACACGCAGGTAGAGGCGCTGCCAGTCCCGGCGGACCTGCACGGCACGTGGGCGCGGGACGCCAACGCGGGCCTCACGGTCCGCCAGGGCGTGGGCGGCGCGCTGACCCTGAACGGGTCGGCCACGCACGCCGGAGCGGACGGCAGCGTGAACATGGGGAACCTGAACGGCCCGCTGCGCCGCCAGGAGGGAGCGTGGCCGCTGGCGTACAGCGACGGCGGGTGCAGCGTCCGCCTGCGGCCGGTGGGGCCGTGGCTGCTGGCCACCGACAACGGGCAGTGCGGCGGGTTGAACGTCCGCTTCGACGGGCTGTACCAGCGCGTCCACTGAGCGCTAAGCTCAGCCCGTATCATCCCCCCATGCGTCTTTCCGAGCTGGCCGCCCACCTGAACGTTCCCGCCCCCACCGAGCATCCGGAGGTGACGGGCGTCACCCACAACGCCGAGTGGGCGCAGCCTGGCTTTGCGTTCGTGGCGATTCGTGGCGCGAAGTTCGACGGGCATGACTTTATAGAAAAGGCGCGTGAACGGGGCGCGGTGGCTGTGCTGGGCGAGGGCCTGCCGGACGGCGTGAACAGCCCCCTGCCGTACCTGCGCGTCGTGAGCGCCCGCGCCGCGCTGGCCGACGCGGCGGCGGCGCTGGCCGGGCACCCCAGTCAGGCGCTGCGGGTGGTGGGTGTGACCGGCACGGACGGCAAGACCACCACCAGCTGGATCACGCGGCACCTGCTGCGCGCCGCCGGGCTGCGCACGGGCCTGCTGAGTACCGTCGGGTACGAGCTGCCGGACGGCGAGCTGCGGCACTTCCCGGCGCACTTCACGACGCCCGAGGCTCCGCAGGTGCAGGCCACGCTGGCCGACATGGTCAGGGCGGGCGCGGACGCGGCGGTGCTGGAGGCCAGCAGTCACGCCCTGGCCCTGGAGCGCGTGCGCGGCGTGAACTGGGACGTGGCTGTCTGGACGCACCTGAGCAGCGAACACCTGGATTTTCACGGCACGCTGGAGAACTACTGTGCCGATAAACGCCGCCTGATCGAGGCCGCGCCGTTCGCGGTCCTGAACGTGGACGACCCCTGGACGGCGCAGCTGCGCGGCGTGGCGCCCCTGGAAACCACCTACAGCGCCGAGGGCCAGCACGCCGACTGGCGAGCCACAGAGATCGAGGAACGCAGCACGGGCCTGCACTTCCACGTGATCAGTCCCCTGGGCGAGTTCGACGCGAACCTGCCCATGATCGGGCGTTTTAACGTCGCGAACGCCCTGGCCGCCCTGGCCGCGAGCGCGCACCTGGGCGCCGGCTGGGAGGCGCTGGCCGGGGGTCTGGCGTCGTTCAGGGGCGTGCCGGGCCGCATGGAACTCGTGCCGGACGGGCGCGGGCGGCGCGTGGTCGTGGATTTCGCGCACACGCCCGCCAGCCTCGAAAAGGCACTCGGGACGCTGCGGACCACCACGCCCGGCCGCCTGATCGTGGTCCTCGGCTCGGCCGGCGGCCCCCGCGATCCCGGCAAGCGCGCCCCCCTGGGCGAGGTCGCCACCCGCCTGGCGGATCACGCGGTCTTCACCGAGGAGGACTGCCGCGACACGCCCCTGGCCGACATCCTGAGTGAAATGGAACGCGGCGCGCGGGAGGCGGGCCGCGCGAACTTCGAGTCGGTCCCGGACCGCCGCGCCGCCATTCGCCACGCCACCGCCCTAGCACAGCCCGGCGACACGGTCCTGCTGGCTGGCAAGGGTCCCGAGGACACCCTGGAACGCGCCCACGAGACCCTCCCCTGGAACGAGACGCAGGAGGCCCTGGACGCCCTGAAGCTGATCTGATACGGATTCCGATTGATTCGGTGCCGTTCTGAATCAATCCGAGCGGATGCGAGTGGGAACAATATACGGATTCCGCGGCATGGAGCCGCAGGCGGCGCTTTTTCGACTGTGGCGCAGTGCTGCGGAATCCGTATGACCGGGTGCCCAGCGACAGGGTATGCAGGCGGCATGCGTCCCCATATGGACTGCGTTTGTTTCGCTAGCAGGTCCGAAACCCGCTTGTGCTCCCACTCTCTTCGCTCGGATTGAAGGGTCTTTGCAGCCCATTCAACCCGGAGTCCGTATCATCTGTGCGTCCTGACCCTGCCGTGCCTGCGCTCGCAGATCTGCTTCGACCCGCCCGCAAGTGGGTACTGGCCTACGCCACAGCGCGGATGCCCGCCTTCCCGGCCACGCGGCACACTCATGACAGCCCGGTTCAGGGAAAGGAGGCGACCATGCCCGCACGGACCAGCACATCCACACCCGCCACCACCAACACGCCCGGAGGCCCGCTCGCCTCCCACCCCCACTGAAAGCCATCCCCACTAAAAGAGAGCCCCGACATGAACGGCAAACACCTCGTGAAACTCGGCCTGGCAAAGAAAGCCATCGCCCTCGCCCAGACCGCCGCCACCACCCGCGAAAGCGCGGGCCTGAGCCGCGACGACATCCTCAACGAACTGCGCGCCGTGCAGCAGAATCCCGCCGCGTACGCCGCAGGCGGCGTGTACGCCCCCCTGGCCGCCGAACTGCTGTCGCAGCAGGCCATCATCGACGCCCGCCGGGCCAGCGACCTGCGCGCCCAGCCCCTCCCCTACCCCACCTGGGGCGCCGACCTGATCGACCCCGGCGCACACCGTCAGATGGACGTTGCCATGCGCCTGCCCGTCAGCCGCGCCGGCGCCCTGATGCCCGACGCGCACGTCGGCTACGGCCTCCCCATCGGCGGGGTCCTCGCCACCGAGAACGCCGTCATCCCCTACGGCGTCGGCGTGGACATCGGCTGCTCCATGATGCTGTCCATCCTGCCCATCCAGCCCGACGCGCTCCACACCGACGAAGCCACGACCCTCCTGCTGAAACACACCCGCTTCGGCGCGGGCGTCGCCTTCGAGAAACGCGACCGCCAGGACCACCCCGTCCTGCACGAACCCACCTGGCAGCAGCAACCCATCCTCCAACACCTGTTTGAAAAGGCCGCCACGCAGATCGGCACCAGTGGCAGCGGCAACCACTTCGCCGAATTCGGCACCCTCACCCTCCCGCAAAGCGACCTGGGCCTCGACGCCGGACCGTACCTCGCGCTGCTCACCCACAGCGGCAGCCGGGGCTTCGGCGCGCAGGTCGCCGGGCACTTCACCACCCTCGCCGAACGCCACCACCCGACCCTTGCCCCGGAAGCCAAGAAACTCGCGTGGCTTCCCCTCGACCACGAAGACGGACAGGCGTACTGGCAGGCCATGAACCTCGCCGGCCGCTACGCCCTCGCCAACCACCACCTCATCCACGCCCGCCTCGCCCGCGCCCTGAACGTCACCCCCCTCACGCAGATCAGCAACAGCCACAACCTCGCCTGGAAACAAACCGTGAACGGCCAGGAACGCATCATCCACCGCAAAGGCGCCACCCCCGCCGCCCCCGGCCAGCTCGGCCTGATCCCCGGCAGCATGGCCGACCCCGGCTACGTCGTTCGCGGCCTCGGCCACGCAGGTGCCCTGCAAAGCGCCAGCCACGGCGCCGGCCGCCAACTCGGCCGCAAAGCCGCCACCAGCACCCTCAACAAGAAAGACGTCCAGGCGTACCTTGCCCAGCGCGGCGTCACCCTCATCGGCGGCGGCATCGACGAAGCCCCACAGGCGTACAAACGCATCGAGGACGTCATCGCCCGGCAGGCGGACCTCGTGAACGTCGTCGCCAGCTTCCAGCCTCGCGTGGTTCGCATGGACAGCGGGAGTGAGGACATCTAGAAGTTGGGGTGCGCCTGGCGGCGAGCTTCCTACGTGCTTCCCCACCCCCCAGCCCCCTACCCCGGGGGGGCAGGGGGAGCCGTCGTTGGCACTGGGCAGGTATTTCGCTCAAGTGGTCGGCAGGCATGGGGCGGGGACGGCCACGCCTCACACGCCATCCTCTGATGTCGCGCCGTTCGCCCCGCGCGCTGCGCGCACGACGGGCCGCGTCGCCACGGCAACTGTATGGCCCCAACTCTTGGTGCGTTCCGGCAGGTTCTACTTTTCTGGCTTCTGCAAAAGCCTGATTGTCAAAGTCGATCAGCGGAATTCGGTCAGTTACCTGACCAGTTTTCGCAGATCACCACCGGCCGTCGTGCGCGCAGCGCGCGGGCCTATCCGGGGGGCGGCAGGATGGCGTCGAAGCCGGACACGTCACTGGCCACAGCAAGCACGCCGCAATAGTCAAATCTCTTGCCCAGTGCAACGCCGGCTCCCCCTGCCCCCCTGGGGGAGGGGGCTGGGGGGTGGGTAGGCCCGCCGCCAGGCGCCCACCTTCCAACCCACCCATCACACCTTGATTAACTACAGCCAGTACCTTTACTATAGTTAACAGATGCCACTGACCGAGACTGAATCCGCCCTGCTCGCCCTGATCCGCGAGACCCCGCTGGCAACCCCGGAGGAACTGGCGCGCCGCCTGGGGTCCACGCGGGCGTCGGTGAACGTGCACGTGAGCAACCTGGTGCGCAAGGGGGCACTGCTGGGGCGCGGGTACGTGCTGCCGGTGCAGGGCGGGCCGGGGCGCGTGGTGGTGGTGGGCGGCGCGAACGTGGACGTGAAAGCCCGGACCCTGCATGCCGCCGTTCCCGGGACGAGTAATCCGGGTGTGACAGTGCAGGCGGCGGGTGGCGTGGCGCGGAACGTGGCGGAGAACCTGGCGCGATTGGGCGCGCCGGTGTCGCTGATCAGCGTGGTGGGCCGTGACGCGCTGGGTGAGGGGCTGCTGCGGGCGACGGAAGCGGCGGGCGTGGACGTCCGGCCGGTCCTGCGGGCGGCGGGCGTGACGACGGGCACGTACACGGCGGTGCTGGACGCCAGTGGTGAGTTGCTGGTGGCGGTCGCGGCGATGGAGGCGATGGAGGCCTTGACGCCGGCGGTGTTGCAGGAGCGGCGGGGTGCGCTGCGCGGGGCGGCGTGGGTGGTCGCGGACGGGAACCTGCCGGAGGGGTCGCTGGCGCACCTGCTGTCGCTGGCGGCGGAGGCGGGCGCGCCCGTGGTGTTCGAGCCGGTCAGTGTGCCCAAAGCGGCCCGGTTGCGTCCCGCGCTGGCAGCGGGCCTGTGCCCGTTCGCGGTGACGCCGAACGTGCCGGAACTGGCGGCGCTGCTGGGCCGGGACGTGCCGGACACGCTGGAGGGTGTGAGCGTGGCGGCGGCTGAGTTGCGGGCGCTGGGCGTGACGCTGGTGTGGGTGCGGCGCGGCGCGAGCGGCAGTGTGCTGTCCGGCCCGGACGGCGTGCATGAACTGCCGGCCCTGCCGGCGACGGTGCGGGACGTGACAGGCGCAGGCGACGCGATGCTCGGGGCGTTCCTGGCGGCCCTGGCGTCCGGCGTGCGCCCTTTGGAGGCGGCGCGGCGGGGGCATGCGGCGGCGGCCATCACCATCGAGAGTGATCACGCGGTCTCGCCTGCCCTGAGCCCGGCGGCCATTACGGCGCGGCTGGAGGGCGCGTAGCAGCATACGGTCCCCCGCTCTCCAGTTTCCTTCGCAGGTCCTTTTCTTCCTGTCTCCTGTCCCCTTTCCCCGGATCAATGGTCCGCTGATCCACCTGAGGTTCCCTATGACACACCAGATTGATCCGTCCGTCGCTCCTTACCTTGACCTTCACCCCGAGGTGGCCGCCGCGCTGGCCGCCGGGCAGGCCGTGGTGGCGCTGGAGAGCACCATCATCAGTCACGGCATGCCGTTCCCGCAGAACGTGGATATGGCGCGCGGCGTGGAGGACGTGGTGCGCGCACACGGCGCGGTTCCCGCGACCATCGCGGTGCTGGGCGGCCGCCTGAAGGTGGGCCTCACGCCCGACGAACTGCACCTGCTGGCGACGGATAAGGGCGTGGATAAGATCAGCACCCGCGACCTGCCGGTGACCGTGGCCCTCGGACGGCACGGCGCGACAACCGTGGCGAGCACCATGCGGATCGCCTCTCTCGCCGGTATCCGCGTGTTCGCCACGGGCGGCACGGGCGGCGTGCACCGGGGCGCGGGCAGCTCCATGGACATCAGTGCGGACCTGCTGGAACTGGCCCGCACGGACGTGTGCGTGGTCAGCGCGGGCGTCAAGAGCATCCTGGACATCGGCCTGACGCTGGAGGTCCTGGAAACGCAGGGCGTCCCGGCTATCACGCTGGGCGGGACGGAATTCCCGGCGTTCTACTCGCGCCAGAGCGGTTTCACGTCCCCCCTGAGCGTGCAGACGCCGGCCGAGGCCGCCCGCGTGCTGAAGGCGAAATGGGATCTGGGCCTGTCGGGCGGCGTGATGCTCGCCAACCCCGTTCCCGAGGGGGCCGAGATCCCGGCGGCCGAGATCACGCCGCATATCGAACAGGCCCTGCGTGACATGGACGCCCTGGGCCTGACGGGCAAGGACACCACGCCGTACCTGCTGGGCCGCATCGTGGAAATCACGGGCGGCCGCAGCCTGGACACCAACATCGCCCTGGTACGCCACAACGCCATGGTGGCCGCGCAGGTGGCCGTAGCGTACGCGCAGCTGGGTTGATGGTTAATGGTTAATGGTTAATGGTTGATGGTTGATGGAGTGGGGAGTGCCCCGTCCATCAACCATCAACTTTCGACTTTCAACCTTTACGCGGGTTGTGCGCCTCCCAGGGTGCGGCCTTCGCCGTGCTGCTCGGCCTGCACGTCGGCGTTCACGGGGGGCAGTTGCTCGCCGTTCAGGATGCGGGTGAGGCGGTCCATGTCGAGTTCGTTCTCGCTGCGGGCGACGACGAGGGTGGCGACGCCGTTGCCGATGATGTTGGTGATGGCGCGGCCCTCGCTCATGAAGCGGTCGATGCCGAGGATCAGGGCGAGGCCCGCGACGGGCACGGTGCCCAGGGCGGCCAGGGTGCCGGCCAGAACCACGAAGCCGCTGCCTGTGACGCCGGCGGCGCCCTTACTGGTCAGGAGCAGGATGCCCAGCAGCGCGAGTTCCTGCGCGAACGACAGGTTGGTGTTGGTGGCCTGCGCGATGAACACGGCGGCCATGGTCAGGTAGATGCTGGTGCCGTCGAGGTTAAACGAGTACCCGGTGGGCACGACCAGACCGACGACGCTCTTGTTCGCACCGGCGTTTTCCAGTTTGGTCATCAGGCGCGGCAGGGCACTCTCGCTGGAGCTGGTGCCCAGCACGAGCAGCAGTTCTTCCTTGATGTAGCGCAGGAACTTCCACAGGCTGAACCCCGCGAGTCTGGCAATGATGTTCAGCAGGACGAACACGAACAGGGCGCAGGTGAGGTAGAAGGTGCCCATCAGGTACGCGAGCTGCTGGAGGCTGCCGACGCCGTACTTGCCGATGGTGAAGGCCATCGCGCCGAACGCGCCGATCGGGGCGAGTTTCATGATGAAGCCCAGGATGACGAATACCATGGCACTGAGCGAGTCGATGCCTTTCAGGATGCGCTGGCCGGTGTCACCCATGCGGATCAGGGCGAAGCCGCTGAGCAGCGCGATCAACAGGACCTGGAGCAGGTCGCCCTCGGTGAACGCACTGACGAAGGTGGTAGGAATGACGTGCAGCACGAAGTCCGCGACGGTCTGCTCACCGGCGGCGTCGGTGTACTTACTGATGCCGCTGGTGTCCAGGGTGGCGGGGTTGATGTTCATGCCGCGTCCGGGGCCGACGAGGTTCACGACGACCAGACCGATCAGCAGGGCGGCGGTGGTGACGACCTCGAAGTACAGCAGGGCCTTGCCGCCCACACGGCCGATCTTTCTCGTGTCGCGCATGCTGGCGACGCCGCTGACGACCGTGCAGAAGATGATCGGGCCGATGACGACCTTGATCAGTTTGATGAAGCCGTCCCCGAGGGGCTTGAGCTGTTCCCCGACGCTGGGGAAGAAGTGCCCGACGGCGACGCCGATCACGATGGCGATCAGAACCTGGGCGTACAGACTGCGGAAGATCTTGGGCATGCGTGGAGTCTCCTGGAATGGGGGGTGGGCGGCTGGAGCGGCCCGCCGCGCCGGTGGGGCAGCGCGGGCCGGGTTCAGACGGAATGACGGTGACCCTGCGGCGGTGCAGGGCAGTGCGGGTGGGGTTGGTGCGGGTGGGGATTATGTTGCCTGTCAGCATGCGCGCTCCGGGGGGCGGACGGCCCGCCGCGCGGGACTCCGGTCCGGGTCGGGGTGGGCTGCGTGCCGTCCTGGTGGACCTGCGCGGCCACGCGGGCGGGAGCGGGTATCGTGCACGCCGTGAACACAAGGGCTGATCTGGCACGGCACGGTCGGTCAGGACGCAGGCTGGTGGGACTGGGTGGGCGCTGGGAATGGGGGCTGGGAGCGGGCGCTGTGGCAGACTGCCCGGTACTGTGCCTGTCCGCCTACCTGCCCTTGATTCCTCGCGCCTGACGGTGCTGGCGCGCGAGGTGGCGTTGCCGCACACGCCCCGGCTGCTGCGGGTCGCGCCCCGGCTGTTCCTGATGACGCTGGGCGCGTTCCTGCTGCTGGCGTTGCCGCTGGCGGGGCTGGTCAGTCAGGGCGTGTACAGCGGGATTCACCGGTCGTTCGCGGAGCGGTCCCTGCGGGAGTCGCGGCTGGTGGCGGCGCTGCCGCCGGTGGTGGCGGCCCTGTCTGGCAACGCGGCCGAACGGGCGAACCTGAACACCCTCATGAACCGTTACCGGGTGGTGCTGGGCGCGGATTACGTGGTGGTCACGGACCGCGCGGCGCGGCGCCTCACGCACCCGGACGCCGCGCGGATCGGGCAGCACATGGCGGGCGGGGATTTCACGGCGTTCCTGCGCGGCCAGAGCGTCACGGAGACGGTGCAGGGCACGCTGGGGCCGTCCGTGCGGGCCAAGGTGCCGGTCGTGGACAGGCAGGGGCGGGTGCTGGGGCTGGCCAGCGTGGGCTTCCTGCTACCCAGGTTGCGGGACGTGTTCCGGGACGTGCTGCGCGCCGCGCTGCCCTGGTACCTGGGGGCGCTGGGGCTGGCGCTGGTGCTGGCGCTGCTCGTGGCGCGGCAGGTGAAGGCCGAGATGCTGGGCCTGGAACCCGAGCAGATCGCCGGGGGCCTGCGGCAGTACCGCGCGGTCCTGAACACCCTGGAGGAGGGCGTGCTGGTCACGCGGGCCGGGCAGGTGTTCGTGATGAACCCGCAGGCGCGCGCGCTGCTGGGCACGGCCGGGGGCACGCTGCCGCTGCCGTGGCCGCCGGGGCTACCGCTGCCCGCGCCGGGGGCGGGGCCGGTCACGGCGGATGTGGCGGGCCGCCCGGTCCTGCTGGCCGCGCAGGACGCCGGGGACGGGGCGGTCGTGGTGACCGTGCGGGACCTGGCGCGCGTGCGGGCGCTGGCGGACGAACTGACGCAGTCGCAGCGCTACGCGGAACTGCTGCGCGCGCAGACACACGAGTTCACGAACCGCCTGCACACCCTGGCGGGGCTGCTGCACCTGGGCGAAACGCGCGAGGCGCTGGCCCTGATTCACGGGCAGTCGGCGCGGCACGGCGCGCACGCGGACGCGGTGCGCTCGCTGCGGCACCTGCGGCTGTCGGCGCTGCTGCTGGGCAAGTTCGACCGGGCCGCCGAGCGGCGCGTCACCCTGACCCTGGACCCGCTGTCCGGCCTGCCGCCCCAGTTGCCGCCGGGCGTGCTGGACCTGCTGGAACTCGCCAGCGGGAACCTGATCGAGAACGCGCTGGACGCCGCGAGCGGCACGCCGGACGCGCAGGTGCGGGTCCTGATCGCCGCCGACCCGGAAGGGGTGGTGCTGGAGGTGCGGGACAACGGCCCGGGCGTCCCGGCACAGATCACGCACTCGCTGACCCGCCGGGGCGTGAGCACCAAGGGGGCCGCGCCGGACGGAACGCCGCGCGGGGTGGGCCTGGCCCTCGTCGCGGACCGCGCGCAGGCGCTGGGAGCCAGCCTCACGCACGACCGCGTCACGGACGCCACCTGCACCTGGACGCGCTTCACGCTGGACGTGCCGCTGCCCCCCCATGAACCGGAGGGCGCGTGACCCGGCCCGCCTCGCTCCCGCCCCTGCGCGTGCTGATCGTCGAGGACGACCCGCAGATCGCGTCACTGCACTGGCGACTGCTGGAGGGCGCCGGGGGCTTCACGGTCCTCGGGCAGGCCGAGACGCTGGGCGTGGCGCGGGCCATGCTGCGCACCCTGCGCCCCGACCTGCTGCTGCTGGACGTACACCTGCCCGACGGGCGCGGCCTGGACCTGCTGCGCGAGGCGAGACTGGCAGGCGCGCCCCTGGACGCCATTCTGGTCACGGCCGCCAGCGACGCGCCCAGCGTGCAGGACGCCCTGCTGCACGGCGCGGCCGATTACCTCGTGAAGCCCGTCACGCCGGGGCGGTTCATGCTGGCCCTGGAACGCGTGCGGGAACGCGCGGCCCTGTGGGCGCAGGGGAACGTGCGCCAGGGTCAACTCGACGCCCTGTTCACGCCCGCTCCCGCCGACGCGGCCGGCCTGGACCCGGACACCCTGCGCCGCGTCCGCACGGCCCTGCGTGAGGGCGGCCCGGTCAGCGCCGCCGAACTCGGCGTGAGCCTGGGCCTGAGCCGCGTGACCGCGTGGCGCTACCTCGAATACCTCGTCGAGTCCGGCGAGGCCAGCGTCAGCACCGACGCCCGCACGGGCGGAAGGCCTGCCAAACGCTACCGCCGGGCGTGAGGATGGGTGATGGGTGATAGACCAGCTTCCGCTCAGGCCCATGCCAGAGCTTCCATCAACCATCCTCCATCACCTATCGACATCCCCTGTCCCTGACGGGGGAACGGGTCACGCTGGGCGTTTCGGGGGGGTGGTACGCTGCAAAGCGCTATGGACTCTTTCGACGTACTGGTAATTGGTGGCGGCCCCGCGGGGTACGTGGCGGCGATTCGCGCGGCCCAGCTGGGCTTCAAGACGGCCTGCGTGGACGCCTTCGAGCGCAACGGCAAGGCCAGCCTGGGGGGCACCTGCCTGAACGTGGGCTGCATTCCCAGCAAGGCAATGCTGGACAGCAGCGAGAAGTTCGAGGTCATGCAGCATGAATTTGCCGAGCACGGCATCAACGTGCAGGGCGCGTCCGTGGACATCGCGACGATGCTGGGCCGCAAGAACGGCGTGGTGGACAAGCTGACGGGCGGCGTGGCGTTCCTGTTCAAGAAGAACAAGATCACGTCGTTCTTCGGGCTGGGCAAGCTGGTCCGCGCGGACGGTGACGGCTGGATCGTGGACGCCGCCGGCACCGAGGTCCGGGCCGCGCGCGTGATCGTTGCGACCGGCAGCAGCCCCCGCGCCCTGCCGCTCGCTCCGTTTGGTGGGCACATCGTGGAGAACAGCGGCGCGCTGGTATTCACGGAAGTGCCCGGCAAGCTCGGCGTGATCGGCGCGGGCGTGATCGGCCTGGAACTCGGCAGCGTCTGGCGCCGCCTGGGCGCCGACGTAACGGTCCTGGAAGCCATGCCCGGCTTCCTGATGGCCGCCGACGACGCGATTGCCAAAGAAGGCCTGAAGCTCTTCAAGAAGCAGGGCCTGGACTTCCACTTCGGCGTGAACATCACGGCCGTCGAGCAGGACGACAGCGGCGTGAGCGTCACGTACACCGAACAGGACCAGGAAGTCACGGCGCGCTTCGACAAGCTGATCGTGTCTATCGGGCGCGTGCCGCACACCCAGGGCCTCGGAGCCGACACGGTGGGCCTCGCGCTGGATGAACGCGGCTTCGTGAAAGTCGACCAGCACTACCGCACCAACCTCCAGAACGTCTTTGCCATCGGCGACGTGATCGGCGGCGCCATGCTGGCCCACAAGGCCGAGGAAGAAGGCGTGGCCCTCGCCGAGATGCTGGCCGGACAGGCCGGGCACGTGAACTACGACGTGATCCCCTGGGTGATCTACACCAGCCCCGAGATCGCCTGGGCCGGCCTGACCGAGAAACAGGCCAGGGACCGGGGCCTGAGCGTCAAGACCGGGCAGTTCCCGTTCAGCGCGAACGGCCGCGCCCTGGGCCACGGCGACACGCGCGGCTTCGTGAAGATCATCGCGGATGCCCAGACCGACAAACTCCTGGGCGTGCACATGATCGGCGGCGGCGTCAGCGAACTGATCGGCGAGGTCGTGGCCATCATGGAATTCGGCGGCAGCAGCGAGGACCTTGCCCGTACCGTCCACGCCCACCCCACCCTCAGCGAAGTCGTCAAGGAAGCCGCCCTGGCCGCTGACAAACGCGCCTTGCACATGTAATCTCCACACTCCGGGCGGGTCGTGACCAGCGTGGTCCGGCCCGCCCGACCCACAGCGCTTGACGAATACCCAGAAAGCCTGTATCTTTCTGTGCGTGCCGGAAACGGCACCCCTTGAAAGGCAGAAAGCGAAGGCGAAAGCCAACGACAACTGAAGTGGTGTGGCCCCATCGTCTAACGGTTAGGACACTACCCTTTCAAGGTAGCGATACGGGTTCGAATCCCGTTGGGGTCACCAAACAGCAGCGCCTCCGCCCACGCGGAGGCGCTGCTGCTTTACAGACCACCGCAACAGTGCGCCGGAACAGGACACTGCGACCCGGAGTTCTATACTGCCCGGCGTGACTTCCGAGCACCAGCCCCTCCCGAACGTTGCCCGGCCCCGCTGGGTGGCGTGGCTGATCGCCCTGGTGCCGGTCGTCCCGCCGCTGTACCTTGCCGCGCTGGCCTGCTTGGGCCACCTACTGATCTCTTCGCCAGCGCCTGGGCCTACACCCTGACAACACAGGGCTGGGCGGGCGTGCAGGAATGCTTGGGGCACCTTTACTACTACTACTCTGTGGCGTCTCTGGGGCTGTTGACCTTCATTCCCCTCTGGATCACCCTGTACTGGAAAGGCGGGGCTGGGGCCACCGTGGCCGCCCTGGCCTTCCAGCGGGGCAAGCGGCGACCCTGGGCACTCCTGCCAGCCGTGACGATCGTCCTGGCCGCCACACTGAGCACCCGCCTGGATATCCCCCTGCAACCCGTCGAGCGCCTTCTGAACGACCAGACCAGCGGCCGTGAGTACGTGTGGCGTGACGCGGTGCAGGGCTGGCAGACCGCACCGATTGGCGGTGTCGGCCCCTACCAGGGAGGCCCGTACCTGACGTACCTGTTCAAGGACGGTTGCCAGCTTACCCCGACCCTAAAACGCAACAAGATCAGTTGCCCCGACGCGCTGAGCCGCTGATCCAGCGTGTGGCTCATCGCGCACAACGCCTGGCTGCACTGGCTGCTGGAAACCGGCGTGATCGGCACGGCTGGCCTGCTGGCCGTCATGGGCTGCGGTCTGTGGCGCGCCACCCGGCAGGGCGCCCCCCTGACCCTGGCGGTCCTGTTCGATTACACCGCCATGAATGTCGTCCGGTCAGGCCGGTCAGGGTCCAACCGGCCGGCACGTCTGTTCTCAGATTGACGGTGGTGACGGTGGGTTCAGGGGCGGCCATCGCTCCAGGATGCCACGAGTGCCTGCCAGCGGTCGGTGTTCAGGCTGACGTCGCCGGGCAGGGTCACGCCGGCCTGGGCGCGGGTGCCTTCCTGCACGTCGGGTTTGCGGCGGCGGGCCAGTTCGAAAACGCTCTTGCGTTCGGTGACAATGTGCAGCAGGTCGTGCGGGATCTCATGGGCGTGCGTGATGGCCTGCGCGATCTGCGGGGCCAGCACGTCCACGTAGTCCTGGCCAGTGTAAACGTCGCTGAAGGCGACCGGGTACGCGAACTCGCGGGGGCGGAAGCTGGTGCGGATGATCAGGTGGTCACGGGCGGCGCGGGCTGCTTCCTCGGCGACCAGTTTGGTCAACGAGTAGTAGTTGACGACCGGGCCGGGCGTGTCGTCCTCGCGGTAGTTGCCAGTGTCGCCGCTGAACACGTAGTCGGTGCTGATGTGCACCAGTTTGGCGTTCACGGCGTTCGCGGCGGCGGCCATGGTGCGGGTGCCGATCACGTTGGCGTTCCAGCAGGCGTCGCGGTCCTTCTCGGCGGCGCCCACGTTGGTATATGCGGCGGCGTGCACGATCAGATCGGGCTGCTCGCGGCGCGCCACGTCCAGCACCTGCGCGGCGTCCATGATGTTCATTTCTGCCGACATGGGGGCCACGATACCGGGCAGCAGGGCGCGCAGTTCGGTGCCCAGGCGTCCGCTGCCGCCGGTCAGCAGAATCTTCATCCCATGTCCTCGGCCCACAGGTCATCACCGAAGTGATTCCAGGGCAGGCGGCCCTCGTTGGGGTCGGTGATGTCGAACTGGGCGTCCATGGTATACAGCAGGGTCGCCCCCTGCTCGCCTGCCTGATACCCGTGCGCGACGCCACTGGGGATGTGCACCATCATGGGTTGCTCGCCGCTGAACACCAGTTTGCGTTTCACGCCCAGCGTGGGGCTGCCGGCGCGGCAGTCCACCAGCCAGATCATCAGCTGACCCTGCAAGACGCACCAGATCTCGTTCTGTTCCTGCTTGACATGAATATGGAACGCGTTGATGCGTTTCGGCGCGGCCCACGAGACGCTGATCTGCCGGGGCGTCAGCTGGCCCGGCAGGCCCTGCACGCCCTGTTCATCCAGACGGACGTACTCCATGAACGCACCGTTCTCGCTGCGGTTCTTCTTCAACGCGTGAAACCACACCCCTTCGATCTGCGGGGCGGCCGGGTAAGTTTCGAATTTCAGTTCCTGCGCGTACTCGGGCGCCAGTTTGATGGTGTGCTCGGGGGTCTGTTCAGGCATGGCGTTTCTCCTTGCTCAGTTTCAGCAGGTACTTCCCGTACCCGTTTTTCGCGAGTTTCTGTGCCTGTTCCAGCAGCATCTCGGTGCTGATCCAGCCGTTGCGCCACGCGATCTCCTCGGGCGAGGCGATCTTCAGACCCTGGCGGTGCTCGATGGCCTGCACGAACAGACTGGCTTCCAGCATGCTCTCGTGCGTGCCGGTATCCAGCCATGCAAAGCCACGGCGCATGAGTTGCACGTCCAGCAGACCCTCGTGCAGGTAGGCGCTGTTCACGTCCGTGATCTCCAGTTCGCCGCGCGGTGAAGGCCGGATGCTGCGGGCAATATCGACCACGCGCTCGTCATAGAAGTACAGGCCGGTGACAGCGTAGTCGGATTTCGGTTCGGCGGGCTTCTCCTCAATAGAGAGCGCCTTCCCGTTATCGTCGAAGTCCACCACGCCGTAGCGTTCCGGGTCGCTCACCTGGTACGCGAACACGGTGGCGCCCTCGGCGCGGGTGTTGGCGTCCTGCATCAATTCAGACAGGTCGTTGCCGTAAAAGATGTTGTCGCCCAGCACCAGGGCGCTGGGGTTCCCGGCAATGAACTCCTCACCGATCAGGAACGCCTGCGCCAGCCCGTCGGGTCTGGGTTGCACGGCGTACTCCAGACGAATGCCCCACTGCGACCCGTCGCCCAGCAACTGCTTGAAGCGCGGGGTGTCCTCGGGGGTGCTGATGATCAGGATGTCCTGCATGCCGCCCAGCATCAGCGTGGTCAGCGGGTAGTAGATCATCGGCTTGTCGTAGATGGGCAGCAGTTGCTTACTGACGGCAATCGTCGCCGGGTACAGGCGCGTGCCGGACCCGCCCGCCAGAATGATGCCCCGGCGGGACGTAGTGAACGCCGTCACTTCGCCCCGGTTCCCGCGAGACGCTCGGCGTACTGGCGGTCGTAGTACTCGCGGAACTCGCCGCTACGGATCGGTTCCCACCACCACCGGTTCTCAACGTACCACCGCGCGGCCTCCGCGACCGCCTGCTTGGGGTCGTACTTCGGCTCCCAGCCCAGGGCGCGCAGCTTATCCACGTTCATGGAGTACCGGCGGTCATGACCGGGGCGGTCCGTCACGTGCTTCACGAGACTGTGGTCCTTGCCAAGTGTGTCCAGCACGATATCCACCATCTCCAGGTTCGTCATCTCGCGCCCGGTACCGACGTTGTACACCTCGCCGATCACCCCTTTCAGGAGGACCGCTTCGATACCGGTACAGTGGTCGTACACGTGCGCGTAATCGCGCATCTGCAGGCCGTCACCGTACACGGGCAGCGGCTCGCCCAGAATGGCGTTCGTGCTGAACAGCGGAACGGCCTTCTCCGGGTACTGGTACGGCCCCACGTTGTTCGCGCCGCGCGTGATCGTCACCGGAATCCCGTACGTGATCGCGTACGCCTGCACCAGCTGATCAGCGGCTGCCTTGCTCGCCGCGTACGGACTGCGCGGAGCCAGTTCATCCGTCTCCACGCTCTGGTGGTTGTCCCTGATGTGGCCGTACACCTCGTCCGTGCTGATGTGATGCAGCCGGATCCCCAGTTCACGCGCCACCTCAAGCAGGACGTGCGTGCCGCGCACGTTCGTGTCCGTGAATACCAGCGGCCCCAGAATGCTCTGATCCACGTGCGTCTCGGCCGCGAAGTTAACGATCAAGTCGATCCCCTCATCCTGGCAGGTCCGGCGCACCAGATCCTGATCACCGATATCGCCCACGACCAGCGACACGTTCGCCGTGTCCCACAGGTCATGCAGGTTCTCTTTACGGCCCGCGTACGTCAACTTGTCGTACACCACCACACGACTCTGGGGGTGCTGCGCCAGCCAGTACCGCACGAAATTACTCCCAATAAACCCACAACCGCCCGTCACCAGTAGATTCTTGATTTCACGCATAGGTCACTCCTTCTTCTGATCCCAATGATAACTGTGCATACTCATCCGTTTCTTAACGGACAACGGAAGAAAGCGGTGCTGTTTCCCCAGCTGGAACGCCGAGAATTTACTAATCTTCTAGCATATGTTAGAACAAATAGCAGAGCACGCCTTCGAGAAAAATGTGCTTTCAAATCTCAGTTTTTACATCCGAACTTTTATCGGTTTGATCTGTGGACGTAAATACGAAATAACGGGAAAACGCTCAATAATCAGTGATCTATATTAAAGCGTTTGCCTAGAATAAGACACAATAGACTTATCGTTATCCATCGGCTCGAATAATTTTTTATTGCACATGAATCAGGTATTTTCGCATTTTGTATCATTAAATCAACAGCTTAGCGCCGCTTTTCCCTAAAAGCCGTGTAGCTCAATCCCTTGCACACCCAGTGTGGAAAGCAGCGGCTGAATGATCAGGTAGGAGACGCTCAGGGCCATGAGATCACCTGTGATCAGTGCGCTCGCCTGCGGCACGCTGTTGAGTGTGCCGGCGCCGCTGCGTTCCGCCTGCCGGACGGGGCTCGTGGATGGAGTCAGGATGCCCATGGTCACTTACCCCTTGTTTCCCCTGGGAGCGTAACCGTAGCTGTAGCCGTAGGTTTTGCCGTCCTGTCCGGAGGGATTGACCTTGTTCATGATGAATCCGAGGACGTTCACGTTGGCGTTGCGGGCCCGCCGCAGACTCTGCCGGATGGCCTGGAGGCTGGTGCGGCCTTCCTCGACGACCAGCAGCACATGGTCCACGTGACGGCCGATGACCAGGCCGTCAGCCAGGGCCAGCAGGGGTGGGCTGTCGATCAGGATCAGGTCGTACCCCTGTCCCCACTGGGTCAGGTACTCACCCAGTGGGGCGCGGTTAAGCAGGCTGAGACTGTCGTGAATACCGGGACCGGCTGGCAGGACATGCACACCCGGTTCGGTCTTCATGACCTGGACGTTCTGCGGGTCTTTCAGGGCCTCTGCGAGTGTACGTGCGCCATTCTGGCCGGCCAGCTGCACCCATTCGTGCTGGGTTTCGTACTTGTCCCAGACTTCCTGCTGCGTGCCGCGGCGCATATCAGCGTCGATGATCAGGACGCGCTGACCGCTGGCGGCCAGGCCGTCGGCGAGGGTGGCGGTCAGGCTGCTTTTCCCTTCGCCCGGTGCCGTAGAGGAGATCATCACGCGCTGGCCGGGTGTATTCCCGATGCGTGACAGGATGTTCACGCGCAGAAACCCGATGGCTTCGTACAGGCCGGCGAGGCGCGCGGCGCGCACGATCCCGTTAAAGACGACTTCGCGGCGGCGCAGGCGGGGAATCATGCCCAGGGTCGGGATGCCGAACGTGAGCAGGTCGTCTTCCGTGCGGGCCGTGCGGTCGGTCACGGTCCGAAGCGCGGCAATCCCGGTTCCGAGCAGCAGGGTCAGGAGACCCACCAGCACTGCGTTCCGAGTGGGTTTAGGGGCCACGCGGTCCAGCGGAACGACGGCCGGCGCGACCAGTTCCAGTGAACCGCTGACGCCCTCGGCCTGAATGCCCGTCTGCGCCAGGCTGCGCTGCAAAGTAGCGCGGGAGGCAATCAGGGTCTGCCGCTCCAGACTACTCTGTCCACCGTCCGTCAGTTGACGGTCCACTTCGCCCAGCTGGGCGCGCAGGCTGCGCTCGGCACGCTGCACGCCGCTCAAAGCGCGGCCGCGATCCCAGTTGAGCAGCGCCTGGGCTGTCGTGTCTGCCAAGAAGGTGGCCGCTTCGGGCGTCCCGGCGCGGGCGCTGACGGTGTAGATTCCATTTCCGTTGAAATCCAGCTGGTTCTGCAACTCGATGGTGGTCACATCACGGCGACGCAGTTCCTTCTGCAGGTCGCTGGCAATTTCGGTTCGCAGATCGGTGTCCAGGGACCGCTCATCGTTGACCCGTTTGATGATCTCGCCGAGGACCACGGGTCCGCGTAGGGCTTCTTGCAGGGCGCCCCCGGGGAGTGGCGCGGCCGTGACCACGCTGTCCCTGAGCGCGCCAATGTTGGAACTGTTACCAGTGGTGACCAGGCTGGAGGACGCCTCGAAAACGTCCGGCTGAGCGCGCGACCACAGGAAGGCGGTGATGGCCATCAGGACGGTGGCCAGCGCAATCCAGGGAAGCTGCCGGCGCACACCTTGCCACAGGACAGCCAGATCAATCTCATTGTCCTGGGCGGACTCTCGAGGGTCTGTAGGGCGCGTTCGCGAGGCCACGTCGGAAGTCTTGGAGAATGGATCCGTCATGCGAGATCCCTGCCGCAACGGGTCGGCAGAACGGAGTGGTTGGCTGTCCACTGGAAAGTGAAGTGTCCTCCCGGGTGGTCAGCGGCCCGGAGGCCTTGCGTCAAGGACATCATGCGCTTGCTCTTTGGGCGGGGTTTCTGAAGTGCTTGCATCTGGTCTCCGTATACGGCGAGTTCCCGCATCTGTTGATCTTACTGTGTGAAAAATCACATCTGCACCGGTCGGGCAACTGAAAGAAACGCGCTCCCGGCTCCGGCTAAAGACGCAATCTCTGTATCAGAACATAGTTCATCTCTTTGCCGTATGCACGGGCACCCATCAATCTTCAACGTCGCATCAGATAGATGATAAACCGGCGGAGCGTAGAATACCCGGTGTGAAAGCCATTATTCCCGCTGCTGGTCTGGGTACGCGTCTCCGACCTCTTACCTATACGCGGCCCAAGCCGGTGTTGCGGGTGGCAGGCAAGCCGATCATCGTGCATGCTATCGAGTCGCTGCAGGCAGCGGGTATCCCCGAGATCGGCGTGGTGGTGTCAGATATCACGCGGGTGGAGATTCAGCACGCCATCCGGGAGATTTCGGGCGTGCAGGTAACGCTGATCAATCAGCATGAGCAGCTGGGGCTGGGGCACGCGGTGCTGGTGGCGCGCGACTGGGTGGGCCAGGATGATTTCTGCGTGTACCTGGGGGACAACCTGTTCGAGTTCGGGGCGCGGCCGTTCGTGGACCGCTTCCTGGCGGAGCGTCCGGCGGCGTTGATCGCGCTGGTAGAGGTCGAGGACGCGACGGCCTTCGGGGTGGCGCAGATGGACGGGACGCGCATCACGCGGCTGGTAGAGAAACCCAAGGTGCCGCCGAGCAACCTGGCGGTGGCGGGCCTGTACTGCTTCACGCCGCAGATCTTCTCGGTGCTGGACGGCATGGCGCCTTCTGCGCGGGGTGAGTACGAGATCACGGACGGCATTCAGGGGCTGATTGATCGCGGCGCGGATGTGACGGGTCAGCCGGTGATGGGCTGGTGGAAGGACACGGGTCGCCCGGCGGACCTGCTGGACGCCAACCGCCTGCTGCTCGAGCGGATCGTGCTGGACGTGAAGGGAACCGTCGAGGATTCGCGGATCACGGGCCGGGTGGTGATTCCGGCCTCGGCGCGGGTGACGCGCAGCAAGATCGTGGGGCCGGTGATGCTGGGTGAAGGCGTGGTCATCGAGGACGCGTACATCGGGCCGTTTACCAGCATCGGGGCCAACACGCTCGTGCGCGGCGCCGAGGTCGAGCACAGCGTGGTGGATGAGGAGGCCTGCATCGAGAACCTCAGCAAGCGTCTGCAGGACTGCCTGATCGGCGTGCGGGCGCAGGTGCGGGGTGGGCGGACGCTGCCGCGCACGCACAAGCTGACCATCAGTGACGCCAGCGTGGTCGAACTGGCGTGATCTGGCCCGGCTGATACGAACTGACGTCTGTCTCCTTCACAAGCCGCCCATGCACCGGGTTGCCACCTCCACGCCCGACAGGCCGGTTCTCTCCTGCTGGCCCCCTGCGGCGCGGCTCTCCGCTCGGGTTAAACGGTTGTTGCAGGCCACTCAACCGGAGTCTGATACGGACTGCCGTTTGTTTCGTTGACAACCCGCAACTGCACCGGGTTGTCAACTCCACGTCCGGAACCCGCTTTTCTCCTGCTCGCTCCGCTCGGACCCAGCGGCTTTGCAGCCCATTCAACCGGAGTCTGAACGGGGCGCTTTGAGGGTGAGAGCAGGGTTGTGTCGGCCCGGCGGCCCTATCATGTGGGCATGACGGATTCACCTCGTATTCACCTGGGTTCCCTGCTGCGCTCCTCTACCGAGGACGCGCACGCGGAAGGCAACCTTGATCACCTCCAGTACGAGCAGGGCCGCACGCAGCACACGTTGCGCTTCGCGGAGCCCGCGCCGTTCGAGGTGGATGTCAACGCGCTGGGCACCAACGAAATGTACCTTCAGGGCACCTTCGAGCCGGTGCTGGTCATGGAGTGCGCCCGCTGCCTGCGGGAAGTGCACGTGCCGCTGGAGATCACGCTGGGTACGCTGCTGCGTTACGAGCCCTCTGCCGAGACGCCGTACCTGGAGGAGGCGGAGACGGGCGAGGAGATGCTGGTGTTCGGCGATCCGGACCTGGACCTGAGTGCGTACCTCGCGGAGACGACGCTGCTGAGCGCGCCGCTGAGCGTGCTGCACGATGAGGCCTGCCTGGGACTGTGTCAGGTGTGCGGGCATGACCTGAACGACGGGCCGTGCGAGCACATGGCGCAGGTGCCGGTCGAGGAGATCGACGATGATCTGGGCATCCCGGTCGGGTCGCTGCATGCCAAGCAGAACCCGTTTGCGTCCCTGGCGGACCTGAAGCTGCCGGAGGAGTGAGGTGAGTGCGCCGGAACTGACGCATTTCCGTGATGGGTTGCCGCGCATGGTGGACGTGACCGGCAAGGTCGCCACGTCGCGCGAGGCGAGCGCCGAGGCGTGGGTGCGCCTCCCACCGGAGGCCCGCGCGGCGCTGGAGGCCGGCACCAATCCCAAGGGCGACCCGCTGATCGTGGCGCGACTGGCCGGACTGGCGGGCAGTAAGCGCACGGCGGACCTCGTAACGCTGTGCCATCCGATTCCGGTGACGGGCGCGGACGTGCAGGTGACGCTGGAGGACGCGGGCGTGTGGGTGCGGGCGACCGTGCGGACCACCGCGCCGACCGGTGTGGAGATGGAGGCCCTGACGGCCGTGACGGTGGCGGCGCTGAACGTGTACGACATGCTCAAGGCGGCCAGCAAGGCCATAGAGATCACGGGCGTGCGGCTGCTGAGCAAGTCGGGCGGCAAGAGCGGCGATTTCGTCGCGCCGGATCAGCTGCCACCGTCTGGCTGAGCGCTGCCCGGGGCCGGCTGGTCGGGGCGCTGGCTGGTCGGGGCGCCGGCTGGTCGGGGGGGCTGGCTGGTCGGGGCGCCGGGAAGGTCCGGGAACCCGGCGGGTCTGTTCGACGTAAAGGGACCGTATGGGCGCAGAACGTAACAACCCAGTTTCAGCGGCCTCGCACCGGGCCCGGCTGAAGCTGCTGCACCTGCTGGAGTTGCTGCACCTGGAAGCCGACGGCACCCTGGACACGGCGGGGCAGGCCGCGCTGGCGCAGCTGGAGACTGACCCGTCGGGACTACCGGTCACGCAGTGGCGGCAGCAACTGGCGCGCACGGTGACGCTGCTGCAGGGGCTGCCGCGCCCGGAGCGGCCGGGCAGCGTGGCGGCGCTGGTGGTCAGTGAGATTCAGGGCGGCCGGTGGCTGGGTGCGCCCGCGCCTGTCATGCCCGCGCCTGCCATGCCTGTGCCCGCCATGCCTGTATCGGTGGCGCGGGTCGTGGCGACCGACGTCAGTCTGGACTGCTACCTGAGGGCTCCCCCCCTGCCGGAAGGCGTGAGTGTCGCAGCTGCCGTGGCGCGGGACGTGTCGGTGCAGGTCGCCCTGAGCCGCGTGCCGCCCATACCGGGCAGTGTGGCGGCGCTGGTCGCGGCTGAGGTGAGCAGTTCGGTGCCCCTGATACGGACTCCGATTGAATGGCCTACAAAGCCGCTGGGTCCGAGCGGAGCGAGCAGGAGAGAAACGGGTTCCGGACGTGGAGTGGGTAGATCGGTGGTGTTCCGATCTGTTGACGAAACAAACGGAATCCGTATGACAACCCTGGCCCGGCCACCGGCAAGGGCGGGGCACCCGGTCCCTCCTGCACCGGCACCGGCCGCGCGGATGGCCGCCCGCATGGCCGGGGAAGCCGCGTCTGAGCGGACGCCAGCTGTCAAGACGGAACCCGGTCTGGGGCCGTCTGGGGCCTCCGGGCTTCCTCCGCTGGCTCCTGCCTTCCCGGCCGGGCCGGCGTTCCTGACTGGAGCCGGGCCGTTCAACCCGCCGGACCGGCCGCTGCGGCACCATCCGGCCCCGCTGTTTCTGGTGGCGTCCATGATGGTCGCCCTGACGCTGATGGGCGTCACGAGCGTCTGGCCGAACCTCGCGGCGGGCGCCGAGGTCGCGCGGGCGCTGCTGGCGCAGGTGTCGCCGGTGGCCCTGGCGGGTCTGGGCCTGCTGCTGGTCACGAGCGTACTGGTCAGCCTGCGTCCCGGCCCACTTACGCAGAGGGTGGGGGCCGGAGCGTTCGCGCTGAGCGCCGCGCTCACCCTGCCCACGCTGTACGGGACGCTCAGTCACGGCAACGTGACGTTCGGGAAGGACCTGCAGGTCAGCGGGCCGGTGCGCGGAAATGTGATCAACGTGGGCGGCAGCGTACACCTGCGCCCGGACGCCCAGGTGCAGGGTGAGGTCGTCGCGTTACTGGGCGACGTGCACCGTGACGCTGGCGCGCAGGTCAGCGGCCGCGTGAACGCCCTGCTCGGGCATGCGCCAGATGACCATGCTCCACATGACGATGCGCCACATGACTGGGCCGCGTTGCAGACGGGCGTGCCGCAGCGGCTGGCGGCCGTGACGGCGGCGGCGTTCCGTCCGGTGCTGGGATGGCTGGGCAGCGCGGCCTGGCCGCAGGTGTTCGTGACCCTGACCGGCGGGGTGCTGCTGCTGCTGTTCGTGTCGGGGTTGGCTCCCATGCTGGCGCGTCGGCAGCGGTCCGCGCCGGTCCGCACCCTCGCGCTGGGTGTACTGGCCCTCTCGGCGCTGCTGGGGCCAGCCTGCGGGTTGACGCTGGCGGGTCTGCTGGGGCCGGCGCTGATCGCACTGGCCCTGACGGCGCTGCTGATCGCGCTGGGCCTGAGTGTCAGCGCGTACGACGTGGGCCGCGCGCTGGCCCTGCGGGTGCGCCTGCCGGTGCCGGACGCCGTGGGCGCCTTCATCGGCCTGAGCGCGGTGGCGGCGACCCTGAGTGTGCCGCCACTGGCCTTCGCACTCGCGCTGGTCGGCGGCACGTGGGGCGCGGGGACGCTACTCCTGACCCGTGGGCGACCGGAACGGCTGGACCTGACGCAGGCCGCCTGATTTCCGGTTGATTCGGTGCAGTTCCGAATCAATCCGAGCGCATCCGAGAAGGAACAACAGACGCTCCTGGGCGGTATGGAGCCGCAGGCGGTGCCTTCCCGACTGTGGTGCAGTCAAGCCGAATCCGCCTGCTACGAACTCCGATTGAAGGGGCTGCAAAGCATCCGAGCGAAGCGAGTGGGAGCACAACGGGTTCCGGTCAGCCGGGGGTGGAGCGTCAGGCAGCCATGAAAAGAGGACCGGATCTCAGTGAGGTTCCGGTCCCTGCTGTGGTGCAGATGGTGCATTGGCACTGACGGCGCGCGTCAGTTCAGGATGCGTTTGAGGTGCAGGTAGATCTCGTACCAGTCCTGCTTGTCGCGGGGGCGCTTGCCACGCAGTTCGATGCGGGACAGGGTACGGACCCAGTCGGGCGTGATCTGCGGTCCCAGGGTCGGGTCGGCGACGAGGTCGGCGAGACCCTTGGGCAGGGCGCCCTCGGTGGATGCGCCGTAGAATTCGACGCCCTCAAGCAGATCGTGAACGGTGATGGCGTAGGCGCCGGCCAGGGTCTGGAGGGTTTCCAGGCTGGGGTTGGTGCGGCCACGTTCAAGGTCGCTGAGGTAGGGGACACTGATCCCGGCTATCTCGGCGACGTCCTTGAGCCGCAGCCCGCGTTCGCTGCGCAGTTCGCGGAGTCTTTCGTGCAGTTTCATTGTTCACCTCCTTGGCTGCGGCGTGGCCTCACGCCGGAAGCCGGGCATGGTTGGGTGCCGGGCTGGGGCGCGTGCCGCCTGGGGCTGCGCCTCTACTCACGGGCGGGATTTGCCTGTGGGCAGAATGGGCTAGCCTTGATTGGAGTGTAACACCGCTCGTCGGTACGGTCAATACAGAATACACGGGGCGACTTCTTGCCTCTCCCGATATGTTCCTGCTATAATCTGTCAAGATCGTAATCAGCCCAGCGATTCGTCTCCGACAGAACCCCTGTGAGCGCCGTCCTGGCCCCCGCCCGCCCATCCCTTCACGGCCCCACCGACCCCACTGCCCTCCGGGCGGGAAGGAGTGCTCCTCATGCGCTCACTGGACACCATCACTGAAAGCATCCGCCTGGGCCACGCCCATCCCACCACCCTGCTGAACACCTTCATTGAACTGGAAAACGAGGGTGGACTGGTCGCCGTGCGCCGCATGGAACGGCAGTTGCAACTGGGCGTGCGGGCCATGCGGGAGCGCGGCCATCCCCACAGTGACCTCGCGCAGAAGTGGCTGAACTCCGCGCGCGCCTACCTGATCACCCGCGCCGAACGGCGGCAGGCCAGCTGACCCACTCCCAGAACACCCAGCAGCAGGCCCCCGGCATGAACGTCACCGGGGGCCTTTCATCATTCTGTCGCCGCTGTCCGACTGGACTTCCATCTGAACTTCCATCTGGACTTCCAGTCCCGCTGTGATCCAGCCCGACCCGGCGCAGCCAACTTCAGACCCGGCACAGCCAACTTCAGTCCAGGCGGTAGATCTCGCCGTACTTGCGGTGCAGGTACGTCACGTACGGGTCCGCCGTCAGGGCCTGCCCGGTGGCCTGCATGGTCAGTTCGGCGGGTGTCAGGCTGCGCCCGTGCTGATGCACATGCTCGACCAGCCACGCACGCAGCGGGCCGTACTCGGCGGCGGCCACGCCCTGCGCCACGGCGGGGTCGCGCTGCGCGGCCTCCAGCAGTTGCACGCTCAGCAGGTTGCCCAGCGTGTACGTGGGGAAGTACCCGATCAGACCAGCTGACCAGTGGATGTCCTGCAGCACCCCGCTCGCGTCGTCCGGGGGGGTCAGGCCCAGGTACCCCTGCATCTTCTCGTTCCAGGCGTCTGGCAGGTCCCGCACGGCCAGATTGCCTTCAAGCAGCGCGAGTTCCAGCTCGAAGCGCAGCATCACGTGAAAGTTGTACGTGACCTCGTCGGCCTCCACGCGGATCAGGCTGGGATTCACTCGGTTCACGGCGCGGTACAGCGCCGCGGCGTCCAGCCCCTCGGTCACGGAGGGGGCAGCCTGCTGAAGCTGCGGGAAGTACCGCTCCCAGAACGGGAGGCTGCGGGCCAGCAGGTTCTCGAACATCCGCGACTGGCTCTCGTGCACGCCCAGGCTCGCCCCGGCAGAGACCGGCGTGCGCGCCCAGCGTTCACCCACACCCCGCTCGTACATGGCGTGCCCCGTCTCGTGCCAGGTACCGAACAGGCAGGCGGGCCAGTACGGCTCCACGCGGGTCGTGATGCGAATGTCGCTGCGACTGAAGTTCGACTGGAACGGGTGCGCGCTCTCGTCCTGCCGCGCAAAACTGCCCTGCAACCCGAACGCTTCGCCCGCCACGCGCCACGCGAAGTCCTTCTGCGCCTGCGGGGGGAACGGACGGGTCAGCACGCTGTAATCGGCGGCGTCCCCGGCAGCGCGGATGCGTTCCAGCAGCGGCAGCGTGCGGTCTCGCAGGTCCGCGAACACGGCCCGCACCTGCGAGGCGCGCATGCCCGGCTCGTAATCGTCGATCAGGGCGTCGTAGGGATGCTCGTCGAAACCCATCAGGTCCGCCTGACGGCGCGCCAGATCCATCATGCGTTCCAGGTGCGGCGCGAAGGTCCCGAAATCGCTGTGGCGGCGGGCCTCGATCCAGGCGTGGTGCGCCTCGTTCTGCGCGCGGGTCTGCTCTTCCACGAACGCGGTGGGCAGGCGGGTGGCCTTGGCGTGGTCGCGGCGGGCGACGCGCACCACGGCCCGGTCCGTCTCGCCCTGTGGCTGCGCGGCGCTCAGTAGCTCGCCGGTCTCGGGGGCCGTGAACAGTTCGTGGGACAGGCCAGCCAGCGTGGCCAGCTGCTGGCCCCGGACCGGGGCGGCCTCCTCGGGCATGAAGGTTTCCTGCTCCCAGGAGAGCAGGCTGGCGGCGGCGTTCAGGTCACTGACCTGTCCCAGGCGGCGCTGGAGGGCCTGCATGGTCGGGTGGGCCGGGGTCGCATCGGTGGCCGTCTGATCGGGCGTGGTCATGGCCTTCAGGGTACTGCGGCTCGGCGTGCGCTAGGCCACCTGGCCCAGGCGGCCCCTCCCTTCCCTTTTCTGCCGGCGTCTCAGACGGACTGCCGCTCCATTCCGCCCAATCCGTCTGCTGTTCCTGCTCGCGTCCGCTCGGATTGATTCAGAACCGCACCGAATCAATCGGAATCCGTCTCACTGCCAGCGTTCGCGGGATGCGCCGGCCTCGCCCAGCAGCAGGGGCCGCACCTCGCCCAGCAGGTACAGGCTGCCGCACACCAACGCCAGCGGCGCACGCCGGGCAGCCAGGACGGACAGCGCCCCCATGGGTGAGTCCGTGACCGTCACCGGCAAACCCGCGAACAGCGAGGCCAGCGAGTGCGGATCGGCCGCCCGTGGACTCAGGGCCGCGCGGGTCAGGATCACCTCTGACGCGCAGGAGTGCAGGGCCGCGGCGACCCCGCTGATGTCCTTGTCACCAGCCGCACCGAACACCAGCGGGATCGGGCCGACGCCCAGTTCCCCCAGCGCGGCAGCCAGCGCCCGCGCGCCGTCCGGGTTGTGCGCGCCGTCCAGCAGGACCCGCCCACCCTGCCAGGCCAGGACCTCCAGCCGCCCCGGCCACTGCACGGAAGCGGCCCCGCGCGCCACGGCGTCTGCCGGCAGACCCAGGCGCAGGGCTGCCAGGGCGGCCAGAGCCGCGTTCCGGGCCCCGTGGGCGCCCAGCAGCGGAGTGGAGAGGCTCAGAGGCCCTTCCTTTCCTGCGAGCGTCACCTGGGCCCCCTGCCAGCCCCGCAGTTCTGTCCCCAGCAGGTGATCGTCGAGCCTCCACACGTCTGCGCCCTGCGCGGCGAAGATGGCTTGCACCTGCGGCGCGGCCCCCACCACCGCGGGACGCCCGGCCCGCAGAATCCCGGCCTTCTCCCGCGCGATGGCCTCCAGCGTGTCGCCCAGGAATTCCGTGTGATCGAGCGCCACGTTCGTCACGACGCTCAGCACCGGGTCCAGGGCGTTCGTGGAGTCCAGTCGGCCGCCCAGCCCCACCTCCATGACGGCCACCTGCACGCCCGCCTGCGCGAACAGCAGCGCCCCGAGGGCCGTCACGATCTCGAAGAACGACGCCCCGACCGCCTCGGCCGCCGGGCGCACGCGGGCCAGCGCCGCCGCGACCACGGCTTCCGGTAGTTCCTGACCGTCCACCACGAACCGCTCCGTGAACCGCGTCAGGTGCGGACTGGTGAACAGGCCCGCCCGCACGCTCCCGGCCCGCAGCATGGCCGCCAGCGTGGCCGCCGTGGACCCCTTCCCGTTCGTGCCGCCCACCAGCACCGTCCGGAACGACGCCTGCGGAGTCTCCAGTCGCGCCAGCAGCGCCTGCACCCGCCCCAGCCCCGGATGCACCCCGAAGCGCTGCCGGGCGAACAGCCAGTCCAGCTCCGCCTGCCACGCCTCCTGCCAGCCCGTCCCGTCCTGATCCGTTCTCACGGGACCCAGCATAGGCTGCCCCGGCAGCACGGCACACAGCACGGCAACGAGGGGGCGGCCCGGTGTGAACCGACCCCCCCCGCCCTCAGCCGCCTCTATTCGCTGCCTTCGCACCCGCTTTTCCGCGTCTGCCTCCTTAAGCCTGGGGCGCGAAGAACCCTTCTAGCACCGGCACGATCTGCTTTTTGCGACTGATCCGGGCTCCCAGGTCCGCGACCGGACCGTTCACGCTCACCCCAAACGCACCCGCCAGGACCTGCGCCTCGGTAGGTCCCAGTACCAGCGTGCGGTTCGTCCCGTTCAGGATATCCACCACGCTCAGCAGCACGCCCGACAGGCCGTCGGCCGCTTTCACGTCTGCCATGGCGGCCAGCAGTTCGGCCTGACGACCGAAGACATACGCCGGGTTCGTCGTCTCGATCACCCCGATTCCCCACTGCTGCGGCGTGTCCGCGTCACCGAACGGAAACACCTTGTAATCCATGCGCAGCAGCGTCTCGGCCGGCGTATCACCCAGGTCGCTCTTGGCCGCGAACATGGCCAACGCGTACGCCTCCACGTCCTCCACGCCGGCCACCGGGGCCAGGAACGCCACCGCGTCACGGTCCTCCTGCGTGGTCGTGGGACTGCGGAAGTGCAGCGTGTCACTCAGGACGGCGCTCAGCATCAAGCGGGCGTCCAGGGTCTCTACGCTCAGGCCCGCCTCACGGTGCAGCTTCAGCAGAATCGTGCCTGTGGAGCCCAGCGGCTCGAAACGCAGGTAGGGGGGCTGCGCGGTACTCAGGTCACCGAGCTTGTGGTGATCCACGACGCGAGTCACGTTCAACTCCGCAAGGTTCGGCGTGGACTGCGCACTCTCGTTGTGATCCACCAGCGCCACCGCCGCGCCGGCCTGTAGCGCCGGAAGCAACGCCGGGGCGTCCACGCCCGCTTCCCGCAACACGAACGCCGTCTCGAAATTCAAGTCGCCCAGCCGGAACGCCCGGGCGTCCACGCCCTGACGGTTCAGCAGGCGCGCGTACACCAGCGCGGCCGTGATGGCATCGGTATCGGGGTTCACGTGACCAAAAACAGCAAGCATAGCCGCAGTCTACCTGCCTGCCCACCGCGAAACCAACCCGACTGCACAGGGCACAAGCCCCCGCATAACAGGAAAAACCCCCGCGCGTGGCGGGGGCTTCTTTCTGCTTGGCGCTGCTCCGGTGAATCCGGGGGGATTCAGGTCAGGCTTTAGAATTTGACCGTGTAGTTGATCTTGAAGATGTTGCCCTTGGCGTCGGCAGCCCCGGGCACAACAACGTTGTTGGCGTCGCGCATGCGCAGGTTGCCGTAACCGTAGCCGAAGCTCAGGTCGTAGTAGTTGGCTTCAACGTACACGAGGTCCTGGCTGATGGTGCGGCCGTGGTTGCTGTCGCTGAAGGCGCCCGCCGTACCGGCCGTCTCCTTGCCCGCGCTGTCCAGAGCACCGGCCACGTAGGGGGTGTAGACGCGGTTCTTGCCCTGGTAACCGGCGTAGTACACGGCCAGCTTGGTGTTGGGGAGCAGGAACTCGTTCAGCTTCACGCCGACGCGGTAGGTCACGTCATTGGCGGTGTAGGTCTGGAGGGCAGTGTTGTTGTTGGTCCTGTACTGCTTGCTGTAGCCCTTGACGTACCCTTCGAAGCTGGGCTTGAAGGTGACGTTCAGGGGGTCGGTCTTGACGTCCACGGTACCGTCGAGGGTCGTGTAGTCGGCGCTCGTATCATTCGCAGCGAAGTCGCTGTTCTCGAAGCCGGCCTTCAGGTTGACGTTCGCCACGCCGACCTTGGTGGTGTAGTCAGCGGTGCCGTACAGCACGTTGTTCGTGTAGCCGTACGTGGTCACATTGTTGGCCGTGATTGCACGGTAGCGGGCCTTGTAGCCGAGCGTCAGGTTAAGGTCCTTGACCAGGGCGTTGGCGTCTTTACCGTTGTGCATGGCTTCCACACCGTACTCGCTGTAGCAGGTGGTGGTGAAGCAGCTGTTGGTGGTCAGGTCGTCGCCGGTCAGACCGAAGGCGTTCGTCGCGGCGTACAGGCCATTGCTGAACAGCTTAGCGTCGTCGGGGATACGGGTGTTGGCGTTGGCCACGTTGCGGTAGAAGGCGCCGACACTGATGCCCAGGCCGGGGGTCACGTCGCCACGCACGTCGTAACGCACGCCGTTCTTCCCGTTGAACGAACCGCCGAGGGGGGAGTTCGTGCCGGTCAGCAGTTCGTAGTAGCCGCCGCGAACGGTGACCAGGTTGAACAGGCTAACGCGGGCTGCGACGCCACGGTCAACGATGGCAGAAGGCTCAGCAACCGTGTTCAGCGGGCTCTTGCCGTAGTCAACGCTGTTGTCCACGTAACCACCCAGGGCAACGGGGCCAACGTTGGTGGTGACTTTCACGCCGAAGCCGGTGCGGCCGTTGATGTAAGGAGCCGTGCTGTAGGTGTCCGTGGGGTTCGCTTCCATGATGCCGGCCGTCGCGTCGTAGCCAGCGCTGATGGTGCGGTAGTTCAGATCGGTGATCTTCACGGGACCCAGGGTACCGCTCGTCTTGGCGTAGAAGGCGCTCTGGGTTTCCACAGTTCCGGCGGTAGCGCCAGGGATGCGGCTGGGAGCAATGCGGCTCTGAGCGTACTCGCTGTCGAGCTGCCAGCCGGCCACCTGACCGTGCAGATCGGCACCGTAGACGGTGACGTCCTTAACGGGCTGGGACAGGCCGAAGGCGTCCACGCCCTCCTGCAGGACCTGCACGCCGGCCTTGAGGGTCCCGACCGGGGTGATCTCGGCGCGCACGCCGCGGTAGTACTGGTTATCGGTGTTGGCGCCCTTGCGGCTGCCATAGACGGTGGTGATCACGGGCTTGTAGGCGCCGATCACAGGCACGGTGCTGCCGTCGATCTTGACATTGAACCCGTCGCCGCGGCCCACTGCGTCGTTATCGCCGATGTAGTCAGAGAACTTGAACTTCAGGCCCTTACCGAAGGTGACGGTCACGGGGGCGTTGCCGACCGTGAACGCAGCCGTGGCGTTCTTGAAGTAGAAGAACAGGGGGCGGTAGGTGATGCCATCCGTGCCGTTCACTTCGGGGTAGACGGAAGCGCGAACGTCATCCGCCGTGCCATACACGTTATCGACGCCGGGGCCAGAAAGGTAGGTCGGTGCAGTCGCGTTGCTAGGCAGGCCGGAACGGATGCCGAAGTTGACATCAACGGTGTTGACGCTCAGGCCACCCTTGCCCTTGGCGTAGGTGCCGGTCACGTCGCTCTTGGCGGTATCGAACTTACCGCTGCTACCAAAGGTAATGCCAAAGTTGATGGTGGTGCTGCCCTCAGTAAGAACAGCCTTGTTAGGCAGGTTCCCAGCGTTCGAGAAGCCGTAGAAGTTCTCCGCTCCGGCCAGCACGGCGGCCTTTTTGCCCGAGAAGTCAGCGTAGTCAACAGCGCTGTCCTTGGTGATCTCGGTGCCGTCGTCACCGGTGCTGAGCACGGTACCGGGCAGCAGGCGGTCAATGTCCATGTCGCGGGTCGCGCGGCCAACGAGGTAGGTGGCGCTCAGGGTGGGCTTGATGCTGAAGGCGTACTTCTCGAGCTGCGTGACGCGGTTGTCGATGCTGGTGACTTTGGTCTCGACGACGCCGACGCGGCCGGCGAGGTTGTCGAAGTCGGCGCGGGCCACCAGGTTGGCCTGGGCGTCTTCGACGGCGCTGACGCGGTCCTGGAGGTTCAGGATGTCCTGGTTCAGGAGGACGGTCAGGTCGTTCAGGGCAGCGATGGAGCTGGCGTTGTCGTCAACGTCGGCACGCAGGGTGTCGTAGTCGTCGGCGCGGGCGGTCAGCTCGTCAATCTGGCTGGTGAGGCCAGCGAGGGCTTCGGGATCCCCGTTCTGGAGGGCGATGGCTTCGACACGCTCTTCGAGGCGGGCGAAGTCGTCACGGCTGACGGCGTTCTCCTCGAGGTCGCTGACGCGCACGCCCAGGGCGGCGAGGTCGGCGGCGAGTTCCTGAATCGCGTTCTGGAGCGCGGTCAGGGTCTCGGGGTCCATGGTGCCGGGGTTGACTTCGCCGGTCTTCACCTGGTCGAGCAGGCGGGCGATGATGACGGCCGCTTCGTAGCGGGTCAGGTTCTGGGTGCCGCGGAAGGTGCCGTCGGGGTAACCCAGGATGATGCCGGTGCTGACCAGCTTGTCGATGGCGTCTTTGGCCCAGTGACCGGCGGGAACGTCGGTCAGTGCAGGGACCTGGGGCGCGCTGGCAGGAGCCGCAGTCTGAGCAGCGGCAACGCCAAAGGACAGCGCAGCGGTGAGAACGAGCAGGCTTTTCTTCATATGAAACCCCCAAAAGGTCGTCGCGCGTCGGAGTCACGTCCGGCTCTGAAGTTGACGTTGGGGCGAGTTGCCGGGTTTCCTCTCCCGGAGTGGTTCGCCGTCCTGTGTCCCTTTCGCGCAACCTGACGTTCCTCTCCTGTCGGATGAGAACTATCAGATCAGGTGGATGATACAAGCATGAAAGAGACCGGGTCAAGTCTGAGATTCATGTAAAAGGCCCCTGCTACGCGAGAATGCCTATTGCTGACGAACCGATGAAGGTCCGTCCAGTCGGTTTGGAAACGAAAAAGTGCCCAGGCGCTGTCAGAAGACTGTGACATTTCAGGGCGTGCCAGGGGACGTTCATGGCTACCGGAGCATCCACCAGCTTGGAAGTCAGATAGCCCGTTGCCCGGCGTCGATGGCCTGCTGGAACCAGACCGGAACCTGCCCCTTGAAGTAGCGGTCCGCCCAGGTTAAAGCCCACACGTGGTACTCACCTCTCTCGATGGCGGCGCGCGCCCGCTCGACCAACCGGTGCAGGTACCGCAGGTTGTGCAGCGACAGCATGCGCGGCGCGAGCATCTCCTCTGCCTTGACCAGATGCGCGAGATACGCGCGGGTGTACTGCTGGCAGGCGTAGCAGTCGCAGTCGGCGTCCATGGGGATCAACTGCCGGCGCGGGAGGCTGGAATTCATGTTCAGTCGCCCGTCATCGGTCAGGGCGTACCCAAACCGTCCGGTCCGGGTGGGGTACACACAGTCGAACATATCGACGCCAAGCGCGATACCGGCGACCAGATCCTCGGGGTGCCCCACACCCATCAGGTAACGGGGCTTGTGCTCCGGCAACCTCTCAGCCGTAAAGGCGACCGCCGGGTACATCTGATCCTTCGGTTCACCGACCGCCAGGCCACCAATGGCAAATCCCGGCGTGTTGTAGGGCAGCGTCAGCTCCAGGCTCTGACGGCGCAGGTCCTCATGAACGCCCCCCTGCACAATGGCAAAGAGTGCCTGATGATCGTTGGTCTTGGCCATGAGGCTACGCCCCAGCCAGCGCTCCGTGCGTTCCAGACTCCTCTGGATGTACTCCCGCTCCGCCGGGTACGGGGGGCACTCGTCGAACGCCATGATCACGTCCGCTCCGAGTGCCTGCTGCACCTCGATGCTGCGTTCAGGAGTCAGTTGCACCAGACTCCCGTCAAGGTGGCTTTTAAAAGTGACACCCTCCTCAGTGATCTTGCGCATGTGCCCAAGGCTCATCACCTGAAAGCCCCCTGAATCGGTCAGGAAGGGGCCAGGGTAGGCCGTGAAGCCCGGCAGGCCACCATGCGCCTCCACGAGGGCCTCACCAGGCCGGAGCATCAGGTGATAGGTGTTGCCGAGGATCATCTGTGATCCGATTTCCAGCAGTTCCTGTGGACTGATACCCTTGACGGTTCCCTGAGTTCCGACAGGCATGAACATGGGCGTGGCGACCACGCCACGCGGTGTGTGAAACTGGGCCACGCGTGCGCGCCCATCACGGTGTTGAACGTCAAACTCAAACATACCGGGCATTCTGCCTGATGAGCTGCAGATAGAACGTCCATACGCAGCTCATTCGAGGGTGCAGGATTTGATACGGACAGCCAGTGGGCGCAAGGCGGGTTCCGGGCGTAGAGTCGGCAACCCGGTGTGATTCCGGGGCAGTGTAGGTCCACATCATGGTCCAGCCAGACATGGTCGTTCAGGGTGAAGAATAGAAGAAGCCCCCACCAGTGAGGGTGGGGGCGGGTGTGGAGCGGGAGACGAGATTCGAACTCGCGACATCTACCTTGGCAAGGTAGTGCTCTACCAGCTGAGCTACTCCCGCGTGACGCTGCCCGTGGGCAGCGGTGTGTGGATAAGAAAAACCCCCGCGCTGACCGACTTTTCCGGGACCCTGCGGTCCGAGTATCATTGGCGCGACTGCGTTTCACGACCCAGTTCGGCATGGAGTGGGGTGGTTCCGCAGTGCTATGGGCACGGGGGTGTCTTGATTTGTCATGAACTCCGGCCGGGGAAACGGGTGGGCGGAGTGATGCAAGACGAGGTGTGAAAGGCGCGAGGGTCTGGCGGTACAACCCCCGTGGGGGGTTGCGGATGATGGCGGTTGATGGTCAAGACCTCGACTGATGAGCACCAGTCAGCTGAGCGCATTGCTGCGCTTGCACTTCTGGCCTCTTAACCCGGTGGTCTTCCGGGAGTCTTACCTGCTTTCGCAGTGGGAATACTCATCTTGGGGCTGGCTTCCCGCTTAGATGCTT
>NZ_JAGLBB010000099.1 GCF_018260555.1 Deinococcus sp. | reverse complement strand
TCCCGCCGAGCGCGCAGGCGCTGCTGGCCGCCGTGGAGCTGGCCCTGCCGGGCGAGGTTCTCGTCGTGCGGCGGGCCAGCCGGGTCGCGCAGGCACTGTGGCACCGGCCCGAGCGGGCGCTGCGGGCAGGCGCGCAGGCGACGCTGCAACTCGCGCGCCGCGCCGCCGACGAGAACGGCGTGCAGGTCGAATTCCTGGGCGCCGGCTGAAGGGAGCGGTGATACGGATTCCGCCTGCATGATACGGATTCCGGTTGATTCGGCGCATTTCTGAATCCATCCGAGCGGACGCGAGGAGGAATAGCAGACGCCCCTTCGCGGTATGGAGTCGCAGACGGCGCTTTTCCGACTGTGGCGCAGTGGAGCGGTAGTCCGTATCAGGCGGCGCTGCGCGTCACGTGCCGGACGCGCAGCGCGAACAGCGCGGCGATCAGGTACTTGATGACGATGTCCGCGAAGATGATCTGCGCGATCTGCGAGGCGGGCATGTCGCCCCAGAAGGCCAGCAGGTTGAACAGCACGCTGTCCAGCGGGACGCTCACGGCGTTGCTGGCCAGCACCCTCGTCCACCAGTTGCGCCTGATCAGGCGCTGGTACACGGCGGTGTCGGCCAGTTCTCCAGCCAGGATGGCCAGGAAGCTCGCGCCGATGAAGCGCCAGGGCGTCCCCGTGATGAGCGCAACGGCGGTATTCACGACCAGCGCGGCGGCAATGGCCACGTACACGGCGTTCAGGCCGCCGGCGCGGTGAATGCGGTCGCGCAGCGTGAACACGGCCGCGAAGAAGATGGTACCCACGCTCAGCAGGCCGTACAGCGGCAGCGGAATGAAGGTATTCAGGGTCAGGTTCGCCAGCAGGATACTCAGGGCGTACAGGGCGATCAGCAGCAGGGGCAGCGGGGCGAGCAGGCTCCGCGCGGCGGGGGTTTTCATAGGCGTGACCTCCGGCCGCAGCGACAGCACAGGTCACGGGCCGCGCACGAGCTTACAGCATTGGTCATGAAGGCGGGCGCGGCGTGAGTCAGAACGTCGCCCGTGAGCCTCGGTGCCGCGCTACGCTGGGCGGCATGAATGCCAAGGGTGATCTGATCGCGCGGGCGCTGACGCTGGGGCTGGGCGCGCCCACCTTCGAGGCACAGACGCACGGCCCCCCGCACGACCGCCGGTTCCGGGTGACGGTTCAGGCGGGCGGGCAGGTGCTTGGCGAGGGTGGCGAGGGCCGCAGCAAACGCGACGCCGAGCGCGTGGCGTCCGAGTCGGCGCTGCGGGCGCTGGGCAGCGAGCCTTCCCTGACGCCTTCATTGCCGCCTTCCCGGCCGGACATGCCGGAAACGCCGGACGGCGAGGGGTCCGCCGCGCCGGGGCGCTGGCCGATCTACGGGGCGGTCCTGGCCGGCGCGCTGGACGCCGCGCTGGAGTTCGCTCCCGAGGACGCCTCGCTGGACGATGTGCGCCGCCGCGCCGCTCGCCTGTACCGGGAGCTGCTGGGCGAACTCGGGCACGGCCCGGACGACCTGGACTGGCCCGGGGACCAGCCATGAGCGCCTGGCCGTGGCGTCCGGCGGGTGTGCTGTTCGACATGGACGGCGTGCTGACCGATAACAATCACTTTCACCGGCAGGCGTGGCGGGAGGTGGCGGCCAGCGTGCTGGGCCTGACCCTGTCCGGGCACGATCTGGATACCAAGGTGGACGGGGGCCGCAACCCGGAGATCATCGAGCGTCTGACCGGCACGTACCCGGACGAGGCCCTGGCCGCTCACTTCCATCAGGTCAAGGAGGGCCGGTACCGGGAGCTCGCGGCGGGCGCGCTGCGCGAGGTGGCGGGCCTGAGCGCCTACCTGGATGCGCTGGAATCACGCGGGATTCCGTTCGCGCTGGTCACGAGTGCCGACCGCGTGAACGTGGAGTTCGGGCTGCAGGCGCTGGGGCTGGGGAGCCGTTTCGGGCCGCGCGTGCTGGGCGAGGATGTCACGCAGGGTAAACCGCACCCGCAGCCGTTCCTGCTGGGCGCCGCACGCCTGAGCCTGGACCCGGCCGATTGTCTGGCACACGAGGACGCCGTGAACGGCGTGCGCAGCGCGGTCGGCGCGGGCTGCCGCGTGGTGGCCCTCACCACCACCGCGCCCGGCGCGGCCCTGCGTGAGGCGGGCGCGGAACGAACCACGCCGGACTTCACGTCCTGGGCCGACTGGCTGGCGTGAAGGGCACGGACGCCGAGAACCGCGCCGAGGCGCACCTGCGCAGCCTGGGCCGCGATATCCTGCACCGCAATTACCGCATTCCCGGCGGCGAGATCGATCTGGTCTCCCGCACCCCGCTGGGCGTACTGGTGTTCACGGAAGTCCGGCAACGGGCCGCGTCCCGCCATGGCAGCGCCGCCGAGAGCGTCACATCCCGCAAACTGGCCCTGATGCACCGCGCCGCCCTGGCCTACCTGATCCGCGAACTGGGCCGCGACGACCTGCCCTGCCACCTGGAAGTGCTGACCATCGACGGCCCGGCTGCGACGGGCACGCTGCGCGTCATTCCCCTCGACTGATACGGAGTGATACGGACTGCGGTTGATTCGGGGCAGTTCTGAATCAATCCGAGCGGACGCGAGGAGGAACAACATGCGGATTCTGCGGTGTGAAGCCGCAGGCGGCGCCTTCCCGACTGTGGCGCAGTGGAGCGGCAGTCCGTATCAGGGGGGCAGGCAGGTCAGCGGCGCCGATGGCAGTCATGCTCTAGAATTCCGGTCATGAGAAGCGCGTACCTGTCTGCTGCCCGCGCCCTGCAACTGGGGCGTGACTGGGCGGTCGAAGGAGAACAGAACCGCGCCCTTTCCTCGTACAGCGAGGCCCTGAACCTGCTGACGATCCTGCCACCCGAACGCACGCGGGACGTGCTGCTGGCGCACACACACCTGGCGTTCTACCAGACGCTGGAACTCGTGAGCGCGCCCGGCAGTCAGCGGCACCTGCAACTGGGCGTCAGTTACGCCCGAAGCACCCGCGATCCCCTGGCCCGCGCGATTGCCGAGGAGTGCCTCAGTGGCCTGGAAGTGGTGATGTAATACGGACTGCCGTTGATTCAGAACTGCACCGAATCAACCGCAGTCCGTATCAGTGAAACAAAGGCAGGCCGCGCCCCCACTGGGAAGCGCGGCCTGCGGTGATCTGAGGGTTACTGGCCGGGGAGGCTGAGCTGCGCGGTGGTTTTGCCGGTTTTCTTGTCGTGCGCGCACTGCAGCGGAAGCTGGCCCAGGATGTTGATCCGCTCGCCGTTGTGCACGGCGACGGTCGCGGGAACGGTGAAGGTCCACCCGCCGCCTTCGGTGGTCTGGGTGGCCTTGATGATCTGGGCGGGTTCGGCGTCCAGGTCAGCGTGAATGGTATCGCCAGACTTCAGGGGGGCGCTCTGCTCGATCAGGGTCTTGAGGGGGATGCTCTGACCGGCGGCACCGACCGTGAGTTCCTCGGTGTCGTGCGCGAGTTCCTTGCAGTTCTCGATGAACCTGTAGCGGCTGATGCCGTTGGCTTCCCGGTCGCTGTAGATGGGGTTGTGGCGGACGGCGGTGGCCGTCACGAAGCCCAGCAGGGCCAGGGTGAGAAGGAGGACGACCCACAGCAGCGCGCGGCCTGCGCCTCCGTGGCTGGTGGTTTTGGTGTGCTCGCTCATGTCGCCTCCCAGCATAGCGCCCCGGGGGAGCACAGACGGCGTGAGGTGTGACGGTCTGCTGTTACCGTCCGGCAGACCGCCGCGGCTGGCCTTCACCTGCCTGGCCTTTCCCTGCCAGGGTTCCCACCTGTGCGGAGCGTGGACCCGGGCTTGTCACGGTCACAGCTGGATGCTGGCGATCAGGGCAGCCAGGGCCCGCCGATCCGCTGAACGCCGTCCATGCCGAGGCGGATCAGGGCGGCGCGCACGGTCTCGCCGGTGACAGGGTGGCGCAGGTCGGGGTTCAGGTCGTTCAGGGGCGCCAGCACGAAGGCGCGGTCCCAGGCGCGCGGGTGGGGCAGCCTCAGTGAGGGGTGGTGGCTGATCAGGTCGCCATACGTGATCAGGTCGAGGTCCAGGGTGCGGGCTTGCCAGCGTTCGTGGCGTTCGCGGCCTGCGGCGGCTTCCAGTTCGTGCAGCGCGGCCAGCAGGGGTCCGGCGTTCAGGCTGGTACGGAGCTGCGCGGCGGCGTTCAGGTAGTCGGGCTGGCCGGGGGGGCCGCCGACCGGCGCGGTGCGGTACAGCGCCGAGACGCCCACCACCTGCCCCAGCGTCCCCAGCTGCGTGGCGGCCCGGCGCAGCGCGGCCAGTGGGTCGCCCAGGTTCGCGCCCAGGGCGATGAAAGCGTCGGTCCTGGTATTAAGTACACTGCGTTTATCTTGTAGATAAACCGCGCGGAGCGCGTAGCAGAAGACAGTACGTTGGAGCGGGAATGGAGAGGTTCCGGCGCTTTCCCGGAATCTCGCAATGTTAGCTTCAACGTACTTAGCGGCCTTCAAGGCTTACTGGTCCGCGCGGGTCAGGGTCAGTTCGGTGAACACGTCGCGGAACACGCCGGGCAGCGGCGCGAAGGGTTTGTGCACGCGCACGGTCACGGCCTCCAGTTTCGGTTGCTCACGCAGCAGGCGGCGGGCGATGAAACCGGTCAGCACCTCGATCAGCTGGTGGCGGGTGCCCGTGACTTCCTCCTGAATGGCGGCGTACACCTCGGCGTAGTTCACGGCCTCGTTCAGGTCATCTTTCAGCTGCGCGAAGGAGTAGTGCAGTTCGGCGTCGATCACGAAGCGGGCGCCCAGCACAGCTTCGGTGTCGTACACGCCATGCCGCGCGTGAAATTCCAGTCCCTGGAGGACGACGCGGCTCACGGTTGGCCCGGCAGGGGGCGTGACGGTGGTCAGGGCGGGCTTCATCGTCCCCGAGTCTACCGCCGGGCCGGGTCAGGCGCCCCGCATGGCCTGAACGTCCGGGGCCTGAATGTCCGGGGTCTCCACACCCAGAGCCGCCTGTACCCGCAGGGCCTGAACGTGCGCGGCTGCGGCGTGGGCGCGGACCACGGCGACTCCCTGGCGGGCGGCGTGCAGGTGTAGCGCCAGCGTACCGGGGTCACGGTCGGCTGCGTGGGGCACCTGCGCGATCAGGTCGATCAGGCGCTTGCGGCTCGCGCCGATCAGGACGGGGTGCGGGCCTGCGCTCAGGTCAGGCAGGGCGCGCAGCAGGCTCAGGTTGTGCTCGGGCGTCTTCCCGAAGCCGATGCCGGGGTCCAGCAGCACACTGGGCACCCCGGCGTTCAGCGCCTCGCGCGCCTGCTCACGCAGGTAGGTGTGCACCTCGTTCACCACGTCGCCGTAGTGCGGAGCGGCCTGCATGGTCTGGGGCTGGCCCTGCATGTGCATCACGCAGGCGGGCGCTCCGGCGTCAGCGCAGACGCGGCGCATGGCCGGGTCACGCAGGCCGCTCACGTCGTTGATCAGGTGCGCTCCGGCGCGCAGGGCGGCGGCCGCCACCTCGGCCTTCATGGTGTCTACGCTCAGCAGCACGCCCTGCCCGGCCAGCGCGCGGATCAGGGGGAGCACCCGGTCAAGTTCCTCGTGCGCGGGTACGGGAGCCGCGCCGGGGCGGGTGCTCTCGCCGCCGATATCCAGGATCAGCACCCCGGCGCCGCGCATGCCACGCGCGCTGTTCAGGGCGGCGTCCAGCGCAGCGTGACGGCCCCCGTCGCTGAAGCTGTCGGGCGTCACGTTCAGGATGCCCATCACGGCCGCGCCGCGCCAGCGCCACTCCCAGCCCCGCGCCGTGCGCACCGTTCCCGGAGCCTGCAGACCGAAGGTCAGGGTGTGCGCGTTCACGCCGGTCCGGTCCGCTCAGGGAGCAGGAAGCTCACCAGCACCCGCTGACGGACCGGGAAGGCGTCCACCTGGGCAGGCATGCGCCGCCCGGAGCGGAACGGCACGTAACTGGCCTCAGAGATCGGCAGGCGCGTATCGAGCGCCACGGCCACCGGGTGATCGTCCGGGATGGTCGTTCCTGACCGCAGGGTGTACTTCACGCCGGGAGCGCCGCCCGCCACGCGCACGGTCAGGACTTTCGGGGCTCCGGCCCCTGCGTTCGTAGGGGGTCCGGCGTGAGGTTCGTCATCGTCTCCGGCGCGGCTCAGGGCGCACACGGCGTACAGGACCGGCGCAGCCGTGCGTTCGGCCAGGGCATACAAGGCGGTGCTGACGCTCACGTCGGCGCGGCGGGCCAGTTCGGCCAGGGCGCGGCCGGTGGGTCCGAAACGGGCCAGCAGGTCCGTCAGCAGTTCATCGGGCATCAGCAGCGCGGCGGCTCCCGCGTTACACAGCGTCTCGATGACCTGTTCCAACCGCTCGCCCTCGAAAGAATCGTGCAGGTCACTCAGCAGGTCGTCGTCCCCCAGCAGGAGCGCGTGGCTGATCTCGTGCGCCAGCGTGAAGCGTTGCCGTTCAGGCCGCACGCGCGAGTTGATCAGAATGACGTTGTGCTCCGGATCAAAGGCTCCGTCCCGGTCACCCATGGGCATGAACGTCAGTTGCACGCCCTCCAGGCCGTGCATAAGCCCGTGGGTATCCAGCCCGGGCAGGGTGCGGGCGTAGGTCACGGCCAGCTCTTTCATGCGTCCCTTCGCGCCTTCCAGCAGGTCAGCAGGCGGCCCGGCCCCCTCCGGCGCGGCGTCCGGGCGGGCGGGGAGGTCAGCAGGGACGTCACTCACCCCCGCAGCTTACCGTACTCGCCCCGCGCGCCTGAGCCCACCTGCCGGGACACCACAGCAGAAGCTCGGCTCTGGGAACCTGCCGCGCGCCCATGACGGCGTGGGTGGCCCACTCCACATCCGGAATCCGTGTTAAGTACACTGCGTTTATCTGACAGATAAACCGCGCGGAGCGCGGAGCAGAAGAAAGTACGTTGGAGCGGGAATGGAGAGGTTCCGGCGCTTTCCCGGCAGGGCGCCATGTGAGCTTCAACGTACTTAAGTACACTGCGTTTATCTCGTAGATAAACCGCGCGGAGCGCGTAACAGAAGAAAGTACGTTGGAGCGGGAATGGA
>NZ_JAGLBB010000098.1 GCF_018260555.1 Deinococcus sp. | reverse complement strand
GCAGGATCTATCAGGGACAGATACCGCTTTGCGAATGGGGCGGGTCAGCATCCCTCTATGTGTCGGATTTCCCCTCCGCTATCTGGGGTGGCTTAAAGACACCCTCGACGTTTGATTGTGGACGGGTGAGCATGGAGGGCTGGTGCGATTTCTGATGTGATGGTCCTGTATGGTGATTTTAAAAAGAATGATGAATAAAAAACATCATCAGGGGAGCAAGATGGAAACTGTCCTGGTGCATGAATCTCGGCGAATCCACTCAAAAACTACGGGAAATACTCCCCTGTTCCCCTCAGAAACTACGGGAGGCTGATGCTACTTTCCCTCAGAACATACGGGTAGTCTCTCAAAAATCCTCCTGTTATCCCCTCAGAACATACGGGAATCTGAAGGGGTTATCCCTCAGAACATACGGGCATGAACGGTGGCCAGCGTCGTCATTTCCCTCAGAACATACGGGCTGAAAAGCACCTTTTTTCTCTCTTTCCCTCAGAACATACGGGAGTTGTGTTTCACAGACGGTAGCGCCGTCCCAGACGCTCTATTTCCGCCTGTTCACTCAGAACATACGGGAGTGCCCAACGGAGGGCCCCTCAGAAACTACGGGCGCATACTGGCGAGGTGGGTCCGCACCTCGTCCACGACAGCGCGGACTGCCGGAACGCCGCCTGAGACGGCGCGTGTAGCCTCGCGCACAACCGAACGGCCATCCAGCGTTCCGGCCGCGACGGCCTCGATGAGCAGAGTCCGTTCCTGCACACTCAGGTGCTTCATCGTGCCGAGCAGCGTCAGTTGACGCAGCACCCAGTCGACCAGTGCCTGACCGTCCAGAGCACCTACCCGCGTCTCCTCCCGGGCCTCCATGGCCTCAATCTCGTCGGTGAGTGGTGCGCTGGAGCTGGACCGCTTGCTGATACTCGTCCGGGTGGTTGACGGTTCCGTTTTCGGACGGGCCGGGACATACCCAGGCAGGTCAGCGAAATCTTCTGGCCGCTGCACCATTGCAACCAGCAGGCCCCCGGGATTACCGATTGGCCGGGTCGCCGCCTTGACGTAGTGGTCGAAGCGGCGGGCGGCTTCCTCAATGCGCTCGGGGAAGACCGTGGACAGCCGGACGGCGACCCCGGACTTCACGCCTCTGAGGCGCAGGAGTTCCGCGAGTTGTGGATGGTCTCCCACCGGGGGCGTCCCGAAGACGTAGCGCACCAGCTTGTCGCGTCCGCGGCCCGTTAGTTCGATCTCAGAGATGTACTTCTTGTCCAGCAGTTCGTCGTTGGCCGGCTTGAGTGTACGAGCGACGTTGTCGGCTCGTTCACTGAAGATCCCCAGGCGGTTCGCCCAGGCCATGAGTGGCGCGCTGAGTTCACGCACGAGGCCGTCAGGAGTGGAGTCATCGAAATGCAGCGCGTCGAGTTGACGGTACACCGCGCGGACAAGCGGTTGACTGAGGGAGCGGTAGAAGTTCAGGTCCAGGGGTTTGATATACCCGGCGCGTAGGCTGTCCATGATGGGCGGCGCAAGTTGTACCGTGATGACGGAGGTGCCACGCACCCCGGTCTTCGAGCGGCCGTACGAGAGGTAGTTAACCTGCGCGAACGACTGGGTCGTCCAGGTGTGCGGGCCTCGCATGAACCACCCCTCCTCGATGGTGTAGTTGGCCTTGTTCAGGCGCACCAGGCTCTCTTCAAGCGAGCGGTAGTACTGGGCTGTATCCGGGAATCCCGAGGCTTTGAGCAGCCCGTAAGCGGACACTGTAAAGGGCCCGTCTGGCAGTCCCGCCTCGAAGCAGAGATTAACCAGCCCGACCATGAAATCGTTGTCCAGGCCGTGCGGGACAACCTGATCTTCCGGAACGGAGCAGGTAACCACCACGGGACGGCCGTCGGGCGTGAGAATGGACTTCTGCCAGCGGCGCAGGGTGGCCGGCACGGTTTTCTGTCCGCTGATCAGTGCCAGTCGGCCGAGGTTGAGCTCGTCGTAGCCGCTTCCGACGTCCACGACTGGTAGCGCGGATCCCCTCGGTTTTCGCTCAGGCATGGTTCCATTGTAGAGAAACGTCAGTGGAGGAGACGAACCCCTCAGAAACTACGGGAAAAAGCAGGAGCGAGCAGGCGAAGAAGCGAGCTGCCCAGTGCCATGGAGCTGACGGTCCTGCACGTCCAGGACGGTGTCTGGTGTCAGGTGCGCTCACGTATTGCACTCGGTTCGTTCCGGAACGAACCGTGAAAGCGGTATTGTCTGAACGTGATCACTGCGACGTTTTTCAATCACGCAGGAGGAGCGGGCAAGACATCTCTCACCCTCAATGCCGGCTATGAACTCGCACGCTCGGGGCTGAAGGTGCTGCTGATTGATCTCGACCCTCAGGCAAACCTCACCACCTGGCTGGGCGTCGAGGATGCCGAACTGCGTGAGACGGTGTATCCGGTCGCGACTGAGGCTGGGGCGCTCCCGGCCCCGCGTGAGATGTTCGGATTTCACCTGATTCCGTCGCGGGTGGATCTGGCACTGGCGGAGGCGATCATGCCAGGCCGGATCGGAGCTGAGCTCTTCCTGCGACGCGCGCTGACGGCTGTGGAGGGACTGTACGATGTGGTGCTGATCGACAGTCCGCCGAGCGTCGGGAAACTCGCCGCGCTCGGAGCGCTGGCGTCGGACGTCCTGCTCGTGCCCATCCCGACCCGCGTTAAGGGAGTGAACGCCTTGCCTGGCCTGTCGGAAGTGATGCGGATGTATCACGGCCTGCGCCCGGAGCTGCGGGTCGGTCTCTACCTGCCGACCCTGTACGACGCCCGCCGTGGCCACGACCGGGACATGCTTGAGCAGATCCGGTCTCACCTGTCACCGGTGGCCGAGCCCCTGCCACAGCGGGAAGCGATCTACCTTGATAGCGCTCTGGCGGGGCAGCCGGTGGGTGTGTACGCGCCTGGTAGCCCAGTGGCCGAGGATCTGCGGCAGGCAACCGCGAGTATCGCGCGGGTACTCGGAGTTGCTTACAAGGGAACCGCGTGAGCCGCCCGAAACGTGACCTCGGGAAGCTCTCTGGGCTTCTCACCGTGGCGTCTGACGCCGGCTTGGCACGCGCGGGCGCGCAGCTGCTCAGGGTAGATCAGCTGACAGTCGGGACGGCGCAGCCCAGGCGCACCTTCGAGCCGGACTCCCTGGAAAGCCTGGCCGCCAGCATCCGTGCTGAGGGTATCCTGCAGCCCCTGCTGGTCCGGGCGTTCGGTGGACGCTACGAGATCGTGGCAGGGGAGAGGCGCTGGCGGGCTGCCCAGATTGCTGGCCTGAAGGAGGTACCGGTCCTGATCCGGGACCTTGATGACCGGCAGGCCCTGGTGGCGGGCCTGATGGAGAACCTGCAGCGTCAGGACCTGAACGTGATTGACGAGGTGGACGCGAAACTGACACTCGTGTCACTCGCCTTGGGAACGACACCTGAGCAGGCCCGCGGCCGCCTGATGCGGCTGCTCAAAGAAGCGGAGGGCCCCGATCACGCCCTGATGGACGGCGTCTTCACGCCGCTGGGCGAATCCTGGCGCAGTTATGCGAAGAACAAGCTCCGGATCCTGAACTGGCCCTCTGCCGTGCTCGACGCCCTGCGGGCCGGTGTGCCTCGTACGCTCGCGGCCGTCATCGTCTCAGCGCCGCCTGAGCACCACGCCAGTCTGATCACTCTGGCAAAGGCAGGAGCGACACGTGAAGAGCTGATCGCTGAGCTGAGGAAATTGTCTCCTCCAGCCGCAGCCACCCGTGAGGAACGCGCAGTTCGGGTGGGTCGTGCACTCAGTGACCGGCGCTTCCTTGCGCAGCTGCAGCCGCTTGACCGCCAGTCCATCGAGAAGTGGCTGGAACGGATGCCCGATGCGTTGAAAACCAGACTGGACTCGGAACCAAGTACACTGCGTTGATCTTGTCGATAAACCGCGCGGAGCGCGGAGCAGAAGGAAAGTAAGTTGGAGCGGGAATGGAGAGGTTCCGGTGCTTTCCCGGCATGGCGCAATGTGAGCTTCAAGGTACTTAGCGCAGTTTTTGGTTCCGATTCTCAGGTCAGGCCCAGCTAGGCCGCGAACTGGGCCTGACCCATGACCGCGACGACGACCAGCAACAACAAAAACACCCCAGCGGAAAACCGCTGGAGCTAGACCCAGAGGACGCTAAGACCGCCCGCGACAGGCGGCAGGAGCGGGAACGGGACTATGGGTTGGGGTACTGATGGTCAGTTTGAAGGAAAGCTGAGTGACCTTCCCCCTCACCCGCGCGGCCGCGAGGCCCCCGGCCTTATGCACCGTGCACAGCCGCACTGCCGGACCCTTCGTCACGAACAGGGCGCTCACCGGTGTCATGACGTCCTCGCCCGACGAAGGCTCACCGCGCTGCTCCGCGCGCACGCCGACCTCCGCCGCGAACGACGCCACGCAGGACAGCAGGTCCACGTCCGCCTCCACGGCCCGGCGCAGTACCCTGCCGCGCAGACCCGACTCGTAGTGAGCTTGCAGCAGGCTCAGCCCGTACTCGTGCAGGCGACCCTCCACCTCATCCGGAGCGAACGAGTACGCGAAGCAGCGGCGCACGTGACCTTTCATACCCAAGGTGCGCGGGCGGGTGGCCGTTTCTGGTGGTTTGGTAGGCCACCAGAGTAGTGACGATGGCCTACGTCTGATGCGTGTTGGTCGGGCGTCCTATAGGAAGCCAAAGGCAAAGCCCATGGTCGTTGGGCCTGGAGCGTCATTTCTCTGGGCCTTCGGACATTGATCCGTGCGCTCAGTCAGTCCAGCGGTCAGTTCCCTGCAAGCAGTCTGCACTTCATTGTCCTCTTGATGCCTTCCTCCACGGCCTCATCAGCACTGTCGGGTCCTGGGCTTCTGCTGACGCCAGGGTGACCTGGCCAAATTAACCTCGGCCTGCTTATGCCCAAGACCCTGTTGCTGATGACCCTGAGCCTCCTGAGTGTGGCATCTGCCCAAACGAGCACCGCTGCGCCCGTGGTGCAGACCCGGCCGACGCTGAGCCAGACGCCGCTGCTGCCCAAAAGTGGTGAAAAAACAACGCTGACGCTGGTGCTGCCTCAGGGGGTCACCACGGCTCCGGTTGTAACGGTGACTGGCCCTGCCAATTTCAAGCAAAGCCTGAAGGCCGTCAGCTTGAAGGGCGGCGCGGCGACCTATGAACTGTCCTTGGCCAAGGACGGCACCTACAGCATGAGCGTGGCTGGACAGCCCACGCAACGCATTCTGGTTGGGCAGCCTAAAAACCGTCTTGACGCCACCATCCTGCGCCTGAATTTTGATGGCAAGAATCCCCTGGCTGACCTTTCGGGCTTTGGTCACGACGGCAAGTCTGTGGGCGAGGTCAAAATCGTCGAGGGCAAAGTAGGTAAAGGGCTGGCCTTCAGCAATGAGGCCAGCTACGTCGAATTTCCGCGCACTGCTGTGCTGGAAACCCCCGTACAGGACATGACCATGAGCATCTGGGTCAAATCGGGCGACGAAAAAGCCTACTCTGACTTTTTCACCAAAGGCGACTGGAACGTCCTGAAGACCGATGCCAAGAACGGCTCCATCGACTTCTTCACCGGCGGCTGGCGGCGCGGTGAAAACGAAGTCGCGCAGCCTAGAGACTGGGTCGGCAACTGGCATCACCTGGTCGGTGTGGTCGAAGGTGACACCTCCCGCGTGTACATCGACGGCAAGCTGATCAGGGAAGCGGAAGTCGAGGGAACGCTCAAGTACACCTCCTACCCCTGGAACCTGGGCCGCAACGCTGAAGAACCCAAGGGACGCGGCTTTACGGGCACCCTGGACGACGTGCGCATCTATCCCTTTGCCCTGAGCAGCAAAGAAGTCGAGCAGCTTTACCAGACCAGCCAGAAGTAACGTTGAGGTGCAGGGGCAGCGGCGATATGGCCGCCCGCCCCCTTTTTGTGGAGGTACCCATGACCACTCGCCGGACTCTGCTCAAAACCGTTCCATTTCTGGCCGGACTGCCGCTGCTCAGCCGTGCCGAGGCCCAACTGACGGCGCCCCCCGCCAGCAGACCCGACCTCATTCTTGCCCACCTGACGGATATTCATTTCGGGGCCGACCTGCTTGATAAGGACAGGCTCAAACCGGGCCTTTCTGCGGAGGGGCTGACGGTCGCCCTTCGGCACGCGCAGTCCCAGGGCGCACAGTTCATCCTGCAAGGCGGCGACCTTCTGGCCGAGGCGTTTAACAAGCCCGCCAGTGTGGTCGAGCCGCAGATGAAAGGCGTAGTCGAAATCTTCAGGCGAGAGGCCAAAGTGCCTGTGTACCACGCCATCGGCAACCACGACATCTGGGGCTGGGACAAAAAGAGCAGCGGCACCACGGGGCAGGAGCCGCTCTGGGGTAAGCAATGGATTATGCAGGCACTGGGCCTACGGGAGCGGTACTACTCCTTTGACAAAGGGGCCTGGCACTTCGTGGTGATTGACGATATTCAGCCTGGCGAAGACCGCGATTACATCGTCAAGCTGGATGAGGACCAGTTTACCTGGCTCAAAGATGATCTCAGCGCCAATAAGAGCAAACCCACCCTGATTCTCTCCCACGCGCCGATTCTGGGCGTATCCCCTTTCTTCGATGGCAGCAACAACCTCAACGGCGACTGGAAAATCAGTGGCAGTAACATCCATATTGACGCGCCGCGCTTTAAATCGCTGTTCAAGAAAAATCCGCAGGTCAAGTTGTGCCTGTCCGGGCACACCCACCTGATTGACCAGGTGCTGTATAACGGCGTGCAGTACGCCAATGATGGCGCTGTCTCCGCTGCTTCGTGGTATGGCAACATGCAGGAGACTGTGCCTGGCTACGGCCTAGTGCGCCTCTGGAACGACGGGCGCGTGCAGGTCGAGTACGTTGCCAGCGGCTTCAAACTGGAATAGCAAAAGACGGGGTGAGGCAGGCAACTTGATGCCTGCCCCACCCTCATCTGGTTCAAGGCAAAGTCAGCTCCGCCACCACGGGCAGGTGATCCGACAGGGTAACTGCTCAGCAGGGGGGTGGGGTGCGGCGCAAAGTGTAGAGTCTGGGTATCGCTGACGATGCCTGCCCAAACTG
>NZ_JAGLBB010000097.1 GCF_018260555.1 Deinococcus sp. | reverse complement strand
TCCACGCTGGCGTCCAGCGGTTTCTTCCGCGCGTGAATCCGCAGGATCTGCTCGCGTCCTCGCACGTCCGGCGCGTCCACCACCACCTGCCGGTCAAAGCGTCCCGGACGCAGCAACGCTGCGTCCAGGACGTCTGGGCGGTTGGTGGCCGCCAGGATGATCACTTCCTGCCCGCTGGAAAAGCCGTCCATCTCCACGAGCAGTTGATTGAGGGTCTGTTCGCGCTCGTCGTTGCCCTGCATGTTCATGCCGCGCTTGCGGCCCACGGCGTCGATCTCGTCAATGAAGACGATGCAGGGCGCGGCCTTGCGGGCCTGCTCGAACAGGTCGCGGACGCGGGCGGCGCCGACGCCGACGAACATCTCGACGAAGTCGCTGCCTGAAATGCTGAAGTACGGAACCCTCGCCTCGCCAGCGACGGCCTTGGCCAGCAAGGTCTTGCCGCTGCCGGGAGGACCGACGAGCAGCACGCCGTGGGGGATGCGGGCGCCGAGCGGGTGGTACTTTTCGGGGTGGCGGAGGAAATCGACGACTTCCTGGAGGTCCTGCTTGGCCTCGTCGCAACCGGCAACGTCGGTGAAGTTGAGTGTGATCTGGCCCTCGCTGACCATGGTCGCCCTGGACTTCCCGAAATTCCCCGCCGCGCCCGCGCCGCCGCTCTGGCGACCGCGCACCAGCAGGACGATCAGGGCGCCGATCAGGGCAATGGTCAGGGCCACGCTCAGGACGCTCAGAACACTCAGGCGGGACGGCGCGAGGTACGAGACGGTCACGCCTGACTGCTGGAGCGACGCGAGGGTCAGCACCGGGTCGACCGCCAGCGTGAGGGTCCGGTAGGGGCGGCCGTCCCCGAGTTGCCCGGTGACCTGCGCGGTGCCGTTCTGGTACACGATGACGGCCGTACTGATCTGCCCACGGTTCAGGGCCGCCGTGAAGTCCGTGAGGTTCAGTTCGTTCCTGCGCTCACGCGGTAGGGTCAGGCCAAGCGCGAGCAGCAGCAGCGCCAGCCCCACTCCCCACAGCACGGCCGCCCGCTTCATCCGCCCCTCTGCGGCGCGGCAGTGACGCCCCTGATGGTCCCGTCGGTCGTGCCCCAATCGGTCATACCCCAGTGTAGGCCGCGCCTGTGCCCCCAGACTGAAAGCCCAGACTGAAAGCAAGGCCTCTCCTACGGCGCCTGCTACGGGTTGCGTCTGCTTCATTAGCACCCTGAAATAGCTCCGGGCCGCGCCGCCCACCGGGGGCGGGCGCCGGGTCCCCTGCGCCCGCCCGTCTGGCCGCCTGTTCTCCCCCAGGGCGGGCGGTGTTCCCTTGAGCGTTCAATCACCAACGCGGCTGTGTCAGGCCCGCGCGAAGATTCCGGTCAGTCTGGGCAGGCATACTCAGCGGATGCAGTGTTCCCGGTGGTCCCCGTTTCCGTTTCGTTCCTCCCCCCGACGATCCCGTCTATTGCCGCTGCTGGCCCTGCTGCCCGCGCCACTGGCCGCCCCAATGACCGGCAGCCTGACCGGCGCGGGGCTGGCGGTAGCGGGTCTGGCCGTGACCGGTCTGGGCGCGCTGGGGCACGCGCGGGCGGCTCAGCCCATGCTGGGTTCGGCGCAACTGATCTTCACGCTGGATCAGGCGGGCACGTTCCTGAACGGCAGTCCCGTCACGCTGCAAAGCCCGCCGCGTCTGATCGGGGGGCGCACCATGCTGCCGCTGCGCGAGGTGGCGGACCTGCTGGGGCAACCGCTGCTGGGCACCAGCACCCAGCTGCAACTGGGGCGCCTGAGCGTGGACACCCGCCAGAACAGCGCCTCGCTGAGCGGGCAGGGGCAGCCCGCCGGGACGGTCGCCAGTGTGGGCACCACCCTGTACGTCAGTGCCCGCACGCTGGCCGACGCCCTGAACGCCAACCTGATCAGCGACGACCGCACCTTCACGCTGACCGCCCTGCGCGACGGCGGCAACCCCCTGAGCCCGCAGGCGCGCTTCAGTACGGATAAGAGCGTGTACGCGCCAGGAGAGCGGATCGTGTACACCGAGTACCCCTTCGACCCGGACGGCGCGGACATCACCGCCCGCCGCTGGACTGGCCGGCAGGACGCGTACTTTCAGCCCGGTACGTACACCGTCGCGCTGAGCGTCACGAACAGCCGGGGCCTGCAGAGTCAGCCGTTCACGCGCACCATCCGCGTGGAAGGCACGCCCGCCGACAGTCCCCTGACGTACGCCCTGAAGTACGCGCAGCCCGGCGACGCCTTCCCGGACCCGCAGATTCTGAACTACCCATCGGCCACACCCGTCACCGCGTACGGCCCGAACTACCCGCTGCTGTTCAGCGACAGCCCCGAGGTCCCCACCCAGAGCGGCATCCTGTACCAGGACAGCGTGCAGGGGCGCGCGCGGCTGCTGGCGTACCACCTGAACGGCCTGGGCCGCCCGGCCCGCCTGTACGTCATGGCCCGCAACATCGAATCCCGCGCCGTGGAAGTCCGCAGCGAACGCCTGGGCGAGACGGCCCCCACCCGCATCGAGGGACTGCTGGGGCAGGTGACGCTCATGGAGTACTTCGCCTCCAGTGGCAGCACCACCCTGAGCCTGATGCCGGGGCAGTCGGCGGCCGTGTACGCCAGCCCCACCCTGGGCGCCGGGAGCGGCGTGAACGTGATGCAGGACCTGAACACCTCGGGCCGCGTGGAGCTGACCTTCCTGATGCTGGAAGATACCCTGCCGCCCACCGGGCAGGTCGCGCAGCAACTCCCGTACCTGCGCCCGGACGGCAGGCACGTGCGCGGCACCTTCCCGGACGCCGTGCGGCACCTGCGCGTGAACCTGAGCACGCTGCCCACCCGCATCGTGATCGGGGACGGTCAGGTGGACCCCGCCATCACGGGGACCGACGCCCTGACCCGCCAGAGCGTGCGCCTGAGCGGCAACTACGGCGTGTTGTATGACCTGGAAGTCAACGGCGCGGCCGGGACCGCCGTGGCCCTCAGCCCGCGCGGTGGCCTGTACCGGGGCGCCATGAACGTGCAGGACGGCCCCATCACGCAGACCATCAAGCTCCCCCGCAGCGGTAACGCCCTGAAACCCGACGAGCCCGTCATGGTGTGGCGCTCCCAGAGCGACCGTCTGAACATCGACTTCGTGCCGGCCAGCGGCAGCAACCTGCCGATCAGCCTGGTGTTCTACCGCGCCCGGGCGCTCAGCGGCTTCGGCGGGCTGCTCAAGACCTACCAGCCCTGAGCGGCAGAACACAATGAGGGTCACGGCCAGACCCGGCGCCCGTGTCCCTGATGACGTTGCTGTGCCAGCGGTCAGGCTGGGCCATAGACTGCGCGGCAGATGAAGCAGATGAAGCAGATGAAGCAGATGAAGCCGTCCTTCACATTCATGCACTCAGGTCCGGGCCGCCGGGTCTGGCTGCGTTCCCTGCGACAGGTCGCCCTGGGTGTGGCCCTGACCGTGACCCTGACCGCCTGCCCGGCTGCGCCCATCACGGACACCGGCGCGCCTCCCATTCCCGGCCCCGCCGGAGTCAAGGCCAGCCCCGGCACGCCCCCCTGCCCCCTGACACCCGCCGCGTGGGCCGCCATCGAGGCGCCGGGGAACTCGGCGGCGCGCGTGTGGGACGAACTGGCCCTGGACGCCATTCGCAACGTGCTGCCGCAACCCGCCGCGCACGCCCGTACCCTGTTCCACCTGTCGGCCGCCATGTACGACACCTGGGCCGCCTTCGACCCCACCGCGCGGGGCGTGTTCGTGCAGGAAACCCACCAGGGCACGCCCGCGCAGGTCGAACAGGCCCTGAACCACGCCGCGCACCGCGTGCTGCGCGCCCGGTACGCGGGTGTCGTCCCGGCGCTCGGCACCTGCTTCGACGACCGTCTGCGGCACCTGGGTCTGGACCCCGCCGACACCGGCACGCAGGGGAACACGCCCGCCGCGACCGGAAACCGCGTCGCGCAGGCCATCCTGGACGCCGCCCGCACGGACGGCGCGAACGAGGCGCAGGGGTACGCCGACAATACCGGCTACCGGGCCGTGAACGGTCCCCTGCGCCCCGAGATTCCCGGCGCGACCCCCAGCAACCCCGACCACTGGCAACCGCTGCTGCTGAAAGAACCGTTCACGCAGAACGGCATTCCCCTCAGCGGCCCGCAGCCCTTCATGGGCCCGCAGTGGGGCAACGTGAAACCGTTCGCCATGACCCGCAGCGGCCGCTTCTACCACGACCCCGGTCCTGTTCCCACCCTGGCTGACCCCCTCATGGCCGCCCGCTGGGTGCCGGAGCTGCTGCGCCGGCAGGCCCAGCTGGACCCCGCCCGGCCGGACATGACTGACCTGTCCCCCGCCGTGACCGGCAATAACTCCCTGGGCACCAACGACGGGCGCGGGCACCCCGTGAACCCCGTGACCGGGCAGCCGTACGCGCCGAACCCCACGAAACTCGCGGATTACGGGCGCGTCATCGCGGAATTCTGGGCGGACGGCCCGCGCGCCGAGACGCCCCCCGGCCACTGGAACGTCCTGGCGAACGCCGTCAGTGACGACGCCCGCCTCCCCCACCGGCTGGGGGGTCACGGCCCGGCGCTGCCCCGCCTGGAATGGGACGTGAAACTGTACCTGGCCCTGAACGCCGCCATGCACGACGCCGCCATCGCCGCCTGGGACGTGAAACGGCAATCTGACACCGCGCGGCCCATCACGCTGGTGCGCGTCCTGGCCGCCCGGCAGGCCCTGCGCGACGAGGCAGGCGTGGCCGAGGAGCGGGGCGGGAAACTGCTGGTCCGCAGCTTCAACGCCGCCGGGGGCTTCTCCTGGCGTGACCCTGCCGAGTGGATTCCGTACCAGACGGCCGTGTTCGTCAGCCCCGCGTTCCCCGGCTTCGTGTCCGGGCACTCCACGTTCAGCCGCGCAGCCGCCAGCGTCCTGACCGACCTGACCGGCAGCGCCTTCTTTCCCGGCGGCCTGTACGAGATGACGGCCGCGCCCGGCTTCATCCGCACCGACTCGACCACCAACGCCGCGCCCGTGCGCCTGCAATGGGCGACGTACGCCGACGCTGCCGATCAGGCCGGGCAGTCCCGCATCTGGGGCGGCATTCACATTGAACCTGACGACCTCGCCGGGCGGCGCATCGGGCACGTGGTCGGCCTGGACGCCGTGGCCCTGGCCCGCCGGTACTTCACGGGACAAGGGCCGTGACCGGGGCAGCACCGTAAACAACTGACGGGTCAAGGCTGACTGGTAACGAACAACCCCCGCCGGAGCGGGGGCACGTGACGAGATTCAGTCGTCGTTGTCGGCGTTCTTACCGCGTTTGTACGGGCCTTTCTCGTTCCATTTGAGACGCACGGGAATCCCGGCGAGTTGCAGGTCCTCGCGGATGCGGTTTTGCAGGAAGCCCTCGTAGGCGCGGGTGACGAAGTCGGCGCGGTTGCAGAAGATCGCAAAGGTGGGGGGCGCGGTTTCCACCTGGGTCATGAAGTACATCTTGAGTTTCTTGCCGTGGAAGTTCGGAACGCTCTGGCGCATCTGCCAGACGCCCAGCCAGCGGTTCAGTTCGCTGGTGGGGATGCGGCTCTGCCATTTCTCGTGCAGTTTCATGGCTTCGGCGAGCATCTCGTGAATGCCGTACTCGTTGATGGCGCTGGTGTACACGCGGGGCGCGTAGCTGATGTGGTGGAGTTTCTGGTTCAGGTCCTTCTCGGTGGCCTTGAGGTCCGCGTCGGGCACCAGGTCCCATTTGTTCACGATGACGATCACGGGTTTGCCGCTGTCGTACGCGATGTTCGCGAGTTTCAGTTCGTGGTCCCCGAGGTCTCCGGCGTTCACGACCAGCCAGATCAGGTCACTGCGGCCGATGGCGGCCTGCGAACGCTGGATGGCGTAGTCCTCGACGGCCGTGTCGGGTTTCTTGCGGATACCGGCCGTGTCGACCAGCACGAAGCGCTGACCGCCGTAATCCCACTCGACGTCCAGGGAGTCGCGGGTGGTGCCGGGCTGATCGGCCACGATGGCGCGGTCGGTCTGCGTGATGGCGTTGAGCAGGCTGCTTTTGCCGACGTTCGGGCGGCCGATCAGGGAGATGCGGATGGGCGCGATCTCGGGGATGTCCTCGTCGTCCTCGGGCAGGTAGGTCATGACGCGGTCGAGCAGGTCGTCGAGCCCGCGGGCGTGTTCGGCGCTGATGGCGATGGGTTCGCCGAAGCCCAGTCCCCACAGGTCGGCCATGTAGACCTCGTGCTTGGGGCTGTCGATCTTGTTCGCGGCGATGATGACGGGCTTGCCCAGGCGGCGTAGCCAGTCGGTGACTTCGTAGTCGGCGGCCGAGAGGCCCTCGCGGGGGTCGAGGACGAAGATGACGGCTTGCGCGCCTTCCATGGCCCACTCGGCTTTCTCGCGGATGGCGTCTTCCCACTCGTCGCCGCTCCAGAGGCCGCCGGTGTCGATGAGGGTGATGCGGTGGTTCTGGTGCAGCATCAGGCCTTCCTTGGCGTCGCGGGTGACGCCGGGAAGGTCGGCCACGACGGCCTCGCGGCGGCCGATGAGGCGGTTGAACAGGCTGGATTTGCCGACGTTGGGTCGGCCGACGATAGCGACTTTATGCATGTGGACGCTCCTTGTACGGTGTCGGTTCCGCCCCGGGCGCCTGGGGGGTTCCGCCGAGTGTCCGCCGCCCCCACTGGGCGGCCCGGACCACAGACGTTCCAGTATACAGACTGGCGGCCTTTCTCCCACACGGCGCGTCACGATTCCGGGCGTGGTGCATGAAAGCGTGGGTCCGCCGGTGGCACTGGACGCGGCCTGGACGGCTTTTTTCCGCTGGGCTGCATGGGTTTGACAGGTCGTGCATTTCGCGCTATCTTTCAGGAATCACCGCCCATGAGGCGGGCTTTTTGTTTCTGGTCGCGGCACGATTGTAGCCTGGAGGGCATGACCTCCCACCCTCTGAAGACCGCCGCGTGGCTGCTGGAACACGCGCAGAACACAGACCCACAGGGCGCAGACTTACAGGGCCCAGACCTACTGGGCAACGTGCGTGTGCTGGACTGCCGCTACGCCCTGAGCGATCCGCTCCTGGGCCGCGCCGCGTTCCTGGCGGGGCACGTTCCGGGCGCCGTGTACGCGGACCTGGAAACGGACCTGAGCGGCCCCGTGCATCCCGGCGGCGCGGGCGGCCGTCACCCGCTGCCGGACCCG
>NZ_JAGLBB010000096.1 GCF_018260555.1 Deinococcus sp. | reverse complement strand
GTTTGGGCAGGCATCGTCAGCGATACCCAGACTCTACACTTTGCGCCGCACCCCACCCCCCTGCTGAGCAGTTACGGCCAGACAACATCCAGGTGAGCAAGGAGATCTACCGCCTGCTCGCTCAGCACTTCATCCTTCTCACCCACACAGGAGCATGAGCGCATGTGGACTGCATCCTTCAGAAATTACCTCGCGCTGATCACCACAACCGGCATCAGCGCCGTCATGGCGGAGACGGCACACTCCTGGCCATGCTGGGGTACGGTCTGACCTTCGGATTCGCGCAGTCCATCATCGAATCGTTCGTCTACGCCCATCTCCACGCCACCGTCGAGGAAAGCGTTCAGGGCCGGCTGTTCGCGGCGGTCACGGGCCTGGACAGCCTCAGCACGTCCATCGGTTACCTCATCCTGGGCGGTGTCAGCAGCGTCGTATCCGCCTCCATCATCTTCGTGGCAGGCGCTGTGATCATGCTCGTTGTGTTGCTGTACTGGGCCGTCGGGCAGCCTATTGATCACGACAAGGAACGGCTTGGGCTGCACGCAGAGGGTGAGAAACGGTCGCGTGGACCGGAGTTGCAGTGAAGCGCAGCATCTTGGTGGCGAAATCATGTTGTGAAATGGCAGCGTAGAGCAATGGCGTTTCGTGATGTTCTGCAACCGGTCGCCAAGAAAGGTTTCCTGCAGTCCTGGGGCAAAAACCCGTGACCCTGCACGAGGGCTGAGCAACACATGGCCTATGAGGCCCGCGCTCCGTCGGGAGGCCCGTAAACCCTCCTCCGTTGCCTCCCGTCTCTGTTGGGGCATCGCGGATGGTCAGTTGTGCTTGTGGATGGACAGCCCACCCGCTACGTTGACTTCATGTTGCGTCTGTCGCTGGTGGGAATGGGTCTGCTGCTGTCTGGCTGCGGTGGGGTAGGGAGTCCAGGGAATCTGCATGACGCCGTGACCGGTCAGCCCATCAACATTCCCAGCCTGACGACCGCCTGGGAGTTGCCCGGCGTCATTCAGGACCCACTCGCTCCCGCCTTCTTCCACAACAACAGACTCTTCACCGTCGGCTACAACGAGACCAACCTCAACGCCATTGACGTGGCCGCCCGGAAGGTCACCTGGAGTTACGGCGACATTCCCAACGTGCCGGTCGGGTCCGGCGCGAGCGTCATCAGCGCCGGACAGCGCCTGATCGAGTACAACGAGGGTGACCGTATCCGCGTGTGGGGGCCGGACATGACCCTCCAGCACACCCTGACCCTGCCCGCCGCGTACCACAAGAAAGGCATCCGCTGGGGACTCGAAGGCATGCGGCAGGTCGGTGACCTCGCCGTGCTGCTGGTCAAGGAGGGCGTCGTCGCGTACCGCATCCCGGACCTGCTGGCCGGGCGGCTCGACCCGGTGTGGGATCACCAGTGCCCGCAGGGCGAGACCACCAATCAGCATCTGGCGATTGGGGTAGCGGTCAGTGCGGAGCATGACCTCGTGGTGTACGGGATCTCCGATTACGATGACGGCCCGAAACGCCTGAGCCGGACCACTCTGCACGCGGTCACGGCGAGCACGGGTACGCGGCAGTGGGCGAAGGAGATGGACCGGATGGACGGCGCGCTGCTGCTGTGGACGGCAATGGACATTGAGAAGGACACCATCGTGGCGCTGGAAACGGCGAGCGCGGAACTGAGCGCCCTGAACCTCGACGGGACGGAACGCTGGAAGGTGCCACGCGCCCTGTGCCCGAATGGCGGGACGACGCTGATGGTGGACGTGAGCGCCGAGGACGGTCAGGTGTACCCGACGCCGAACGGGGACGCCTGCCAGAACGCCTATGACCTTCAGACCGGGGCGCTGAAGTGGACGTTCTACCCGCCGAAGGAGAATGCGTTCTCGTTCGGCGGTCGGCCGCTCATCGTGCGGGGAGTGGCGTACCTGAGTAACGGGTATCTGTTCGCGGTGGACACGCGGGACGGGAAGGTGCTGGCGCGGAGTCCGAGGAGTAATCCACGGGCGACGCTGCGGAGTAGCACGCCGCTGCTGGAACCGGGAACGGGGAACATCGTGCAACTGGGTGAGGATGCCCTTGCTCACCGACCGGTACGCTGAGGAGAAGGAAGTACTGGTAGGGACCTCAAGATATATTGCGCCATATATGGCAATCAGGGGGATTCAGAGGCCCCCTGATTCGACCGTCGTTCATCAGCACGGATGAAAGGGCGTCCCTGCAATCTCATTCGGATCTCCCCCTACCCGAGCTTAGGCAGGGGCGTGAGCGTGATGGGAGTGGTGCGATGAATACTCATATACTCCTGAATAAAAGGAGAGGGGAGCAGCAGAATCGTCGCATCCTCCCAAATCTCAGTCCAAGCAATCGGCTTCTGTCGTTTCAATGCGTCCCAGGCGACGTTTTACAGCCTCCCTCACCAGAAGATCAACAAGGCATCCCTGAACGAGATTGAGGACCTACGTACCCCGGATTTCAGAAATACCGTTTCACACTAATATTACTTAGTGTGAAATTTATCTCCCCTGGACGGTCGGTTCACTGCTGAGCAGGCACCCATCCACCGGCCTGGAAACGCCTCAACTGAGCTGGACTCCCTTCCGTCCCTGTCAGATCAGCAGTCCGCTCCACGTCCGAATTGCGAGTCCACGGGTCCGGCCCCATCGTGTGCGGTGTCTCGGCTATCAGTACCCCCATTAGGGGTTTTCCCGAACGAGTGGCATGAGCACTTCACCGGGTGCCGGTCCTCTCTCACCACATTGCCTCCAGATCTTCCATTCGCTGTTCGCGATTCGCGAACAGCGAATATACTGAGGCCATGCTCAAACCCCAGGATCTTCTGATTCTCCTCAAGCTCCTTCAGTCGGGGTACACCTCGCACGCGCAACTTTCAGGAAGCCTGGGCATGAGCTCGTCCGAAGTGCACGCCGGACTCAAACGACTCAAGCAGTCCCGACTCGTCAAGAGCGACGTCTCCCCCATCCGGTCAGCCGTCCGCGAGGTTCTCCGGTACGGTGTCCCCTATTTCCTCCCCGCCGTGCGGGGCGAACTCACCCGCGGCATGCCGACCGCCTACGCCGCGCCACCACTGAACGCCCATATCGCTCAGGGCAGCGACCCGCCCCCCATCTGGCCTGATCCCGAAGGCCCCGTCCGTGGTCAAGCCCTGGCTCCCCTCTACCGCTCGGTGCCCTTCGCCGCCCGTCAGGACCCAGCCCTCTACGAATGGCTCGCGCTGGTCGATGCCCTGCGGAGCGGAAGCACCCGCGAACGCCAGTTGGCCGGCAAGCTTCTGGACGAGCGCCTGCAGATCCCGGTCGTGTCATGAGCAGCGCAGCGAACATCGAACGGCTCACCGAGACCGTGCGCCGCCTCGGTCCACTCGCGCAGCAGATGGTCTTCGTCGGCGGCAGTACCACCGCCCTCTTCATCACCGACGCCGCAGCCGCTGACGTGCGCGAAACCCTGGATATCGACGCCATCGTCAAGATCACCCGGGCCGGGTACAGCCGGTTGACCGAGTCACTGAACGGGCAGGGCTTCTTCGAGGACACGACTGAAGGCGCACCGATCTGCCGGTTCCGCAACGGCGATCTGATCCTCGATGTGATGCCAACCGACGAGCAAGTGCTGGGCTTCAGTAACCCCTGGTACCTCCCCGCGATGGAGCACGCCGAAACCCTGAACCTGGCGGACGGTCTCCAGGTGCGAACCATCACGGCCCCCTATTTCCTCGCGACCAAACTGGTGGCCTTCGAGGGCCGCGGTGAGGGTGAGTACGGCTTCAGCCATGACATCAGTGACGTCGTCTCTGTCCTCGATGGGCGGCCTGAACTGGTCGACGAGGTCAGGCAGAGTGACCGTGAGCTCAAGGCGTTTCTGGCTCAGGTGGCCCGCGAACTGCTGGCGACACCGGCGTTTACGGACACCATCTCCTATCACCTGCTGCCCGACCCGGCGAGTCAAGCTCGGGAAGGGTTGATCCTGAAGCGTCTGGAACTTCTTGCAGCGGCCGATCAGCAGGATTCCTGAAAGCTCCTGGGACGCTTCGGGCAACCGCACACCGATGAGGTTGCTGAGCCGTAAACGCCTTGAGCCCTGATCATCCTGGACTATTGGGATGAACAAGAGTTGCTCTACATTCAAGTCAGCCATGGCCTGCTGGGGTTCCTCGTCACATCCAGGACCAGCCGTACCGGGATCCGGTGTCCAGAATGGCGTGGGACGGCTTCGGACCAGCGATCCATCAGACAGGAAAGCGAACTTGATTTCGCTCATGACAGAAACTCAGATGGAAATCACTCTTTCATGCCTACTTTCATGATGTAATGAAATATGAAAATTAAGAATGATTGTTGTCTTTCCGTCCGTCGGGACGGCATGATGGCAGGCATGTCAGCCAGAATGTCTCCTGTTGTGATCAGCGCCGTCATGAAGAAGGGCGGTGCCGGGAAAACTTCGACTATCGTGCCCCTGGCCAGTTTCGCTGCGCAGTCCGGGGCGCGCGTGGCGCTGATCGACATGGACAGCACGCCGAGTGCCCATCAGTGGTTCACGGCGGCTGAACTGGGCAGCGAGACGTTCGCCTGCGACCGCATCACGGCGGATGAGCTCGATCCGCTGCTGCGGGATATCCGGGAGAGCAGCGCTTTTGATTTTGTGTTCATCGACACGCCCCCTGGGGATAAGCACAGTATCGTGCAGGCCATGAGTGAGAGTGACCTGGTGCTGATGCCCCTGCACATCGGTTCAGGAGACGTACCTCAGCTGGTCGAGACGTACCACCTGATGCGCCTGCCGCTGCGGGCCAATCCGAAGTTGCAGCACCTAATCGTCGTGAACCACGCGGGAACGATGCCAGCGGTGACGCGCGACACGATCAGTGCCATCCAGACTGAACTGCCGGATGCACAGATCGCGGCGGCCACCATTCCGTACAGCAAGCAGTACGCCCTGGCGAAAGGCAATCGCCCGGACCGCGTGAAGTGGTGGCATTACGACAAGTTGTGGAAGGAGATTCAGACCCTGCTGCCGCAGGAGGTGCCCGCGTGAGCAGCATCCGCAAGATGATGGGGCAAGCCGAACCGCAACCGGAAACCCCTCCGTTGCGCACGGCGCCCCAGACACCAGAGCTGAAAGAACGGTCCACCCCGCCCATGACTGAAGCGCCGCGCCGGTTGAACCTGCCGCCAGTCGCGCCGCCAGAAGAACGCAAACCGCTGAGTACCCGCGTGAAACCCAGCTTGAAAAAGGCCCTGGAGGACTACACCAAAGAGATCCGGGACGCGGGGTTCAACGTCACGCAGGAGATGGTACTGGACGTGCTTCTGCGTGAGTTGCGGGACAGTGAGGGGTTACGCGAGAAGGTCGCTGCGGTTCTCGTTGCTGAGCAGAAGTGACCGGTCTGACAGACTCGAAAATGAGCTTCTGGATTCGCACTTACCAGACAGCTGAGGAGGGCTGGTCGGGTCACCACAGTTTCTACTCCTGAAACCTCTAAAATCAGTCTATGACTCAGATCCAGTACTACAATCTGAAGATTCAGGCGCAAGGTCGCGTGGCAGTCCCGACTGCCGTCCGTGCCGACCTCAATGTTCAGGAAGGTGACGAGGTCCTGCTCGTGAAAGACGCCCACGGGTACCACCTCACTACCCGTCAGGCCCTGATCGAGGCCGCGACTGGCAGCCTCGCCCGCGCCGACGGGCGTGACCTCACGCAGGAACTCCTCGACGACCGTGCACAGGACGCCGCCGGAAAAGACTGGTGACCCCACTGCTGCTGGACGCCAGCGCCATCATCGCCCTGCACCGGCAGGAACCGGGGTACGAGGTCGTCCGCGCGGCCCTGACCGGCCGCGCCTGCCACGTCAGCAGCGTCACCCTGACCGAACTGGAAGGCAAACTCGTGGGCAAGGGTGACTACACCCACGGGCAGGTACAGGTGGCCTGGGGCCACCTGGCCCCCCTCATCCCTGAACTCCCCTTCGACGCGGACTGCCGGGCACGGGCCACCTTCTACTACGCCCGCAAACAGCCGTACAACCTCAGTCTCGGAGACGCCGCCTGCCTGGGCACCGCCGAGACCCACGGACTCTCCGTGCTGACCGCCGAGCAGGCCTGGGCCAAGCTGCCGGACCTGCCGTTCGCGGTGGAGCTCATCCGGTGACCCTGACTCTCGCCCAGGACAGACACCTCACTTCATCTGTCCTCTTAGGAACGTTGCTGGGCGGACGATGTGACTGGCATTGGCCGCGAAAGGCACGCCCGCATGACGCGGGGGCAGGGTCGTGGCTAAAATGGGCCGTTCAGCGAAAGCAGCTACGCCTGAGGGCCGTGTCACAGATGGCCAGCCGTCTAAACCGTGGCATCTCCGGCAGTCCGATACGGATTCCGTTTGTTTCGCTGACAATCCGGAACGTCTGTGATGAGCGGTCGGCCATAAGGTCAAGCCGCCGGGTCAGCGCATCAGGCCGGTCAGGACCGCGACGCGATGGTCTTGTTGCGTTCCAGACGTGATTAAAGCTAGGTTGTCCGGTCCTGAGGGGCACGCACGGCGGCGGACGACCTACTGGTCAGTGCATTTGAGCCCCTACGGGAGGCCTGTTTTGCCATGATGGAGGCGGAGGAAGCCGCCATGCGCCACGCCTGGGAGTACGTCATCAAAGCCGCACAGAATTTGCACGCGCAGGGTCACCCCCACTTGACGCGCGCGCAACTGCTTCAGGAAGCCCTCCGCCTGGGCTGGCGTCACGAAGCCGTGACGCTCGGCACCCACATCTCCGACCACATGCGCTCGGACCGCGAGTCGGCGGCGCACCCCTACCTCGACCGCGTGGCCCGCAACACCTACCAGCTGAACGAGGCGGGGCGGCGCGCCGTCCAGGGGTTGTGATGCCGGACGCAGCTCCCCGCCCCACTGTGCGGTTGGTGACGGATGGCGCCTGCTCCGGGAACCCGGGCCCCGGCGGGTGGGCCTGCATCCTGTCGATGGGCGAGCACGTCACGGAACTCAGTGGGGGAGAAGCGCAGACCACCAACAACCGCATGGAACTCACCGCCCTGCTTGAAGGCCTGCAGGCTCTGAGAAAGCCCTGCGCCGTGCACGTGGTCAGTGATTCCCGCTACGTCATTGACGCCTTTGAAAAAGATTGGCTGAGCAGCTGGCAGGGTAGTTGGCTGGAACTATGCCTGACACCACTGAAATGGGAGCGTCCGGGGCCTATCCCCGGACGTGTCAAAAGAGCTCCCACTCGAGAGTTTCGTCTGTCAGAACCCCGCCTG
>NZ_JAGLBB010000095.1 GCF_018260555.1 Deinococcus sp. | reverse complement strand
GATAAACGCAGTGTACTTAACCCGCTTTCTGGCTGGGATAGCTCAGTCCACGCCCCAGCGCCCGCGTTGGCCTCTGGTTCTTGAACGGGGCGGGAGGGTGACGATCTCATCTGGATGTGTGGACATTTTGAGCGTCTTCCAGGGCTTGTCCTGACTGGGGGGCTGACTGGACGTAGAGCTGTTTCGGGCCAGTTGAGCCTTGATCGTGCGTAGTTCAGCCAGCACCTCAACGAGCTGGGCTTCGAGTCTGGCGCAGTTTGGGCAGGCATCGTCAGCGATACCCAGGCTCTCTACCTTGCGCCGCACCCCACCCCCCGGCTGAGCAGTTCCTTTGATTTCTCCTACGGTAGAGCGGGCCGTGCGGGATGGGTAGGCCGAGTTTCTTGCGGCCTTTCTCATGGGTCGCCTGGTGGGCTGGGGCGCCGGGGGCAGCGGGGGCCTATACTCGCGGGCATGCAGAGGCAGCCGTTTACAGCGTTGGCCGCCGTGTACGACGCGATCATGGCGGATGTGGAGTACGACCACTGGGCAGACTTCGTGCTGACCTTCGCGCGGGACGGGGGCCTGGATGGGTCGGGGGGCGCGCTGGATCTGGCGTGCGGTACGGGCGGGTTCACGCGGGAGTTACGGGCGGCGGGTCTGGACGTGACAGGCCTGGATTTCAGTGAGGAGATGCTGCGCGAGGCGCGCTCAAGGCTGCCGGGGGTGCCGTTCGTGCAGGGTGACCTGCGGTCGTTCGCGCTTCCGGAACGGTTCTCGCTGGTGACGTGCGTGTTCGACAGCCTGAATAACCTGCTGACGCCGCAGGACCTGGGCGCGGCGCTGGGGCGGGCGCGGGCGCACCTGCGGCCCGGCGGGTTGTTCGCGTTCGACGTGAACACCCGCCTGGGGGTGCGGGAGTTGTGGGAGGGAGACGCGGTCGAGGGCCTCGCTCCCCTGGCAGACGGCGGCGAGGTGCATTACCACTGGTCGCATCACCATGACGCGGAGGCGGACCTGGGGGTGGTGCAGGCGTTCTGCCGGGTGGGTGAACTGGACTTCGTGGAGACGCACCGGGAACGCGGGTACGACCCGGCCGACCTGGAACCGCTGCTGGCGGCGGCCGGCTTTGCTCGGTGGGAGATCGTGGAGTACCCGGATTACGCGCCGCCGGAACCGGACGCGCCGCGCGTGTGGGTGTTCGCGTGGGCGGGGGACGAGTGAGCGCGCAGGGACAGCCGCCCGTGCCGGGCCTGCCGGTCCAGAGCCCACCCGTCCAGGGCTCAGCAGTCCAGAGCCTGCCGGTGCTGGGCGCGGGTGGCTGGGGCACTGCGCTGGCGGTAAACGCGGCGCGCAACGGCCCGGTGACCCTGTGGGCGCGGCGGGAGGCGTTCGCGGCCGAACTGGACCGTGAGCGGGTGAACGCGGAGTACCTGCCGGGCGTGACCCTGCCCGCGAACCTCCGGGTCACGCCGGACCTCGCGGGGGCGGTGGTGGGGGCGGCGTTCGCGCTGGTGGTCGTGCCGAGCGTGGGCGCGCCCGGTCTGCTGGCCGAGCTGCCGCGTGAGCTGGGCGTGGTGCTGTGCGCCAAGGGTCTGGCACCGGACGGGGGGCAGTTGACGGTCCTGGCACGACGCCTGGGCTTCGGGCGGGTGGCGGTCCTGAGCGGCCCGAATCACGCCGAGGAAATCGGGCGGGGCCTGCCGGCCGCGACCGTGGTCGCCAGCCGCGACGGGGCGTTCGCGCAGGAGGTGCAGGCGGCCCTGATGACCCCGGCCCTGCGGGTGTACACCAGTCCCGATGAGACCGGCGTGGAACTGGGCGGCGTGCTGAAGAACGTGGTGGCGCTCGCGGCGGGCATGGTGGACGGCCTGCGACTGGGCGACAACGCCAAGGCAGCCCTGATCACGCGCGGCCTGCGCGAGATGGACCGTTACCTGCGGGCCGTAGGAGGTCAGGAGGACACGGTGTACGGCCTGAGTGGCCTGGGTGATCTGGTGACCACGGCCACGAGTCGCCACAGCCGGAACCGAGCGGCGGGCGAGGCAATCGCACTGGGTGAGCATCCGGGTCAGGGCGGGAAGGTCGTGGAGGGCCTGCGCACGGCGGGCCTGCTGGATACCTGGGCGCAGGCACAGGACGTGGATCTACCGATTGTGCGGGCGGTCGCGCAGGTCGCGGCGGGCTGCTTGACGCCGCAGGCAGCCCTGACGGAACTGATGATGCGGGACGCGAAACCCGAACGGCACGATTGATACGGACTGCGCTCCATTCCACCACAGTCGGAAGGGCGCCGCCTGCGGCTCCATACCGCGAAGGGGCGTCTGCTGTTCCCACTCGCATCCGCTCGGATTGATTCGGAAGTACGCCGAATCAATCGGAATCCGTATGATACAGATTCCGCTTGACAGTCCCTGTGCGTGCAGGCTGCCTGTAGGCAACCGGTAGCCTCGGCGGGGGTCCCGGATGTGGGCGTTCACCCAAGCCGGATTCCCGCGTGCCACAGGGGCTTGAGTACGGCCTCATGCGCCCGGCTGTTGCAGCATCTTGTACTTTAAATCGAATGGACGTACAAGTACTTGTACCTCTTGCGGGCGGATGGTAGAGTCAGCCATCTCAGGAAGGACCCACTTCACGGGCCGCGCACAGCAGTTCACACCACGGTCCCCAGCGGACCGGCGGCGGGTTCATGTTGTGTGCCTTCACGTCCGGCCCCCGCCCCCCACGCCACAGCCAAGGAGAACCACCGTGACCACACTCAGCGTCCAGCCCCTGACCAACTTCGACGACAACGCCCAGCACATCGCCCGGCGGCAGTACCTTCAGAGCGGGGACGGCGACCTGAGCGGCATGTTCCGCCGCATCGCCACCTGGGTTGCCGGGGCCGAAAGCGAGGGCGTACGGGACCACTGGGCGCAGCAGTACTACGACCTGATGGCCGAGAAGAAATTCTGCCCCGGCGGGCGCGTCCTGGCCGGAGCGGGCACCTCGCACGGCAACGTCCTGAACTGCTTTGTACAGGGCGCCACCGAACACGACCCCAGCACCTTCGAGGGCGTCATGGAAGTCGCCCGGAAACTCGCACTGGTCACCAAGGTCGGCGGCGGGAACGGCGTGAACCTCGACGTGTACACCCCACGCGCGCAGGCCAGCCGCCCGGACGCCGGCGTGCGCGGGTGGGCGTACATGAGCGCCAGCCACGCCGACGTGACCGACTTCATCGAGGGACTCATGCGGCCCCCCACGCAACCCGACGGTGACAAGCAACCCGTCGCCGTGCGCAACTGGACGCGCGTGGTGTACGGACAGGTCATGAAGCCCGAACTGGTCGCCCTGGCCCGCGCCAACGGTGTCACCGTCGTGCAAGCCATACCGGAGGGCGTGCAAACGGTCCCGGACGACATGGGCGGCATTATCGACGCGGCCCGCAAGGTCGCCGACGACGCCATCCTGGGCCTGGAACCCCGCATTGACCTGAGCCACATGCGGCCCGAAGGCGCGCCCATCAGAGGATCGGGCGGCACCAGCAGCGGCCCCGTGAGCTTCCTGCTCGAAATCTTCGACAACTTCCTGGAATGGGCCAACCGTGGCGCGCAGCAGAGCGGCCCCATCAACACCCTGCGCTTCGTGTACGCCCCCGTCCTGCGCGTCGTCCGGCAGGGCGGAACGCGGCGCGGCGCGGGCATGGCCACGATCTCCATCGAGCACCCGGACGTCCTGGACTTCCTGACCGCCAAGGACCTCGACCGCGAGGCCGCCGAGGGTGACATCAGCACCTTCAACATCAGCATCCTCGTCACCGAGAAATTCTGGGACGCCCTGCAACGCGACGCCCTGTGGCACGTCAGCGTGCAGGACGTGCCCGGCAAGTACGCCCTGCACACCCAGGCAGAGCCCTACGCCGGCACGCTCCCCACCCTCCCCGACCGCGAGGAAGACGGCGCGCGCGGCGTGCCCGTGTACACCACCGCCAGCAACGGCAAGATCGACCCGACCGACACCCGCCCCGGCATCCCCGCCCGGTGGCTGTGGGACCAGATCGCCCAGCACGCCTGGAGCACCGGCGAACCCGGCCTGATCTTCGTGGACCGCATCAGCCAGTACAGCGCCCTGAAGAACCTCGGCAAACGCTACGAGATCCGCTCCACCAACCCCTGCGTGACGGCCGACACGTGGGTCAGCACGGCCATGGGCGCGCGTCAGGTGCAGCACCTGATCGGGAAGGATTTCTGCGCCACGGTCAACGGCGAGTCCTTCGACGCGCGCGGAGGCTTCTGGCTGACGGGCGTGAAACCCGTCCTGAAAGTCACGACCCGGCGCGGGTACGAGCTGCGCCTGACGGACAACCACCAGCTGCTGAAAGTCGTGCGACAGACGCGTGACACCCAGGAAACGCAGTGGGTGGAAACCGGCACCCTGAACGCCGGGGACCGCATCATGCTCAACGATCACCGCGACGTGAGCCCCTGGGCAGGCGCCGGGAACCGCAGTGAGGGCTGGCTACTGGGCAGCCTGATCGGCGACGGCACGTTCATCACGGACAAGGCCCGCCCGATGGCCGCGCTGGGCTTCTGGGGCGAGGAACGCCACGCCCTGGCCGACACCGCACAGGGCGCCCTGAGCCGGATGGGCGCCGCCAAAAAGCTCTGGCGCAGCGACGACGAACAGCGCGCCCGCATCCGCCTGAGCAGCGAGGCGCTGGCGGAACTGGCCGCGAAATACGGCGTCGTTCACGGGCACAAGACTCTGACCGACCAGATCGAGCAGGGCGGCTTCGAGTTCTACCGGGGCGTGCTGCAGGGCCTGTTCGACGCGGACGGCAGTGTGCAGGGTCAGCAGGCCAAGGGCGTCAGCGTGCGCCTCGCGCAGTCTGACCTGACCCTCCTGAAACGTGCCCAGCGCATGCTGGCCCGCCTGGGCATCCTGAGCAGCCTGCATACCGAACGCCGTCCCGCCGGAACGCACTCTCTGCCCGACGGAAAAGGCGGCGTCGCCCAGTACGCCGTCCAGGCGCAGCATGAACTGATCATCAGCGGCAGCAACCTGCACACCTTCGCACAACAGGTGAACTTCCGGGACGCCCGTAAGGCCGCCCGCCTGCACGACCGACTGGCCGCCTACACCCGCGACCTGAACCGCGAACGCTTTTGCGACGAAATCGTCAGCATCCAGCCGGACGGTGAGGAAGCCGTGTACGACGTTACCGTGAAAGACGTTCACGCCTTCGACGCCAACGGCATCCTGGCCCACAACTGCGGCGAGATCCCCCTGACCGTCGGCGAGCCCTGCGACCTGGGCGCCATTAACCTCGCCGCGTACGTCAAGGACAGCCGCTTCGACGAGACTGCCTTCCGCGCCGACGTGCGCACCACCGTCCGGTTCCTGGACGACGTGCTGGACGTGAACGTGTTCGCCCTGGAGGACAACCGTGTCGCCAGTCAGGACCTGCGCCGCCTGGGCCTGGGCGTCATGGGCCTCGCGGACGCCCTGATCAAGCTCGGCCTGAGGTATGACAGCGACACCGGACGCCGCGTCATCTACGACATCATGAGCGCCCTGCGCGAGGAAGCCATCGCCGAGAGCGAGAAGCTCGGGCAGGAACGCGGCGTGTACCCCGTGTACGAACGCCACGCCGATAAGATTCCCCACGCCCCCCGGCGCAACGTGGCCGTGCTGACCGTCGCACCCACCGGCACCACCAGCATGCTCATGGGCGTCAGTAGCGGTATCGAACCCGTGTTCAGCCCGTTCATCTGGCGCAAGATCGGCAGCGAGTACCGCGCGCTCCTCGCCCCGCTGTTCGTCGAACTGCTCGAAACGTACCCCGCGCCCGACGGCATGCAAGACGAGAACGGCAACTGGAACTGGGACAAGGTCACCGAAGCCGTCAGCGAGAACCACGGCAGCGTCGTCGGCCTGCCCTTCATCCCCGACGCGCTCCAGCAGGTGTTCGTCTGCGCGCACGACATCAAACCCGTCGATCACGTCCGCATGCAGGGCGTCGTGCAGTGCGCCTTCGACGCCGAGGGCTTCGCCGCGAACAGCCTCAGCAAGACCATCAACCTTCCCAACAACGCCACCGTGCAGGACGTCCAGGACGCCTACAGCGAGGCGTACCGCACCGGCTGCAAGGGCATCACCGTGTACCGCGACGGCTCCAGGCAGTTCCAGGTACTGAGCACCACCAAGAAGAAAGACAAGACCGAAGAACCCGCCCCAGCCACCGACACCGCCACCGACACCGCCACCGACACCGCCACCGCCACCGACACCGCCAGCGCCAGCGCCGACGTGATGGGCGAAGCCGCCCAACCCGCCCCGGTTGCCGCCGCGGCCACCCCCACCGCCGCGCAGGCCACCCAGCCCGCCGCCCGCGCCGTGTACCAGCGCCCCACCCGCCTGAGCGGCATCACCGACATGATCAAACTCACGGACCCCACCAGCGGCCACCGCCGCAGCTTCCTCGTCACGGTCAACCACCTCGACCGCAAACCCGTCGAGGTCATGGTCATCAGCGGCCGCGCCGGCGACGAAGCCAACGCCGACAGCGAAGCCCTCGGCCGCGTCGTGTCCATCGCCCTGCAACACGGCGTGCCCGCCCAGGCCATCATCAAAACCCTGCGCGGCATCAACGGCGGCCTGTACGGCAGCTACAACGGCCGCTTGGTGGGCAGCAAGGCCGACCTGATCGCCGTCGCCCTCGAAACCTTCCAGAAAGACATGGAAGCCGCCCAGCTCCCCCCCCTCGCCGGAGGCAGCACCGACACCCCCGCACCCGCCAGCGCCGCGCCCAGCGGCGTCAGCGTGGAAGGCATGGACGGCATGAGCCGCGACCGCTGCCCCGTCTGCGAGGAACGCGCCGTGATCCGCGAGGAAGGCTGCCTGAAATGCCAAGCCTGCGGCTTCAGCAAATGCGGGTGAAGTAGATGTCTAAAGAACTGGCAGCAATACTCTGTGACGATCTCAAAAATCACTCTCATCCCACCAAAGGAATAGAGACCCTTAAGAAGTTTGCAGAGGAACAAGCTACAAGCAAGAAGATAGCCGAAGTAACTGGAGTCTTTGAAAACATATTTTCATATCCAATTGAGTTTCAGCAATTACTCTCAAGGGGTATCGTCGCCGAAATAGATAAGTTTAGCTTTTTACAAGGCGACATCATATCTAGTAATTCCGCATACTACCTAGGCATTAGGGTTGATAATTCACCAGTATTTGCAATAGGAACATCTACCTGCGACCTTTCAGAAGGCAGAAGGGATTGCGTTATCATATACTCAGTAAAAGAAATTCGTTCCCCTTTTTCGGATAATGATAAGCAACTAGTCAATAATGGCCTAAAGTTCAAAAGCACTCA
>NZ_JAGLBB010000094.1 GCF_018260555.1 Deinococcus sp. | reverse complement strand
GGACTGGTCAGCGTGTTCACGGGGGATATTCTCATGCCCAATTTCTCTGTCTGATCGTCCCCTGCTGAGCAGTTACGGCTATGACTGGATTCAGGGACTGGCCTGCCGTGGGATTCCCATCTGCGTGCGCCTGAGAAGTGACACACTCATGGATGACTGGACCGCCAATGACTGGCTGAGTCGCTTGCAGACCGGCTGTGCCGGTCTGCTGGTCGAGGACACGCTGGTGTACGGGCAACCGATGAACGTGGTTCTGACGCACACCCGAGACGGCGAGGCCCTGATCATCGCCAGTAACGCCGGAGCGGTGACGACGATCCAGACGCGATATCGCCGGAGATTCTTGATTGAGTGCCTCTTCAGGGCGCTGGGGAGCAAAGGCTTCCAACTGGAGGGAACGCACATGACGCTCCACGATCACGTGGAGCGCCTGCTGTGCCTGTTGACGCTGACCCACACGTGGTGTGTGCTGGTCGGGGTCACTCTGGACTGCCCGAAAAAGGCGCATGGTCGCCGGGCGTGGAGCGTGGTGAAGATGGGCTTGCGGGAACTGGTCCGGTCGTTCAGCCGGGAGTCGAATCGCCTGTGTGACTTGATCGACCTGTTGATGCCGTCCCAGACGAACTCCCCGGAAAGTGTCGGGTACTGAGCAGATTGACGTTGAGAGCCACCGTACCATGACTGATGGAGGCGCCAAAAAGCGCGTCCGTAATTTGGGTGACTCGCTCCAGTGGAATGAAATGCCCCACATTCAGCAAGGTCGTAAAGGCATGGAGTCTTGGGCCATACTGCACCTGACCCGGAACATGCTCGGGGAAAGCGGCCTGTCCACGACCGCCACAACTCGGGCAGAGTTTCACTTCGGCTTGATACTCATACGGATTCCGATTGATTCGGTGTAGTTCTGAATCAATCCGAGGCGACCGGGGCGCTGACCGGATGGCGCTACAGGGTGGTGAGGTGCTCCCCGTACGCGGCGTAGCGGGCTGCTGGCTCGCCACGGTCTGAGCGGAAGCCCTGCGCGAGGGTCTGGGCGACCTGCCGCTGCAGTGCCGTGAACTGACTGCTGCTCCGGGCATCCAGGGGTCGCCCGGCGACCTCCTCTGCGCGCAGGCGCATCACGGTCACCCGGTCGCCCGGTGTGGTCGGTGCTGCCCGAACCGCTGACGGCTCCGGCAGGTGCGGCGCGGGCGTCACCTCGCCCAGTGCGGTGATCTGACGCTGCACCTGAGTCTGCTGCTGGCGGAGACGCGTCTGCTCCTGGCGGTCCAGGGCGGCGGCACGCAGGACCGGCAGGACCGCCTGCCGCTGCAGGGTCTGCGGCCGGGCCGTGAACCGCTGCACGGCCTGCTGCTTCAGGGCCAGCGCATCGGCGGGCGCCTGTTCAGGAAGTGCCACGATGCGCCGGGGCGTGGCCTGGACCCGCTGAACCCTGTGAACACGCTCGGTCATGACCCGCAGCCTACCCCGCAACTGACCCGCTGGCAGGAAGATCTGAGCCTGGACGACCGGGTTGAGGACCGGATTCCAACAAGTCAGGTGAATGGAACAGAACGGAACACTGCGCGTCAGGAGTCACGTCCCTGACACTGCCCGGCAGACCCGCCCGGGTTCAGCCTGCGCTTCATCTGCCCGCGCCGTCCGCGCACTCCTGCCGCAGGGGTAGTTCGGCGAGGCCTTCGACGCGTACGGTGACAGCCCGCCCCTGCCGCGTCACCTGACCCCGCACGATCAGGGCCCGCGCGTCCCGCAGTAGCGCCCGGTGCGCCTCCCACAGGTCCGGGCTGATGATCGCCTGCGCGCGGCCGGTGGCGTCCTCCAGCACGTAGAACGCGAAGCCTTTCGCTGTCGGCGGGCGCTGCTTTGCCACGATCACCCCGGCGGCCCAGGCGCTCAGCCCAGGCTTAAGACCCGCCAGGGCCTCGCAGCCCAGGTCGCGGAGCCGGGCGCGGTGCGCGTCCAGGGGATGACGCCCGGCGGCACTCACGCCCGTCACGTCCAGGTCGAGCGCCGTCTGTTCATCCGGGGTCAGGAACGGCAGGTCGGGGGCGGGGACGTCCGGGCTCAGCAGGCCCCGTGTGCCCGGGGGCCGGGCGTGCGCGACGGTCTGCAGCACGTAGTACGCCTCGCGGCGGTTGTGCTGCCGGTCGATGTGGTCGAACGCCCCCGCCTTTACCAGGGTTTCGAGTGCGTCCCGTTTCAGGTTCAGTCGGTCGTAGAAGTCCTCGACACCAGCAAACTTACCCCCCATCAGGCGTTCGTGCACGATCTGCCGGGCCGTGTCGGCACTGACGCCCTCCACGGCGCTCAGGGGCACCCGGACGACCTGCACGGACTCTGCCCGGTATGACACACCGGAGCGGTTCACGCACACGCCGGACAGCCGGACGCCGCGCCGGGCTGCCTCGGCCGCGACCGTGCTCGCGGGCCACATGCCCGGCGCTTCGGTCAGGAACGCCGCGAAGTACGCGGCCGGGTGGTGACGGCGCATGAACGCGCTGGCGTAGGCGTGCGCCGCGAAGGCGTGGGCGTGCGACTCGGCAAAGCCGTAGCCGCGGAATGCCGCGCACTGCCCGAACGTGGCCTCGGCCTCCCAGGGAAAGGCGCCCACCGTGGCGGCGGCCCCGTCCAGGAACGTGCTGCGCAGCTGCGCGAGTTCCGTGTCGTCCTCGACGCGGCTCAGGCGACTGCGGAAGCGGTCCGCCTGGGGCCAGTCCATGCCGGCGTACTGCGCGGCGATCCTCAGGATCTGCTCCTGGAACAGCAGCGTTCCGTGCGTGGGCGCCAGGATGGACTGCAGGGGTTCGGGCAGTTCCGGGACCGCCTCTTCACCCCTGGCCCGGCGGACGTACGGGTGCACGGTGCCGCTCTGGATGGGGCCCGGGCGGATCAGGGCGATCTGGTGCGCGAGCTGGGTCATGTTCCTGGGTTGCAGGCGGGCCGTCATCTGCACCTGCGCCGGACTCTCGATCTGGAAGAGGGCCATGGTGTCCCCGGTGCTGATCTCCTGCCAGACGCCGGGGTCGTCGGGGAGCTGGCCGTACTCGACCCACTCGCCGGTCAGGCGCAGCGCCTCCTCGCGCGCCCGTTCCAGCGCGGCCAGCATCCGCAGGCCCAGCAGGTCCAGTTTGATCAGTCCGAGCCGTTCCACGTCGTCCTTATCGAAGGTCAGCATCCGGATGCCGCCGGAACTCCGCATCAGGGGGCTGTAGTGGGTCAGGGCCTCGCTGCTCAGCACCACGCCCCCGCTGTGAGGGGCCAGGTGCCGGGTGAACCGGGGCTCAACGCGTTCAAGCAGCGTCAGGAGCGCCTCCTTGACCGGCGCGTCTCCCAACACCTCGGTGAAGACCACCTCGGCTTCCCTGCCCCGGTGGGGCCGCAGGTGCCCGTAGTCCCTTCCCAGCGAGCGGGAGAGGCGGTCCCGCAATTCCGGCGGCAGGCCCAGCGCCCGCCCCAGATCCTGAACGGCACTCTTCAGGCGGTACGTGACGCGGTTGGCGACCATCGCCTGCCCGGCGCCCATCAGCCCCCAGCGTTCCTCGACCCAGCCGAGCACCTGATCGCGGCGGGAACTGGCGATATCGATGTCCACGTCCGGCATGCTGGTGCGCCCGGTGTGCAAGAAGCGCTCGAACAGCAGCCCGTGCGCCAGCGGATCACTCAGGGTGATGCCCAGCACGTAGCACAGCACGCTGCCAGCCGCGCTGCCACGCCCCGCCGCGAGAATGCCGTGCGCGCGGCAGTAGTCGGTCACCTCGGCGGCCGTCAGGAAAAACCCCGCCAGGTCGAGTTCGGCGACGGTGGCCAGTTCGGTCCGCAACCGGTCGAGCGCGGCCGGTCGGGCGTCCGGCAGGTAGCGGTCGGGCAGGTCCCGGTACACCCGCTCCTCCAGGGCCTGCTGCGCAGTCTGAAAGGGCCTGAGGCCCGGCTCCGGAACACTGAGGCGCTCCGGGAGCAGGTGCAGCGCGCACTGTTGCGCCAGCGTCTGCGCGTTCAGCAGGGCGTCCCCGAACGGAAGGAGTCCCGCCCAGCCGTCCGGGGTGCCGACATGCCGGGCGTCGTTGCGGGGCCGCTCGGGATGCGGCGTCTGCACGTCGGTACCAAGCCGCGCGCAGGTCAGCGCGTCCAGCAGCGGGTACTCGTCGGCGCAGGCCATGCTGACCTCCGGCGCAGCCACGACCGGGAGTTCCAGGTCGCGGGCCAGGCCGCGCAGGTACGACAGCCGCCGCTGCTCACTGGGTGCCTGGCCGTGATACAGCTGCAGGTACAGCGCCGACGGAAAGATCGCCCGCAGGAGCCGCAGGTACATGGCTGCCCGCGCCAGGTCCCTGTGCTCGCCCAGAACCGTGGGAAAGCCCGCCCGGCCCCCGGTCAGGCAGACGAGGTGCTCCTGCACACCTCCACCCGCCGGCCGGAGCCGGTCCAGGGGCAGGCCGTCCGGGCACTCCAGGTTCACGGCCGTGATCAGTTCGCACAGGGTGGCGTATCCTTCGCGGCTGCGGGCCAGCAGCACGACCGGGAACAACTGGGTGGAGCTGGACGACCGGGGCGGACCGGGGAACAGCACGGGCAGGGTCACGCCAATCACGGCGCTCAGGCCCTGCACCCGCGCCTCGTCGCAGAGTTCCACGGCGCCGGACACGCTGCACCAGTCAGCCAGACCGACCGTGCTGAACCCGGCTGCCCTGGCTGTTTGCACCAGCCGCGCGGGACTGACAGTACTGCGGCCCTCGCTGAAGAACGACTGGCACGCCAGCAGCGCCTCCAGCCTGGCGGGACTCCTGGGGGACGACTTCAAGGCAGTCAGTCGAGCAGTCTCGCCAGCCACCAGCGGCCTCCCTCTCCATCCTCGTGGTGCAGTTCGGCAGTCAGGGGCCCTGCCTGCACGAGGTAACAGGTGCGGGACTGCTCGCCCAGCCACCAGCGGCCCCCGTAGCGCCAGCTGTCCAGCACGGCCTGCACCGGGTACGGCTGGCCGCGCCAGATCAGGCGGGCCGGATGCCCGGCGCGCAGGTCGACCTGCACCTCGGTCTGGTGGGCTTTCACGGGCCCTGGCCCTCGAAGAACGCCAGGACGCGCTGCACCGCCTGGTCGCGCCTCACGGCGGGCGCGGGCGTCCAGGACTGCCGGGGCGTCAGGTCGCGGGGCCTGACCTGCCCGGTCAGCCAGTCCACCCAGGCGTACTGCGCGTCCGTGGCGTAGGCCCAGGGGTCGAGCCACTCCACGCGCACCAGCGCCTGCGGAAAGCGGCCCAGGACGGTCTTCGTGACCTCCAGTTCCGCGAGACCGGCCCACAGGCCCACCATCCGCCCCGGGTGCGCCAGCCCGCCCAGTTGCACGGTCAGCCGGTCGATCCCCAGCGGCAGCGCGGCCGCGTCGTGCAGGGCGAGGCCCGCCACGCGGGTGAGACCCGGGGGGTCCAGCGGCCACTTGAGCGTCCGGGTGGCCGACAGGCGTCCCCCGAGGGTGTCGGCGTGAACGGTCAGCGTGGCTGCCAGCCGCCCGCGCAGCTCAGCGATCAGGCCGGGCATCAGGTCGCGCAGCGCGGCGTCCACCTGGGCGGGTTCGGTCAGGGGCAGATCGAACGCGAGCGCGGCCTCCAGGACCTGGCCGGGGCGGTACGGTTCCACCGTGACCGTGCGTTCCCCTTTCAGGAAGCGGTTGAGCTTCCGGCCGGCGTCCACGCCCAGGAACGCCTCGCGCTGCGCGGCGCTCCAGGCCATCAGGCCGCCCAGGTTACGCAGGCCCAGGAAGTGCAGCTTCTCCAGGGAGGCCAGCGGCACCCCGAGCGCGCCCAGGTGGGCCAGGGGCGTGAGTTTCAAGAAGGCCTGCTCCGCACTGCCCCCCTGAGTGGCCCTGACCTCGCCGGACGGGGCTCTCAGGGCGGCCAGGTGGGCGAGTTCCCGTGAGGCTGCCAGTCCGACCGGGGCATGCAGCGCCGCCGCCAGGTCACGCGCGCCGGAGGCGGACAGGGTCAGGAACGCGGCGCCGCTCACCCGGCCGTCCACGCGGTCACTGAAGCGGGCGTACAGCTGCTCCAGCAGTTCCGCCCAGATCGCCTGTGCTTCCGATGCGGGCACCACCTGGGCGTGCAGTTCCGGGCAGCGGGAGAGCGCCGCCGACTCGCGCAGCCCGGCCTGAACGCCGGCCACCCGGGCAAGCGGACACGCCTGCAGGACGCGCCGGTCCTCGCCCAGCACCGCGACCGGCACGCCTGGATGCTGACGCCGGATGTGCTCCAGCGGCCAGGGGGTCAGCAGGACGCAGGCGGTGAGACCCGGCGTGCGCCCACCCATGAGGCTCAGGCCCTCCGGGTGGACGGGCGGGGCCCGGCGAGGCCCAGGCGGGCCACCATCCGCCCCTGGATCTGTACGTCCGCAGCCGGGTAGGTGCGCCGGGGGTGATCGGAGTTCTCGCTGACCAGCACCGCCTCGTCTCCAAAGACGTACACGCGCTTGAGCGTGGCGGCGTTTTCGCCGGGAATCAGGACGACCGCGACCTCACCGTCCAGGACTTCCGGGGTGGGACGCACGAGAACGTAGTCGCCGTCCATGACCCCGATGCCGGTCATGGAGTCGCCGCGGACCTGCAGCAGGAAGTCACCGTCACGGACGCCGAGCAGCTGGTCGAGGCTGGGCGTGACCTGATCGGGCGCCTGTTCGGCCAGGATCGGCGCGCCGGCAGCAATCTGGCCGTAGATGGGGATGCCGTCCCCGATGGCGGTCCGGGCGGTGTCGGTCAGGATCAGGCGGCCCCTGGGGCCGCTGCGTTCGATCAGGCCGAGTTCCGAGAGGGCTTTGAGATGGAAGCTCATGGTGGCCTCGCTGAGCCCTGCGGTGCGGGCCAGTTCGGCGGCGCTGGGCGGCCCGCCTGATTCACGGGTCAGGCGCGCGGTGAGGCGCAGGAGAGTCAGTCGCAGCTGGGTCAGGCGGGGGGGCATCAGGGTCACTCCTTCTATCTAAGATTACTTAGATAGCTGCATGTATCGTGACCCATGACAGGATTCCGCGTCAAGAGCGCGGCGGCCTGAAATTATGGCAACCTAAGCTCGGTAGACTGATCCACTGTGACTGACCCCGAACCTTACCGTCACCGTTTTCCCCTGAGCGTCATCGGGTGAGCCCTGCAGCTCTACCACCGGTTCCCGCTCAGCCGGCGTGATGTGCAGGAACCGCTCCACGAGCGTGGCATTCAGATCAGCCACGAGACCTTGCGGCTCACTCGCATTGAGGGTGGGAGGTCGACCGGACTTTTTCCTGGAGCGTTCTCGTTGGTAGTTTGAACTGGATAGAGTTTGGCGGAGGGTAAGTTCAGTGTGATCCACACCGGAGGACAGAATGTCCGTACCCAGGCAGA
>NZ_JAGLBB010000093.1 GCF_018260555.1 Deinococcus sp. | reverse complement strand
CGCCCACGACCTTCACGCCGCATGTGCAGCACGGCATGGTCGCTGGCGCGCAGGACGTGCAGGCCCGCGCGCCGGGCACGGTCCTGATCGACTCGCGCGCCCCCGCCCGATACCGGGGCGAGGTGGAACCCATCGACCGGAAAGCCGGGCACATCCCGGGAGCCGTGAACCGCGACTGGAGCGGCGTGCTGGACGGCGCGGGCCACTGGCGCAGTCCCGAGGTCCTGGGCGTGCACCTGAACGCCGGGGCCGCCCCCACCATCACGTACTGCGGTAGCGGCGTGAGCGCCACGCCGAACCTGCTGGCCCGCGAACTGACGGGCGTGCCGCTCGGCCCGGACAACCGCCTGTACGCCGACTCCTGGAGCGACTGGATCAGCGACCCGACGCGCCCGGTAGCCGTGGGCGCGGAGGACTGAACGGGCGACCACACCTGGGCCAGGGTGGTCACTCCCCGAGTGTACGGCGGTCGTCTGCCGTGACCGGTACGGTGCCGTCCGTCCATTCGAGCGTGAGGGTGTCCCCGGTGCGGACCTGCGCGGCGCGGGTGACGGGCTGCCCGTCCGCGCCGCGCACGAGGGCGTACCCGCGTGCCAGGGTGCGCTGCGGGGTCAGGCCCAGCGCCTGACGCATCAGGGCGTCCACGTCCTGCGCGGCGCGGTCCACGTGCCGGGTGGCGGCGGTGCGGGCGCGCTCCAGCGCCCACTGCGCGCCCGCGTCGGCGTCCACGAGGACCTGCGCGGCGTGGGTGCGGATGGTGCGGGCGTCCTCCTGCGCCTGCGCGGCGGCCTGCGCGGCGGTGCGGACGATCAGGGCGGCGGCCTTGCTGGGCGTGTCGGTGCGAGTGTGCGCGACCTCGTCGGGCAGGGTGTCGTCCCGCGCGTGCCCGAGGCCCGTGATGACCGGCGCGGGAAACGTCGCCAGCGCGCGCGCGAACGGCAGGTCGTTCAGCCACGCGAGGTCCGTGACGGCCCCGCCGCCCCGGAGGACGATCAGGGCGTCCAGCGGCTCCTGCGCGTGCAGGTCGGCGGCCTCCTGCACGGCGCGCAGCAGACTGGCCGCGGCGTCCCGGCCCTGGAAGGTCGCTTCCAGGTAGACGGGGCGCAGCACCCCGGCGCTCTGAAGTGGGTCGATCTCGCGCCGGAAATCACCCAGGCCCGCCGCGCCGACCGGGGCGATCACGGCGAAACGGTCGAAATCGGCGGGCGCGGCGTGCAGGCGGTTCAGGCCGTACACGCCCTCGCGCACCAGCGTTTCGCGCAGGGCGTCCAGGCGCAGCGCGGCGTCTCCCAGCGTGAACTCCGGCGCGATGTCCAGCACGTTCAACGAGAAGCCGTACTGCTCGTGGAAGGTCGCCTCGCAGAACAGCAGGACCTTCAGGCCCGCCGTGAGGGTCCCGCCCGTCGCGCGGCGGAACTTGCCTTCCAGACTGAAGCGTTCCCGCGCCCAGACAGTCGCGCGGCACTTGGCGACCTCGCCGCCTTCGCCCGCCTGCACGAGGTCCAGGTACAGGTGGCGGCGGTCCGTGACGCTGGCCACCTCGGCCCGCACCCACACCGCGCCGGGCACGCCGCGCGCGATGACCTGCCCCACGTACGCCAGCAACTCCGACAGTTCCAGGAACTGCTCGGGTGGCCGGGCCGGCTCGGTCTTCTTGCGGCGGGTCACAGGCGCGCCCCCAGCACGCGGCCCGCGACGGCCGCCAGCAGGCCCAGCGTCACGCTGAGCAGCGCGTACGCCAGGGCCGCTGCGCCCTGCCCGCGTGAGAGCAGGGTGTCGAGGTCCACGCTGAAAGTGGAAAAGGTCGTGAACGCGCCCAGCACCCCGGTTCCGAACGCCAGTCGCGCCGCGTCCGGCCAGACGCCCCGCCCCACCAGGGTCAGGGTCAGGCCCAGCAGGAACGAGCCCAGCACGTTGATCAGCAGCACCGTCACGGGCAGCCCCCCCCGGTTCAGTAGCGGCCCCAGCGCCAGCCCCGCACCGTACCGCGCGGCGGCGCCCAGCGCTCCACCGGCCATCACCCACACCCACGCACTCATGCCCGCAACCTCATCCACGCAGCATAGAGCAGCGGGGTCACGCCGCTCCGGCGCGCCGCGTCTGCCATGCTGTGCAGCATGATTCGCGTCAAACTCCTGCGCAGCGGGGAGGACCAACCCTGGACCGGGCAGACCGACGGCGTCTGGGTGGACGTTCAGACTCTCACGCCCGACGAGATCGCCAGCTTGCGGGCGGCATTCAGCCTCAACCCCCTGGCGGTCGAGGACGCCCTGGAACAGGGTCACTGGAGCCGCGCCGAAGTGTACCCGGAACACTCGTTCATCACCGTGCGGTCCTTCGCGCGGCCCGAACAGGCCGACGAGTTCACGGAACGCCTGAGCGTCTTCACGTTCCCGGACGCCGTGCTGACCATCAGCGGCGGCGGCACGCGCGCCCTGAGCGCCGTGTGGCCCCTGACCGGCCGCGAAAGCGTGAACAACCCGCAGGAAGTCACGTACGAACTGCTCGACCATACCGCCGACACCTTCTTCGTGGCGGCCGACGCCCTCGAGGAGAACGCCGACACCCTGGAGGAACGCGTGTTCCAGACCCGGCGGCAGAACCCGGTACCGGACGTGTTCGAACTCAAGCACCGGATCGCTCACGCCCGCCGCCTCGCCACGGACGCCCGCGAGGCAACCGCCCTGATGGGCCGCCACGCCAACTGCACGCCCGCCGACCTGGTGCGCTACCGCGACGTGCAGGACTCGTTCTCGCGCGCCGCCGGCCGCCTCGACGGACTGCGGGACCTGCTGACCAGCCTGCTGGACCTGCACCTGAACCTCCAGAGCCAACGCATGAACGAGGTCATGCGGACCCTGACGGCCGTCAGCGTGATCTTCCTGCCCCTGACCTTCCTGGCAGGCGTGTGGGGCATGAACTTCAAATTCATGCCGGAACTGAACAGCCCCTACGGGTACGCGCTGGCCTGGGCGAGTTTCCTGCTGATCGGCGGCCTGCTCGCCGCGTATTTCAAACGCCGCGGCTGGTGGTGAAGGGGCGGATGGCGGATGGCGGACGGTCAACAGCGTGTGGGCGGTGCCTTCGGGCCAGTCAGGGGCCCGTGTGCCGCCCGCTTCTTACGACGCGTTCTCCCCTTCCGGCATGGGGAGCGGCCGGGGCGGGGGGGCGTACACGGCGCGGGCCGGCACACTGAGGGTGGCGCGTTCCGGGTACCGCAGGGCGCTCAGGTGGCCGCCGAACGCGCAGCCGGTGTCCACGTTCACGGTGTTGCCCTTCCATCGGGGCGCGGCGTGCGGGGTGTGGCCGTACACGACCAGGGCCGCGCCGTGGTAATCGGCGGCCCAGTCGCGGCGAATAGGGAGGCCCAGTTCGTCGCGCTGGCCGTTCACGTCGCCGTACAGCGCGAAGCTGCGCACGCGCCCGCCGCCGCGCCCGTGGTAGTGGGCGGGCAGCCCGGCGTGCGCGACGATCAGCGCGCCGCCGTCCAGCACCAGGTGCGCCGGCAACGTCTCGATGAAGGCCCGGACCTGCGCCTGCACGTCCGGGCCTGCCTGTTCCAATTGCGCCAGGGTGACGTCCAGACCGTGCATGGCTTTCACGGCCTTCCCGGCCAGCGCGCGGCAGAGTTTCTCGTCGTGGTTGCCGGGCACGCACAGCGCCGCGCCATCCGCGACCATGGCCATGACGAGCTTCAGAACGCCCAGACTGTCCGGCCCCCGGTCCACGAGGTCCCCCACGAACACCGCCGTCCGCCCCTGTGGGTGCCGCGCGCCGCCCCCTGACAGGACGTACCCCAGGTCGCGCAGCAGGTCGAGCAGTTCCGGCAGGCAGCCGTGCACGTCGCCGATCACGTCAAACGGGCCGGTCAGGTCGCGGCAGTCCCCTCGCAGGGGCGTGCGCCGCAGTGGCAGCGTGCGTGCCTGCTCATCACTGAACAGCACCTGCTCATTGCGGAAGCCCTCGTCGCGCAGGCCCCGGCGGGTGCGGCGCAACTCAGCCACCTGGGCCGCCACCACGTCCGCCGGGGCGGCGGTGCGGGCTTCCAGCACGGCACGCGGCAGGTCCAGCACCACCGGCACGGGCTTCACATCGTACGCGCGGGCCAGCGCCACGACCGGCACGCGGTCCACCGGGCGCACGAACCCACCGTCCAGCACGGCCAGTCGTCCCGCCGCCAGCCTCTCCCCCGCCGCCGCGAGCAGTGACGGAACATCCGGGTAGTCCGCCTGCGCGAACACCTCCTCCGGCGCGAAGTGCCGCGCAGCGAGGGTACTTTTCCCCGCGCCGTGCGCGCCGATCAGCACGACCAGGGACAGGGCAGGAACTGTCAGTTCGGTCGGGGCGAATGGAGCAGACACGCCCGGTATCCTCTCACACACTGCACCGGAACGTGAGACAGACCCACCAGAGCCCGCTGGACGCAGCGCCCGTACCCGCCCGCGCACTCGCGGTGACAGGCGCCGCAGGAACGCCCGCCAGAGGTCCAGTCTTGTTACAGGCCCTTAAGAATGGCTGGCACGTCAGTTTTCACGTTATTCCATGAAATTGGTCAGGCGCTCAGCCTTCCCACTACACCACGATGCGCTTAAAGGCACCGTCCTCGCCTGCCGCCGGAAGCTGGCCGTAGCCCAGCTCGCGCTCGACGACCTCGGCCACGTCCTGACCGACCTGCCCAGCCGTCTTCTCCTCGGCGTCGGTAGGCTGAGCGACCACGTCAAAACCGCGCAGGGTGCCGTCGGCATCCGTGTGGCGCACCACCACGGTAAATTCGCCCGTCCCGGCCTTCGGGGTCACGCTCAGGCCGTCGCGGGGGTCTTGTTTATAGGCACCTTCAAAAGCACTCTGGATGTCGCTGATCTTCATGATGCCAGTTTGCCGCAACTGCCGCGGTGTTCCGCCCGATTTTTCTTAATGCTCTTCCGCCTTTTCTTTATGCCTGCATTTTCATAATTGGGCCGGAACACCTGCTTGCTCGGGTTGCACGGTCTTTGCAGCCCGTTTAACCCACAGTCCGTATCAGACGGACTGCCGCTTCACTGCGCCACAGTCGGGAAGACACCGCCTGCGGAATCCGTATCAGCTGTGCGCCTTGCCCGCGCCGCGCTTTTCCAGTGCGGCGAGTGCGCCCGGCACATGCACCGTGTGCAGCGGGTTCCTGAGTTCATGGACCAGTTTGCCTTCCGGGTCGATCACAAATGAGGCCCGGTTAGACACACCCATCAGCGAGGTCAGGCCGCCCATCACGCCATACGCCCGGCAGATGGTTTGCCCTGGGTCGGCCAGCAGCGGGTATGACAGGTGGCACTTTTCGCGGAAAGCAGCCTGTCCCGCTTCGCTGTCGGTACTGATGCCAATGACCTGGGCGCCCAGACGCTCAAATTCGGGCAGGGAGGCTTCGAACTTCTGGGCCTCAATGGAACAGCCGTAGCTGTTGGCTTTGGGGTAAAAGTACAGCACCACCCACTGCCCTCGCAGGCTCTGCAGCGAGATGGCTTGACCGTCGTCGCTGACGCCAGAAAAGTCGGGGGCGGGCTGGTTCAGGGGTAATCTGCTCATCTGTCTTCCTTCCTTGTGCCCAGGCGCAGGCGCAGGCCGCGCAGTTCGTAGCCCTTGACGATTTCGTTGTATCCCACCGACGGGTGATTCACGATTTCCAGGTCGTTCCACAGCAGCAAGCGGCGCAGGAACATGTCCGACTCCTTGATCGCCAGGAACGCGCCGGGGCAGCGGTGGGGGCCGTCACCGAACGCCAGGCCCTGCGGCTGCACGCCGCGCGGCAGGGTGCGGTGGGGACACACCTGTTCCGCGTCGTCACCCATGATGGCTGGGTCGGCGTTCGCGGTCTGGATGTTCAGCGCGAAGGTGGTGCCGGCCGGGAACGTCTGCCCGCCGATGTCGGTGTCCTGGTCGGTGCGGCGGTAGAGCATCGTCACCACCGGGTCGAGCCGTAACAATTCGTGCAAAATGGCGTGGCGCTCTTTTTCGGTCCCGTGGACGTAATCGGCCCGCAATTCCGGCTTCAGCAGCATCTGGTAGGCCGCCAGCGTAATAAATTCGCGGGTGGTGATCATGCCCGCCGTGGCGTAGGTGATGCACTCGGTCAGAATGTCCTGGTCGGAGTAGTCGCGGTCCAGCAGGTAGCTGATCAGGTCGTCCTGACGTTCCTTGCGCCGCGCTTCAATGGCGGGCTTCACGTCCAGCATGAAAAAGAGACCGACCGCGCCCCCCATCGCCGCGTCACGCACAGGAGACACCTTTTGCGTCACTCCGGGTTCGCCGTCCAGCTTGCCGCCCACAAAGGCTTCAATGCGCTTTTCCATGCCTGGCAGGCGGCTGCTGGTCAGGCCGACCACGTTGGAAGCGACTTGCACGGCAAGGTGCAGGCTAAGATCGTCCAGATTCATCTCGCCTTTATTGACCAGTTGACCTATCAGGTCGTCGGCAAGTTCGGCGATCATGGGGCCGTAGCTGTTCACGGCGGTAGGCGTGAAGTATTTGGCGGTGGCGCGGCGCATCTCGGTATGTTCCTCGCCCTGCATGTACAGCACGGGCGGGTGGACACTGCCCTTGGTGTTGCTTGCAATGCGGGCCAGAAACCCGGCCTGGGCAAAGTCGCCCTTGAGCAGGTCGCGGCTGTCGGCGTAGCTCTGCGCCTGAATCAGTGTGCCCTTCGGGGTCAGGTCGTCGGTGGGCAGCAGGCGGTCATGGCGGCGGGTCAGCGACTCCGTGTTGCCGCTGAAGGGACAGGTCGCAGCAGGCTGCTGCTCAGGGTTGGATACGGTCATGGGTGGTCTCCTTGGACAGATTCCGGCTCAGTGGCGCGCAACAACCAGTCGATTTCCGGCGGAGTGAGCGGGAGCAAAACGGACTGCGGTCGTGAAGGGAGCTACCTGGCGCAGCGGCGCGTCCTGACCGAAACAGTTGAATTCCGTTTTGCCTGGTATTCAGGGCTGCGGGCGCACCAGGCCAGCCAGGGTCAACATCAGGTCTTCGCGTCTGGCGGGGTCTAGGCCGCTCAGGTAGGGTTCGGTGACGACTTCAATAGTGGCGATTCCACGTTCCCAGGCGGCGTACCCGGTCTCTGTGAGTTGCACGTTCACGTGCCTTCCATCGGCGTGACTGCGGGTGCGCTTGGCGTAACCCTTGTCTTCCAGATTGCCCAACAGGCGGCTGACCTCGTAGCGGGGCATCTGCATGTTCTGGGCAAGTTCCGTAGGACTCGCGGCGCCGTCTTGCAGGTAACCCGCCACGATAAACTCCTTGAGATCAAGGCCAGCCTCCTCCCGAAGGCGCGCTCCCACCTCCGCCGCCAGAGATTGCCAGAGGTTCCAGAGGGCCGACAAGAACTGAATAGGAAAGGAAACGGTCATAGGTGAAGCGGATGATTCCGCTGACCCCAACTTATTGCAATCTGCAACTAAAGGGATGAGAGCCAGGTAAAGTGGCCGCGACCTCATACGGACTGCGCTCC
>NZ_JAGLBB010000092.1 GCF_018260555.1 Deinococcus sp. | reverse complement strand
CAGTTTGGGCAGGCATCGTCAGCGATACCCAGACTCTACACTTTGCGCCGCACCCCACCCCCCTGCTGAGCAGTTACACTACTTCTTTCTAAACCTTTTGTTTCCTACGCTATGGAAAATGTTAGTGGTGTTCAGCACCCAAGAGTCGACCCCAAAACTGTCTTGAAGTTTTCTTTTCTACTCCCTCCCCTCGCCGAGCAGGGGCGGATCGTGGAGAAGGTCGAGGAACTGTTCAGCAAGCTCGACGCAGGCGTGGCCGAGCTGCGGCGCACGCAGGGACTGCTGAAACGCTACCGCCAGAGCCTGCTGCACGCCGCCGTCACCGGGGAACTATCGCGGGAATGGCGCACCCAGACCCAGAACATTTCATCTTGGCTAGAAGCAACAGTAGAAGAATGCGCGACCACTATCTTCGATGGCCCATTTGGATCAAACTTAAAGTCATCAGATTATACGTCAGTCGGTATTCGAGTAATCAGGCTTGAAAATATTGGCCACCTTCAGTTTATTTCAGAGAAAAAAACCTATATCTCAGAGGAAAAGTACCAAAATCTCAAGCGTTACACTATTCAGAGCAAAGATATCATCTTCTCTTCTTTTATTGACAAAAGTATCAGGGTATGCATCTATGAAACCAAGTTCGGCAAATCGATTAATAAGGCCGATTGCTTCGCCATTAGATGCAACACGAGCAGAGTCATCCCAGAATATCTAGTCTTCGCTTTATCTGATCAGGATACTTATATAGAATTTTCAAAAAACATCCATGGCGCAACGAGGCCGCGAATAAATTTAAGTCAGCTTAGATCGTTCGTTTTTAAACTCCCCCCTCTTCCCGAGCAGGAGTTCATCGTGGCGGAGGTCGAACGCCGCCTCTCGGTGCTCGACAACCTCGAAGCGACCGTCGCGGCCGAACTGAAACGCGCCGAGAGCACCCGCCAGAGCATCCTGCACCGCGCCTTCACCGGCCAGCTCGTCCCCCAGGACCCCACCGACGAACCCGCCAGCACCCTGCTCGACCGCATTCAGGGGGAACGGATCGCCGCCGGGGCCGCCGCCATCCGCGCCGGAGCTGGAAGCGGCAGGCGCGGGCGACCCCGTAAAGCGCAGGGCAGCGACCCGTTACTCACTGAAAAGGAGTAACCGGCTCGACCTCGTCGCCGTAGTTGAAGGCGGCGTCCGCCAGGTCCAGGTTGTGGTAGCGGCCGTAGTACGTGGCTCCCTTCCGCATTAGGCGCAGGTTCATCAGGCGCATGGCGGCGCTGACATGTTCGTCGACAATCAGGGCGGCGGCAGCCGGGGCGTTCAGGGCGATCAGTTCGCACTGGTCGGGGCCGCCGGGCTGGTAGCCGTGCAGGGTGGCCTGGTAGTCGCCGTTGTTGAAGAAATCCAGCCAGTTCGGGCCGAATCCTGCCGCAAGCGGGCTCTGGGCGACGTGGAAGGAGACGGCCAGCTCCCCCTCGTGCTCGAAGGCGGTCAGGACTTCCTGCATGTTCAGGTTGACGCGGTAATACACCTGCCCAGCCCTGGCCGTGACATTGGCGTTCTGGCCCGGCAGGCAGCTCACCGCCCAGAAGGTCAGCTCCGTTCGGCGCGGCGCGGAAATAACGGCGGTCAGGTACATGTTCAGGAGGTCGGTGGCGTGGTCGGCGTGCGGGAGCTTCTGGAACGTCTGGAAGCGGGGGGCCAGGCGGCGGCGCAGGTCCTCATCCCGGATGGCCTCGTTCGAGTCGGTGAGGAGTTCACCGCCAAGCCAGCGGTCCTGATCGGCCGGGGGAACGACCTGATCGAAGTTCCGCTCGCCCAGGACGTGGCTCATGAGCGCAATATTCCGCAGGAGAACGCCGTGCCGCTGGAGGTGGTGGATGACCTGTTCCTCGACGTGATTCAGGTCGTCGGCGGGGACGCTCTGGAAGGTCATCTGCGTGATGTCCGCGTACGTCTTGCGGTGCTGGGCGTAGCGGCGTACGACGTCCACGGCCTGACCGGCGTACGCCTCGCCGTTCTCAAAGACCATCAAGTAGATCCCGCAGCGCTGGTGAGCGGCGTGGTGACCCGCGATGGACGGGGTGTCCCTGACGTCCCTCAGGTCGGGAAATCCGAGGTGCGTGAACAGTTCCTGGCTCATCCTGTCCTCCTACCCGGCGAGGTCGGCGTCGCAGACGATCTACTGACTGCCGAGGAGTAAGTTTCTTTCAGTCGTCAGCAGCGTCAACGGTGGAGAGGCCACGGTGGTCGGCCAGCCAGCGGCGGCGGTAGACCATCTGCGCGGTCTCGGTGATCTGGTACAGCATGGTGCCGTTCATGGCCCCACCCACCGCAGCTCCAACGACGGGAACGATCTGAGCAGCCTTTCTTTTGGTCAACTCGATACCGAGACGTTTGGCAAACTTTTTAAGGTCGAAGGCCTCTCTGCCAACGAACTTGGCAATTATCTCATTGGCTCCTTTCCATGTACCCCTCCTGAATTCCTTTTCCAGGGCTTTCAGAGTGAGCATGACCTCTTGCTTCGCCTTCGCCCCGGCAGACAGAGAAATAGCCAGAACTGTGAACAGGTAGTGGCGCTCCTCGTCCTTACGGGGATCGTACCCATAAATCAAGGCAATGTCGGCAATGGCGCGCAGAGAAAGCGCGACGAACGCGGGGATGTCGACGAGGGTGGTGGCGATGCCGCCCGCACCCAGCGCGGCGCCCTCGGCGGTGGCGACCGTGATGTGGATGTTGGCGCTCTTGCGGGCCAGCTGGTCGCGGGCTTCGAGCTCGCAGCAGCAGTTCGCGTCGTCCCAGTTGGCGCTGACCTGGGTTTCGATGCTGGCGGGGTTGATGGTCTTGCCCATGGCGGTGCCGAAACCGTGCAGGGTGTTCTCAATCCCGCCCGTGACGGCCTTGCTGACCCGGCTGGGGACGATGCGCCCGATGACCGCTCCGGCCTTCTCGACGCCCTGAGAGACCTTCTCGCCTGCTTCCTGCAGCAGGGTCAGCGGTTTGTTCTCCCAGTCGTGGATTTCCTGCCGGGCTCGCTTCTCGTACTCCTTTTCTTTGATCGGGTCGGTTCGTTGGGTCATGTGGCCTCCTGGACAGCGGGTTCGCTCAGACCTTACCGCCCGGACGGGGCGTGAATGCGAAGATGTGCGGCATGACCCAACCGTCCTCCGCTCAGCTTGTTGCCCGCGTCTGGAATCTGGCGCACGTCCTCAGGAACGACGGCGTCAGTTACGGCGACTACCTGGAGCAGATCACGTTCCTGCTGTTCCTGAAGATGGCCGACGAGATGAAAGGCCAGCCGGACGCGCCGACCGTGCCCGAAGAGTTCTCATGGGCGCGGCTGGAGCCGCTGACGGGCGTGGACCTGGAAGTCCAGTACCGGCGGACCCTGGAGGAGCTGGGGAAGGCGTCGGGGCTGCTGGGCGTGATCTTCCGGAAGGCGCAGAACAAGATCAACGACCCGGCGACGCTGCGGCGCGTGGTGGGATTGATCGAGCAACAGCAGTGGTCGGGGTTGCCCTTCGACGTGAAGGGCGAGATCTACGAGGGGCTGCTGCAGCGCAACGCCGAGGACGTGCGTGGGGGTGCGGGTCAGTACTTCACGCCCCGCCCACTGATCGACGCGATGGTGCGGGTCATGCGGCCCGAGCCGGGCGAGACGATTGCGGATCCGGCGTGCGGGACGGGTGGGTTCCTGCTGGCGGCGCGGGACTACCTGGTCAAGGAGTTCCCGCTGGACCGTGATGAGCGGGAGACGCTGCGGGAGCGGACGTTCTTCGGCGCGGACATCGTGGATAGCGTGGTGCGCCTGTCGGCCATGAACATGTTCCTGCACGGGATTGGGGGCAAGGAGACGCCCGTGCAGCGGGTGGACAGCCTGGCGCAGCCGCCGTCGCGGTCGGTGGACATCGTGCTGGCGAACCCGCCGTTCGGGGTGAAGGGCGCGGTCGCCGAGGTGGACGAGGAAGGGCGCGTGAAGCGGCAGAAGGTGTCGTACGCCCGGCCGGATTTCGTGGCGCAGACACCGAACAAGCAGCTGAACTTCCTGCAGCACATCCTGTCGATGCTGCGCGTGGGGGGCCGGGCGGCGGTGGTGGTGCCCGACAACGTGCTGTTCGAGGCGGGAGCGGGCGAGACGGTGCGGCGCCGCCTGTTGCAGGACTGCGACCTGCATACGATCCTGCGTCTGCCGACGGGGATCTTCTACGCGCAGGGCGTGAAGGCGAACGTGCTGTTCTTCGACCGGCACGCCAGCGGCGAGGAGGCCCGGACGCGGGACGTGTGGTTCTACGACCTGCGGACGAACCATCACTTCACCCTGAAGACCCGTCCGATGGGCGCGGCCGACCTGGTGCCGTTCGAGGAGGCGTACCACGCCGGGGACCGCTCGAAGCGGGTGGAGTCCGAACGGTTCCGGAAGTTCTCGCTGCAGGAGTTGCTGGCCCGCGACAAGGTGAACTTGGACGTGTTCTGGCTGAAGGACGACAGCCTGGAGGAGGGTGCGGATCTGCCCAGGCCGGGCGTGCTTGCCGCCGAGATCGTGGAGAGCCTGGAGGCGGCGCTGGATGAGTTCCGCCAGGTGGCCGACGAGTTGGAGGTGCCCGAGGAGGCCGAGCCCGCGCTGGCGTGAGGGTGGGTCAGCGCTGCCTGCGGCGCCGGGCGTAGCGTGCCCGATAACGTTCCCGTCTGTCCTGGATCAGGGCGCGTTGTCGGTCGCGGGCGACGTTGGTGCCGTCGCGGTGCTGCCGGGCTTCGAGGTGCTGGGCGAGTTGCTCGGCAAGGTGGAGTGGACCGTCGCGGGCGTGCTCTTCGAGGAGGTGGTCGTCGATCATCTGGTCGAGGAGGTCGTGCAGGTCGGCGGGGCGGGTACGTAGGTGGCGGGCGAGGGCGCGGCGGTCCTGGGGGCCGTGCCAGTGGATCAGGTCGAGGATCTGTTCGGCGCGCTTGCCGAGTCTGCCTCTTCCGTTGCGGAGGGGCGTAGTGAATCCGAAGAATTCTTCTGGGGTGATCTTCCCCCCCGTTGTAAGAGTACTTCGGTTCGCCCACAACAGAATGAACGATCCAGATTTCGTGCCCTCGCCGTGTCGGCCACGCTGCAGGAGGCCCAGAGCTTCCAGCCTCGCCAGACCCTGCGACAGCGTGTCCTCAGAGCCGATGTCCGCCTCTCTGAGCAGTTGCGTCCACGCCACGCTGAGCTCCACACCGTCAGGGTGCAGGACCCCGTACCGCCACGATAGGCCCAGCAGGGTCTTCCACAGGCTGCGGTCGGTCTTCCCGCCCTTCCCCGGCCACGGCTGCGTCATCAGTGCATCCAGCCAGACCGCAATCCGCTCCCTGACCGCGTCGGTGGTGCCGCCCGGCGCATCGAGCCCTGCCGCCGCGTAGAAGGCGCGGTACGCCAGGCTTTCCCCCTGCGCCGCCCGTTCCAGGGTCCGCTCGATGATGGTCAGGCGCTCCTGGTGCTCGGGGTCGCCTGCGGCCACGATCACGGCCATCAGGTCAGCCTGCACCTGCTCCCCCGGTAGGCCCAGCGCCAGCCCGTAGGCACTCACGGCCAGCGTGAGGTGGTGGCGTCGCCCCTCAGTCCACAGGTCTCTCACACGTTCCAGTTCGGCAGCCCAGCGCTCAGGCACACCGTCAGGTCCCAGCACGCTGGGCAGAGGGGGCAACCGGGGACGACGGGGTGGTCGCGGACGTGGTCCTTCCCCACCGAGGAACCGGGACACGTCGCGCCGCCTGCCCAGCGCCGTGAAGACCCCTGCATCGACACGCGGCAGGTCAGGCGTGTCATCCAGCGAGACCGGCTCCCCGGTCGGCAGATACAAGGGGTTCACGCCCAGACCGTCGCGGTCCGCACCCCGGTACGGCAGCAGCACGCCGCTGCCCGTTCCTTCTTCCTGGGAAGGCCGCAGGTCAAGCCCAGTCACGCCGACGTGACGGGCAGCCCTCCCCAGAAAGTCGACAGCACGCCACGCCGCTCTCAGGGTGATGGGTTCGCTCAGCAGGAACCACAGGTGCGCGCCGCGCCCAGTCGTGCCGGTCGTGAGCAGGTAGGGCAGCTCGTGGCTGTCGAGGGCACCTCGCAGGGCCGCCAGTGCTTCAGGAGTGAAGGTGTCGAGATCCAGCATGGCCCAGGAAGTCACCAGGCGCCCCCGCCTGGACACGCCGGGCATCACGCCCAGGGCGCCGGGTCCAGGGACCGTATCGGGGTGCAGGTGACGCTCGTAGTCGTCATTCTTGGCACCCCGCCTTCGATACCGTATCTCCTTGCTGCCGTCGGGATTGCTGTGGGTCCAGCAGAGGTGCTGATCGGGGTGGCCGGGGAACAGGGTACGCAGAACCGAAGTGCGTGTCGTCATGCTCTCAGCTTCGGATACACCGCTTTTTTTCTTCTAAAGAAAATACAGTCAGTATTGGACAATCCTTCTCCGCCGCCGGATGCGGCGACAGGAGGCACCCATGACCCGAACGAAAACAACGAAGCCGCAGGGACGACGTGGCAACGGGGAAGGCTCCATCCGGGAGGTACGCCAGCTGCCCACGGGCGAGAAGGTCTACAGCTGGGCCATCCGCGTCACGCTCAGGAGCGGCGAGCACAGGCGCATCAAGGGCACGTACCAGGGCCGCTCCATCACCGAGGCCCGCGAACAGATGTGGGCTGCTAAGCGAACGCACGAGGGCATGGACGCGCCAGCCCGCGCCGCCCAGCTCACCTACGCCGACCTCCTCGACGAGTGGATGCGTCGCAAGCGGGAACAGGAGGGCCTGAGCCCCCGCACGCTGCAGATCCAGCGCGAACTGATCGAGAACCACGTCAAGCCCCGCCTGGGCTCCTGGAAGCTGACGGCCCTGGACACCACCGCGCTGAACGACTTCCACATCAACCTGAAGGACAGCAGCACGCTGGAACGCAGCCGCTACCAGATCCACACGGTCCTGCGCCTCTCCCTCGGCTACGCGCTGGAAGCGAAGTACATCACCTCCAATCCAGCACTGAACGTCACCGTGCCCAAGCGCCAGGAGAAACGCAAGGCCACCCGCAAGGTCAGCGCCTGGACCCCCGAGCAGGCGCGGCAGCTCGAACAGGCCGCCCTGGGCAGCGACGACATGCTGGGCTTCGCCATTGCCTTCGCACTCCGCACCGGGCTGCGCCGGGGGGAACTGTTCGGCCTCCGCTGGCAGGACGTTGACCTCAAAGCGGGCACCCTGCGCGTCGAACAGGCACTCGCCACCTACGGCACGAAGAGCCGCACCCTGACCGAGCCGAAGAACGAGTCGTCACGGCGTACCGTCCACCTCTCCCCAAAGGCGCAGGAGATCCTGGGCCGCGTCCTTGACCTGCAGGCCCAGCGACAGCAACCGGGACAGCCTGACCCAACCTACGTATTCACCACCCGCAAGGGCGAGATGCAGCACCCCAACAGCCTCAACCGCAAGGTGAAGAAGCTGTGCGACGACCTCGGGATTCCTGCCCTCTCCGTTCACGCGCTACGGCATACAATAGACCTCCTGCGAAAGTCACGCCACGTTGACAACGGTGCGATTACACACCGCCGCAATGAGGTTGACGCGTAAAGA
>NZ_JAGLBB010000091.1 GCF_018260555.1 Deinococcus sp. | reverse complement strand
GCCGCCGCCGCCACCTGCCAGCAGTCGGCCGATAACCGGCGCCGTGGCCACACCACCCAGTCCGCCTGCATCTCGACCGCCACCATCATAAAAGAAGGTCTGGCCACCCATACCCCCGACACCGGCATTGCCGCCGCCGCCGCCACCCGCGTTGTGGCCATCACCGCCGCCACCCGCGTTGCCAGGTGCGCCGCGTGCCACCACATAGCCGCTTGGATAACCTTGGTCGCCGCTCAGGCCAGAAGGTACCCCATACAGCCCAGGGGTGGCACTTGGATTCCGGACCAGCGGAGGCGTTCCGGCAATGCCCTCACCTTTCATGGCCCCAGCAGAACCTCCAGGCGCATTGTAGGTATTGGCGTAGTCGCTTATACCCATGACAGACTGAACGTAGGAGCCGGCACCCCGGAATCCTGCGGCACTGGCGTCTATGGTTTGCCCGTTCATATCCAGCGTTCCCGCCACGTCCAGCACCGTGACGCCGCCGCTAAAGCCGTTCCAGGCAGGTGTACGTATGTCGCTATTCAGGGTCAGTGAAGAATGCTGTGGCACCCGGATAACCTGAAAACTCTTGCGGGTGCTGGTGGCGCTGGCCGGACTGTTTGCATAGCTGTAGGTCAGTGAGTCGCGCAGGGTCACTGTGTTGCCAGTCACGTTAGACACCACGGCAAACTCTGACCTACCCGTATTGTTCAGGGCCGTAGACCCCCGCCCAGTGCTGCCATCGCCGTAAGCAATCGAGGTGCTGTTATTGATATCAGCGTCCTGCATCTGAATAATAAACACCTGGTCGCCCGCCGCTACGGGCGTGGTAGAGGCGTTGCTATCGGTACTCATGCTGCCCAGTGAGATGGTGTTGCCAGACGCCGTGGCCGTTCCGCTCCCCGCATAATAAGTGTTGGCCACATACGAAGGGCCGTCTTTACCCGGCGCAGCGCAAAGCGGCCCGGCCCGGACCTGGTGGCTGCTCAGGGCCAGGCCCAGAGCCAAAATGTACCTGGGGAAATAGCGCATATTCGGATTATTCATCACAGACTCTTACATTTGCATCACCACAGAGCGGCGTGGAGCTATACGGACTGCCGCTCCACTGCTCCACAGTCAGAAAAGCGCCGCCTGCGGCTCCATGCCGCGAAGGGGGGTCTGTTGTTCCTACCCGCATCTGCTCGGGTTGATTCGCAGCTGCACTGGATCAACCGCAGTCCGTGTCAATCTCCGGCGGCCAGCGTGCCTTCCGGGACGGTGGGTGCGGCAGGTTTCTGGCGGCGGCGCTCGAACTGCCAGAACACGCTGGGCACCACGAAGAAGGTCAGCAGGGTGCTGGTCACCACGCCGCCCAGAATCACGATCCCCAGGCCCCGGCGGAACTCCGCGCCGTCACCCTGACCCAGCACCAGTGGAATGCTGATCACCAGGACGGTCAGGGTGGTCATCAGGATCGGACGGAAGCGCAGTTCGGCCGCCTCGACCAGCGCCTCGCGGAGCGGCAGGCTGCGGGCGCGTTCCGTCACGAACTCCAGGTACAGGATCGAGTTCTTGGTGCTCAGGCCCAGCAGGATCACCATGCCCAGCACCGTGATCACGTCCAGGTCCGCGCCGAAGAAATTCAGGCTCCACAGCGCGCCCACGACGGCCAGCGGAATCGGGAGTTGCAGGTAGATAGGGTAGCGGAACGAGTTGAACTGACTGCCCAGCACCAGGTACGTCAGCAGGATCGCCACGATCATCAGGACCGGCCCGTAGAACACCAGGTCGCTGGTCAGTCCGGCGCTGCCGAAGGAACTGGCGTTCCCGAGGGTCACGCCGTCCGTCAGGATGCCGGCCTTCTCGGCGCTGGCCACGATCTCGCGCTGGTACGCGAAGGCGTTCGGGCCGCCGGGTTTCAGGTTGATGTCGATGCTGGCCGTATACGCCTTGTTCAGGCGGCTGAGGGTCGCCGGGGCCTGCGAGACCTCGAAGGCACCCAGCTGCGAGAGCGGCAGGTTGGCGTTCAGGCCGCTGGAGTACACCGTCTGCGACAGCAGGCTCTGCTCGTCCTGAATGCGGGCCGGGTCCAGGCGCACCACGATATCCACGCTGCGGTCACCGTCACGGACGCTGCCAGCCGTGCTGCCGTCGTTGTAGGTGCGCAGGGCCTGCGCCACGTCGCTGGCGCTCAGGCCCGTGCCGGCCAGGCGGGTGCTGTCGGGAATGAACGTGCGTTCCTGCCGCACGGCGCTCAGGCTGCTCTCGACGGTCAGCAGGTTCGGGTCCTGCGCGAGCAGGCGCACCAGTTCACGGTTCTTCTCGATCAGCAGGCCCTGGTTGGGGGCCGTCAGGGCGAGACTCATGTCGGCCGTGCCGCGCGGGCCGGTCTGCTGCGTGCCGACAGTCAGTTCCGTGCCGGGGACGCCCGCCGCGACCGGCGCGAGCTCCCGGTTGAACTGCGTGACGAGTTCCTCGAGGGGAGGCCGTTCGGCCCGGTCGATCAGCGTGACGGTCAGGGCGCTCTCGCTGGCGTTGTTGCCGCCCGTGGCGCTGCCCGCGCCGACACTGGTTTCGAGCAGTCGCACGTTCGGACTGGCCAGCAGACGGTCCTCGATCTGCCGGGTCAGGCGGTTGGTGGTTGCCAGGTCCGCGCCGGTCGGCAGGCTCAGCGTGACGGTCATCACGCCACTGTCCGTCTTGGGCGTGAACGCGAACCCCACGCCCCTGAGGGCCAGCGGGGCGGTGAACAGAAACACCAGCGCGACCAGCATGACGGCCCACGGGCGGTTCAGGGTGCGGTCCAGGGCGCGCGCGTACGAGCGGGCCACGCGGTCCACGGCGCGGTTCGTGAAGCCGTGCAGGGTACCGGTCAGCGCCTCCAGGAGCGCCAGAAGGCTGGTCAGCACGTACCGGGCGACTGCCAGCAGCAGCGGCGCGAACACGGCCGCCACGATCAACGCGCCCGGCAGGCCCAGCGCCGTTCTGGACAGTGCGAATGTAGCCGCTGCGCCGGTCACGGCCAGCCACAGCAGCCCGCCAAAGGTGCGCACGCCGCGCAGCGAGTCCATCAGCAGCGCCGGGAAGCGGCCCAGGACGGCCGGCACCTGCGCCCACGTCACGGGGTCCGGGTCGCGGGTGTACGCCATGCGGACCGTCAGGAACAGCAGGCTTTCGAGCCATGACAGTACGATGGCCGCCGCGATGCCCAGCCCGAACTGACTGAAGAACTGCCCAAGGATGCCCGGCATCAGGCTCAGCGGAATCAGCACGGCCAGCAGCGAGAAACTCGCGGCGGTCACGGCGCTGAAGACCTCACTGCCGCCCAGCAGCACGCTGCGCAGCTGCGAGTACCCCAGGTTGCGGTAACGCTGCACGTTCTCGCCCACCACGATCGAGTCGTCCACCACAATCCCGATGGCCACGATAATCGCCAGTAGCGAGATGATATTGAACGTGAAGCCCATCAGGCCGAACACCAGCGGCGCGGCACTGATCGAGATGGGAATCGCCAGGATCACGGCCAGCACGGTGTTCAGGCGGCCCAGGAACAGCAGGCAGATGAGGCCCACGGCGGCAATGGCGATCAGGAACTCCTTGAAGGTGTCACTGACTGTCGCGCGCGTCTCGGTGGTCGTGTCGCTCGCCAGCGTCAGGCTGTACCCGGCCGGGAGCGGCTGCGCCTGCATGGCGGCGCGCACGTTATCCGCAACGGCCACCGAGTTCGTGCCACTGCCCTTGCGGACACTCAGCAGCACGGCCGGCTGACCGTTCACGCGCGCCAGACTGGTGGCGGTCACGGCGCCGTCGCGCACGCTGGCCACGTCCGACACCTGCAGGCCCGTCTGGGCGTCCACGGTGATGCGGGCCACCTCGGCGGCGTTCCTGGGGGTATTGCGGGTCGAGAACTGCGTCTGCACGCCGCCCCGCTCGACCGTTCCGGCCGGCAGGTCCAGGGCGCTCGCGCCGATGGCCTGCGTGACCCGGGCGGGCGACAGGTTGTACGCCTGCAGTTTGGCGGGGTCCAGCAGCACCTGCACCTTGCGTTCCGGGCCGCCGCTCACACTGACATCCGCCACGCCCTCCACGCGCTCCAGGCGGGGCACGAGCACGTCCTCGGCGTAGGTGGTGACCTGCGCGGGGGGCGTGCTGCCGCCCAGGAGTGCCAGCGTGAGGATCGGCGTGGCGTTGGGGTCGAACTTCTGCACGACCGGAGCGTTACTGCCGTCCGGCAGGCTCGCACGGATCGCGGCGACCGCCTGCGACACCGAGTTCGCGGCCCCGTCGATATCCGTGTCGTCACTGAACGTGATCACGACCGCCGACTGATTACTGACCGACGTGGTGTTGATGTCCGTCACGCCCGCCAGGGTGCTGATCGCGTCCTCGATCTTGCGGCTGACCTCTCGGTCCACCTGATCGGGGTTCGCGCCGGGGTAAGCGGTGCTGACCGCCAGGATCGGCACCTCGAAGTTCGGCAGGAGTTCCACACCCAGCCGGAAGGTCGTGACCAGACCGGCCAGCACCAGCATCACGAAAATGCCGATGGTGAACACGTAATTCTTGACGCTGAACCGCACCAGTGGGTGAATGGTGGGTTCCGGCGTGCCGTCCGGCAGGGTCGCGCCGGGACGATCCCGGAAGTCGTCGGATTCGTGGGTGCTCATGGCTGCGCGCCGCCTTCCGCGCCCGCCCCGGCACCGTCCGCGCCGGGGCCGTCAGTGGCAGGGCCGCGCGTGACCTTCACCTTCGCGCCGTCTTGCAGGCTGGCCGGGACGGGCGTGATGACTTCCAGACCGGGCTGCACGCCGCGCAGCGCCACCTGCCCGCCACTCTCGGCCACGACCGTCACGGGCGTCCGCTGCGCCACTCCCTGCGCCGCGACGTACACGGCGTTCTGGCCGCCGTCCACCTGCACGGCGCTGCTGGGAACCAGCGTGCCTGTGCCCAGCGTGTTGCGGTAGCGGGCCTGGGCGGTCGCGCCGACCGGCAGCGCCTCGCCCCCCTCCACGCGCGCCGTGACCGGCACCAGCCGGTTGGCCCCCGCAATATTGGGCGTGCCCGTCACGACCGCCACGTAATTCACGCCGCCGTAGCCCAGGTTCAGGCGCGTGCCTTCCTTCAGGGCCCGCGCGTCCCCGCTGGGCACGCTGAATTTCGCGCGGATACTGCCCGGATCGACCAGCCGCGCCACGGGCGAGCCCTGCGCGGCGAACTCACCCACGCTGACCGCCAGGCTGGCGACCGTCCCGGAGAACGGCGCACGGACCGCCGTGCGGGTCAGGTTCTCCTCGGCCTGCGCCACGCTGGCCTGCGCGGATTTAAGGCTGGCTTCCTGAAGGGGCACGCTGCCGCTGGCGCCGGTGCCATTTTGCGCCAGGGCATTCTGCGCCTGCGCCAGGGTGCTCTGCGCCTGCGCCAGTTGCGAGCGGGCGGCCTGCAGGTCCGCTAGGCTCACGCCGCCCAGGCTATACAGTGTCTCGGCACTCTGCGCGCCGCTCTGCGCCTGGGCCAGGGCCGCGCGCGCGGACGTGACCGAGGCCTTCAGCGCGGCGCTGGCCTGAGCGGTATTCGTGCGGGTCTGATCGAGGTTGATCTGCGCCTGCTGCACCTGAAGGCGCGCGTTCTCGAGCGCCTGACGCTGCTGCGTGTCGTCGAGCTGCACCAGCACGTCGCCCTTGCCCACGCGGTCGCCCTCGGTGACCAGGACGGCGCGCACGTTGCCGCCGCTCTGCGCGGCCACCTGCGAGTCCCGCTGCGCCTCGATGATCGCTGAGACGCTGCGCTGCACGTTCAGGGTGCCGCTCGTGGCCTCCACGACCGTCACGTCCAGCGTGGTGCTCTTGGCGGGCACGGCGTCCAGGTCGTTGGTCGTCCTGGCCGCCTGCGGCTCGCCGGAACCGGCGCCCGCTCCTCCCGGCGCGGCGCAGGCAGCCAGGACGGCGCTGAGCAGCACGGCCAGGGTCAGTGGGGCGGCGCTCGGCCGGCCCGCAGCAGCGGCGCGGGTCACTTCACCAGTCCCGTGACATCGGTCCCGGCGGCGCTGCCCAGCGCGGCCAGCGAGCGCCACACGTTGTTCTGCGCCTGCGTGACCGCCAGCTCCGCCTGCTGCGCCTGCACCTGCGCCTGCTGCACGTCCACGGCAGCGGCCGTGCCAGCTTTCAGGCGGGCCTGCGCCTGCGTGAGGCTGGTCTGCGTGTTCGCGAGGCGGTCACGTGACAGCGCCACGCGCTCCTGCGCGTCTTGCAGGGTGCGGTAGGCGTCACGTACCTGCGTCAGCGCGCTGCGCTGCGCGTCACCCAGGCTGATCTGCGCGTTCTGCGCGGCCACGCGGGCGTCTTCCAGGGTCCGGGCGGGCGTGTAGTCGTTGTCGGCCAGTTTCACCTGCAACGCACTGAACGCCGCGCCGTTCGCGGCCTGCACCAGCCCCGGCAGGCGTTTTTCCAGCCCGACCTGCAACCCGGCCAGCGTCAGGCTCAGTTTCGGCGGGGCGGGCGGGGCACCCAGGGTCAGGTCGGTACTGGCGGGCAGGTTCAGGCTGCGGGCCAGCTGCGCCTCGAGCACCGGCAACTGGTCACGCGCGCTCTGCAGGTCCTGTCGGTCGTTGTCGAGCGTGTTCTGCGCGCGGCTCACGTCCAGCGTGGTCGCCACGCGCGCCGCGAGTTTCGCCTGCGCGATCTTCAGCTGCCGGGCGTCCAACTCGACCTGCGCGGCCGACACGCGGGTGCGCGCGGCCGTCTCGAAGGCGCCCAGGTACTGCGTCACCACCGTCTGCGCCACGCTCAGTTTGGTGGAATTCAGTGTCGCCGTCTGCGTGGTCACGTCCTGTTCGGCCTGCGTCAGAAGCGTGATCGGGGAGGTCGGGTCGGCCCGCACGGCCCGCAGGTTCGCCTGGGCTTTTTGCAGGTTGGCGCGGGCCGTGGTGACGTCCGCCCCGTTCTCGAGCGCGCGCGTCACGGCGCCCGGCAGGGTCAGGGTGGTCGCCGCCTGCGCGGACGCCTGCGGAGCGGCCAGCAGCAGGCTCAGGGCCAGCAGGCGCAACGCGCCGCTCAGGCTGCGGGCGGTGATCGTGGGATTCAGGTTCGTGGGGTGGTTCATGGGGTACCTCCGGCAGTCAGCAGCAGTGGGTCGAGGTCAGTGGTGGCCTGCGCGAGCGTCAGGGTGGCGAGCGTCACGGCGTTCAGTTGCGATTGCAGCGCCTGCTCGGCCTGCAGGGCGTTCAGTTCCGCCTGCCGGACGTTCAGGGCCGTGACCAGTCCGGCGTCCAGGCGGGCGCGGGCGCTGTTCAGCGCGGTGCTGGCCTGCTCGGCGGTCGTGCGGGCAGCACTCAGCGCAGCCTGCTCGTTCTGCAGGGCGTCGAGGCTGGCGCGCACGTCGAGTTCCACGCCCTGGCGGGCGCTGTCCAGCGCCAGTTGCGCCTGCGTGACACTCAGTTGCGCCTGCATCAGGGCCGTGCCACGCGCATATTCGAACACCGGCAGCGAGGCGCTGAGCGACAGGACCACGCCGCCCGGAATGGCGCTGGTGTCCTTCAGGGGCACGCTGACCTGCGCGCCCAGCGTGCCCTGCTTGACGTTCAGGGTCCCGCTGATCAGGCGGCCACTGTTCCCGCCCGCGTCACTGAGCTGCCCGGCACGGACGCTGGCGCTCAGGTCCGGCAGGCGGGCGTCCAGCCGCGCGGCGCTCAGCGCGGCCTGCGCGTCGGCCAGCGCCG
>NZ_JAGLBB010000090.1 GCF_018260555.1 Deinococcus sp. | reverse complement strand
AAGAGATCCTTCTCAGTCGCCCTAGTGCTCATGCACAGCATGGTAACGGCAGGAGTGCCCGGCCGGAAGCCGGGCACTCGAAAGCGCGCTAATCACAGACCAGGTTTGAAAAGCGGTTCTCTGGTTGCCTCGTCGAATTTCGGCGGTCACGGTGGTTCGGGTGTGCTGGTGGAGATTGCTGGTTCTAGCGTGCAGGTCAGGGAATTTCTGCGCCTTCTCAATGTCTTTGAAGCCCTTCTGGCTTCGCTCCTGATTTCGCGTTGGTCGATGCGACTGTTCGATCAAATTGTTGCACCTAGCGGTCGAAATCACCTCTCGGTGCGCTGCACCGTGAAGCTCAGGCAGTTCACGAATAGCTGCTCCATAGCTGCCGAGTTTGTGTGTGTGGATCGTGGTTGGTGCTTCATACTCGCTGAGGAGTGCGGTGAAGAAGGTTCTGGCGGCGTCAGTGTCACGGTGCTCTTGAAGAAAAACGTCCAGCACAGCGCCATGCTCGTCCACAGCACGCCATAACCAGTGCTTGACCCCCTTGATCTTCACGCACGCTTCGTCCAGGTGCCATCGGGAACCACGTCGTGGTTCCCGTTTTCGTGGTTCCCTGGTGATGGAGGGGCCGAATTTCCCGCACCAGTCACGAATCGTTTCATAGCTGACCTGAATTCCGCGTTGGAGAAGGAGTTCCTCGATGTCACGGTAGCTGAGCGTGAAGCGGTGATACAGCCAGACCGCATACTGGATGATGCTTTTAGGAAAGCGATAGCGGTAGGGTTTCATGTCAGCAGGCACGACCGACCAGCCTACTCCAAATTAACCTGACAGAACCCCATGGACAGCATGGTAATGGCAGGAGTGCCCGGCCGGAAACCGGGTACCCGGGCGATCGCTCATCACAGACCTTCCCGGGTACACCAGTGACGCGTTCACTGGCCTGTACGAGAAACTCAAAGCCGACGACCGTAACGAGTACCTCGCTGAGGGTGGGTTCTGGGTGCCGGGCGAGGCCCGCTGAAAGACCCTGAGGGATCACGTACGCAAGGCGACCATCTGTAGTCTGATCGACCGGGCACCGGCAGCGTTGGAGAAGCGGAACGCCAGCTGGCTCGTGGGGATGTTCCCGACCGGGCACGCCCGGCCAAGCCTCCCGCACTGCGTGATCGGTGGCCTGATCGAGGAGATCATCAAGTACAGCGCGGGCGGCACGGTCACTGACCAGACTGACCCGGAGCCGTCCGCCCTGAAGGACGGACAGACCTGCTCGGGCAGGCGTGCCAGTGCATGCCTGGGGATCTGTTCCACGTCACGCAGACGCGGGTTGATCGTCCTGACCTGATCTGGGGGGAGCGCTGCGTGTCCCAGCGTGACGGTGAGCACCGCGCGTTTCGCCCTGCGCAGGGTGCCCCACTTTCGCCGGCCAACATGCCTCCCTGTGCGCCTGCTGATCATGCTCTGCCCAGCGTGTCCGTAGAGTGCAGCAACGTGATGACGACTGTGCCGGCAGGCAGGTCAACCGCACCCCTGCGTGGTTTCCCCCGGACTCTGGCCAATGGGCTTCTGCACTCTGTCAACGTCGTGTCATACGGACTCCGATTGAATGGCTTGTAAAGCCGTTCAATCCGAGCGGAGCGAGTAGGAGCAGAACGGGTTCCGGACGTGGAGTTGACAGATCGGTGGTGTTCCGATGTGTCAACGAAACAAACGGAACCCGTATCAGTCAGTCAGGCCTGCGCTGGGGGCACATTGCATGTCTGCCTCGGCCATTGCCTGGCCGCAATGTAGGCAGTGAAAGCGGCGCTCGTGGGATAGCTTGATCTCATCCGGTCTTCTGTTGCGCCCGCCTGTCCCACCTGGAGTTCACATGTTGAGCAGTCTGCCTTCCAATTTCGATGACCTGAGCGCGGTCGAGCCCCTGCTGGCTCAGCTGGGGGCGCTGGCGGAACGGTACGCCGCAGATGATCCCAACACGGCCCTGCTGAAACTCAGGCAGTACGGCGAACTGCTCTCCCGGGTCGTCGCGGCCCGCTCGGGAACCCTGCAGGGAGAGGACGAATCCCAGCAGGCCCGCCTCGCCCGGCTGCAACGTGAAGGGGTGCTTCCGCGCGAGGTGTGGCAGTTGCTGACGGAACTGCGGCGCACTGGGAACGAGGCGAACCACGCCTTCACGGGCGAACACGATCAGGCGCTCAGTCACCTGCAGTTCGCGTGGATCGTCGGCGTGTGGCTCCTGCGGACCTTCCACGACCCGGCGTACGTGCGCGGTGAGTTCATTCCCCCGCAGCGGAGCGATGATGCCGGGCGCCTGCGTGCCCTGCTGGCCGGGGCGGAACAGGCCCGCGCCGAGGCGGAGGCGCGCCTGGCCGAGCAGCAGGCCACGGCGCCCGCTGACACGTCACGCATCGCCACGGCCGCCAGTCACGCGGCGTCCCACATCCAGCTGACCGAAGCGCAGACGCGGCAGCTGATCGACGCGCAGCTGCGCGCGGCCGGCTGGGAAGCCGACACGGCGCACCTCCGGTACAGCCAGGGGACCCGACCCGCGAAGGGTCGCTTCCTGGCGATCGCGGAGTGGCCGACCGAGCACGGCCCGGCGGACTACGCGCTGTTCGACGGGCTGACGCCCATCGGCGTGGTGGAAGCCAAACGCAAGAACAAGGGCGTGATGAGCAGCCTCGAGCAGGCGGCCCGCTACAGCCGCGGGTTCCGGCTGCACGTGCCCGGCCTGGAACTGCCGGGCGGCCCGTGGGGAGAGGGGGAGAGCCCTTACCGCACGCCGTTCCTGTACGCCACGAACGGCCGCCCCTACCTGGCGCAACTGAAGACCGAGAGCGGCATCTGGTTCCGGGACGCCCGGCGGCCCGTGAATCCCGCCCACGCCCTGCCCGGCTGGCACACCCCGGCAGAGCTGCTGGCCCTGCTGGAACAGGACACAGCCGCCGCTGACGAGCGCCTGCGGACCGAACCGCTGGAGTACGACCTGGGCCTGCGTCCCTATCAGAAGGCCGCCATTCAGGCGGTCGAGGCGCGCGTGTCCTCCGGGCAGCGCGAACTGCTGCTGGCCATGGCGACCGGGACCGGTAAGACCAAGACCGCCATCGCCCTGATCTACCGCCTGCTGAAGGCCGGACGGTTCCGGCGCGTGCTGTTCCTGGTGGACCGCGAAACGCTCGGCGAGCAGGCCAGTAACGATTTCAGGACCGCCCGCCTGGAAGGGACGCGCACCTTCGCCGAGACGTTCGGCCTGACCGCCATGGGCGACGGCCCCATCGATGCGGACACCAGCGTGCACGTCACGACCGTGCAGGGCCTCGCGCGGCGCGTCACGGGCGACACGCCCCCCTCGGTCGGCACCTACGACCTGATCGTGGTCGACGAGGCGCACCGCGGGTACACGCTGGACAGGGAACTCGCGGACGCGGAACTGGGCTGGCGCAGCGAAACGGAGTACGTCAGCCGGTACCGGCAGGTGCTCGAACACTTCGACGCGGTGAAGGTCGCCCTGACGGCCACGCCCGCCCTGCACACCACCCAGATCTTCGGGAAGCCGGTCTTCACGTACACCTACCGTCAGGCCGTACTGGACGGCGTGCTGATCGACCATGAGCCGCCCATCCTGATCGAGACGGAACTGGCCATGACCGGCATCCAGTTCAAGCAGGGAGAGCAGATCCCCACCTACACGCCCGGGGATGACGGCGTCGTGCTGTACGAAGCGCCTGACGACGTGGGACTGGACATCGAGGACTTCAACCGGCGCGTGATCGCCAGGGGCTTTAACCAGGCGGTGTGCAGACACCTGGCCGAGCACCTGAATCCGTTCGGGCCGGACAAGACGCTGGTGTTCTGCGTGAACGACCGGCACGCCGACGAGGTCGTGGACCTGCTGAAAGAAGCGTTCCGGGTGAAGTACGGCGAGCTCGACGACGGCGCCGTCGTGAAGATCACGGGGGCCAGCGATCAACCGCTGCAACTCACCCGCCGCTACCGCAACGAGCGCCTGCCCGCCATTGCCGTGACGGTCGACCTGCTCACCACGGGCGTCGACGTGCCCGCCATCAGCACCCTGGTGTTCCTGCGCCGCGTAAGCAGCCGCATCCTGTTCGAGCAGATGCTGGGCCGCGCCACCCGCCGCTGCGACGACATCGGCAAGACCGTGTTCCGCATCTACGACGCCGTACGCGCCTACGAAGCCATTCAGGACTTCATCACCATGCCGCCGGTCGTGCAGCAACCCCGGCGCAGCTTCGTCACGCTGGGCAGCGACATGCAGGCCGCGCCCACCCCCGAAGCCCGCGCCCTGATCCGCGACGAACTGGTCGTGAAACTCCGGCGCGTCGAGCGCCGCCTGACCGACGCGGCCAGGGACACCTTCGAAGGTGAAACCGGCCTGACCCCCGGCGCCTTCGTTCACGCGCTGCGCCGCGCCACGCCGGACGAGGCGGCCGCCCTGGTCACGCAGCACGCGCCCCTCCTGGCACTCCTCGACACCGGCCGCACCACGGGCGGTCAGCCCATCTACATCAGCGAGCACCCGGACCGGGTGATGTACGTCGGGCAGGAGTTCCCCGGCGGACGCCGCGCCGAGGATTACCTGACGGCCTTCGAATCGCTCGTGCGCGGCGGCAGTGACAGCCTACCGGCCCTGAGCACCGTCCTGACCCGCCCGGCCGACCTGACCCGCGCCGACCTCCTGAGCATCCGGCGACAACTGGACGACCAGGGCTTCAGTGAAGTCAACCTGCAACGCGCGTACGCCAGCGTCAGGCAGGTGGACGCGGCCGCCAGCATCATCGGTTTCATCCGCGCCGCCGCGCTGAACGAGGCCCCCACGCCGTTTGACGCCCGCGTGGACGCGGCCCTGGCCAGGGTGCTCGGCGCGGGCAACTGGACGCCACTGCAACGCAAGTGGCTCCAGCGGCTCGCGTCGCAACTCAAGGCGAACGGGTACCTGGACCGGGACCTGCTCGACCAGCCGACCAGTCCCGTCCGGAAGGAACTGGGCGGGTTCGACCGCCTGAGCACCAGCATCTTCGGCGGCAAGCTTCAGGGCGTCGTGAACGACCTTCAGGCGCAGGTGTGGGCCGCGCAGGCCTAACAGCACCTGAGGCAGCGTGCCGGGCTCACGGTGCCTATGCTGACTGCATGCGCCGCGCACTGCTGACCCTGACGCTCCTGACCGCCGGTCACGCCCTCGCCCAGGAACGGGTCCTGTACGATTCCCGCCGGCCGTTCCCCGAGCCCCGCCTGACGGAAAGCGAACGGGGCCGCGTGCAGTACCTGGCCGGACAGGCCCTCGCCCAGGACGCGTGGGGCGCGGGGAACGCCGAGTACTGCATGAACGACTTCAGAATCGAGGGCGCCGCCCCCGGATCGTTCACGGTAAAAGGCCGGGCGCAGATGGCCTACCTGTACACCCAGTGCTACCAGCGCCCCGGTAACCTGCAGGGGCTCGTGATCCTGGAAGGGCTGAACGTCGCCGCGCACTACGTGTTTGTCGGCCACTACTCGTCCATGTACGCCGTGAAGGACATCAACCGCAACGGCTTCACGGAACTCGCGCTGGACGGCGGGTTCACCGGGCAGGGCTACACCGAGGGGTGGCTGGACATCGCGCAACTCGGCCCGGTCCGCCGGATGCTGGGCCAGCTGAACCACGAGCGCCTGCCGCAGCCGTACCAGGACAACTGCGGCGCCGTGGAGTCCGGTGGCCGCTGGACGAGCGCCCTGATCCGCGTGACGCCCGGCCCCACCCCCCGGTACACCTGGCAGGAACTGACCGGCAACTGTGAAAACCAACGGGTCGCCACGAAGATCGAGCCAGTCAAACCACTGAAACTGACGCCCGCCCCGACAGGATGGGACAAAGGCCCACTGAAATAACAGCGCCCTACCGAACAGGTGTAAGACTGGTCAGCCCAGCCCTTCCAGGAAGAAGACCATGTCGAGCAGTTTCGCCTGCGGGTACCGCCGGCCCGTGAACGCCCCGGTCAGGAAGTCGCGGGTGTAGACAGGCTGCGCCAGCGCCCCCGCGTGCCGCGCGTGGAAGTCTCGCAGGTCCGACACGGCCCGCGCCGACAGGACACGCAGCCCGGACCCCGCGCAGAAGTTCGTGTCGAACGCCGGAACGTTCCCGAACACCCCCAGCATCACCTTCGTGGACAGCGTCTGCGTCGCCTCTCGCGTGCCGCCCAGCGCGCGGCGGATCTGCTCCTCCAGCTCCAGCAGCCGCGCCCCCGCCTCCGGGGTGTAGTCCGGCACGTCCAGCGCCCACAGGTCATCCGGCGTGGTGGCGATCACTTCCAGCACCGGCACGAGGTGGCGCAGGCTGCGCTGCAACAACTCCGACGAGCCGCGCATCATGCCCCAGCTGGCCAGGTAGAAGCCCAGGTGCAGGCAACTGAGTTCCAGCACTTCCGGTGCTGCCAGCCGCGCTGCCTCGCGCCGCTCCCGAAACGCCTGGAAGTGATTGAAGCAGTAATCGAACGACGACACCCGGTCCCGCTCCGCAGGCACCGGCACCTGAAAGTAAGCCTCCAGGTGCGCCCGAATCTGGTCGTCTGTCAGGTCACGCATGATCCAGCGTAGCCCCTCACGCCAGCCTGCGCGCCTGCATCTGCCGCAGGTCATCATCCGCGCGGCCTCTGCGTGCGGCACAATCGGGGGTATTCATGACCCGAACTGTCGACATCGTCCAGAAACTCTGGAACCTCTGCAATGACCTGCGTGACGACGGCGTCACGTTCCACCAGTACGTCACCGAGCTGACCTACCTGCTGTTCCTGAAGATGGCCAAGGAGACCGGGCAGGAAGAAGGCCGGGACGGCGGCGTCAACATCCCCCCATCCAACCGCTGGGACACCCTGAAGGCCGCCTCCGCGCCCGACCGGCTGGACCACTACCGGCAGACGCTGCTGGACCTCGGCAAGAGCCCCGCGCCCCTCGTGCGGATGATCTACGCGGACGCCAGTTCCTTCATCCGCAAACCCGCCACCCTGAGCAAGCTCGTGACGGACATCGACGCGCTCGACTGGTACTCCGCGAAGGAGGAAGGGCTGGGCGACCTGTACGAAGGGCTGCTCGCCAAGAACGCCACCGAGAAGAAGAGCGGCGCCGGGCAGTACTTCACGCCCCGACCGCTGATCGACAGCATCGTCGCCGTGATGAACCCCACCAGCGACGACATCATCCAGGACCCCGCCGCCGGGACGGGCGGATTTCTGATCGCCGCGCACCACCACATCACCACGCACGAAGACGAGTACGGCTGGCCCGAAACGAAGCAGCGGGCGTACTACGAGAACGCCTTCCACGGCATGGAACTCGTGCAGGACACGCAACGCCTCGCGCTGATGAACCTCATGCTGCACGGTCTGGCCAACGACCCGGAACGCAGCGGCATCCGCCTGGGCGACACCCTGAGCAGCGACCACCAGAAACTCCCCAGGGCCACCCTGATCCTGAGTAACCCCCCGTTCGGCACGAAGAAGGGCGGCGGCACCCCCACCCGCGACGACCTGACCTTCGTCACCAGCAACAAGCAGTTCGCGTTCCTGCAACACATCTACCGCGCCCTGAAAACCCACGGCCGCGCCGCCGTGATCCTGCCCGACAACGTGCTGTTCGAAAGCGGCATCGGCAAGGCGATCCGCGCGGACCTGATGGATAAATGCACCCTGCACACCATCCTGCGCCTGCCCACCGGGATCTTCTACGCGCAGGGCGTGAAAACCGGTAGTTGGCTGGAACTATGCCCGACAGGAAACGCCTTGAGGCCGTGACAGC
>NZ_JAGLBB010000008.1 GCF_018260555.1 Deinococcus sp. | reverse complement strand
CAGGTCGAGGGCACCTTTCCCGACGGCACCAAACTCGTCACCATCCACGACCCCATCCGCGGCGGCCACAGCGCCCTGGTGCCGGGCGAGTACCTGCTCGAAGACGGCCACATCGAACTGAACTCCGGGCGTCCCGTCACGGCCCTGACCGTCGCCAACCGCGCCGACCGCCCCATCCAGGTCGGCAGCCACTTCCATTTTTTCGAGGTGAACGCCGGCCTGCACTTTGAGCGCGCCAGCGCGTACGGCCAGCGCCTGAACATTCCCGCCGGCACCGCCGTCCGCTTTGAACCCGGCGAGGAAAAGGACATCGAACTCGTGCCCCTGGGCGGCACGCGCGAGGTTCACGGCATGAACGCCCTCGTCAGCGGCGAACTCGACGGCGTGGGCATGAAGGACGCGGCGCTCGGCCGGGCCAGGGAACAGGGATTCGGGGGGACGCCGTGAAGGCCGCGCCGCCTGTCAGCCGCTTCGCCTGGGCGGAACAGCTCGCCCCGGGGGAAGGCAAGAATCACGCATTGGCTCCCCTCCAGGGGAACTGGCCGCACAGCGGTCGGAGAGGTCCGGGCAGGACCCAAGCGGAGGCTCTATGAACGTCACCCGCAGACAGTACGCCGACCTGTACGGCCCGACGGTGGGCGACCGCGTGCGTCTGGGCGACACCGGCCTGCTGATCGAGGTCGAGCGGGACTTCACGACGTACGGTGAGGAGGTCAAGTTCGGCGGCGGCAAGGTCATTCGCGACGGCCTGGGCCAGAGCAGCACCGCCACCCGCGAGGACGCGAATGTGCCCGACCTGGTCATCACGAACGCGTTGATTCTCGATCACTGGGGCGTCGTGAAGGCCGACGTGGGCGTCAAGGACGGGCATATCACGGCCATCGGGAAGGCCGGGAACCCTGGTACGCAAGACGGCGTGACGCCCGGGCTGACCATCGGGGCGAGTACCGAGATCGTGGCGGGCGAGGGGCACATCCTCACGGCGGGGGGCGTGGACACGCACATTCACTTCATTGCGCCGCAGCAGTGCTGGACGGCGCTGGAGTCCGGCGTGACGACCATGATCGGCGGCGGCACCGGCCCCACGGCGGGCACGTCGGCCACGACCTGCACGCCCGGCGAGTGGCACCTTCACCGCATGCTTGAAAGCCTTGCCGGGCTACCGCTGAACTTCGGCCTGCTCGGCAAGGGCAACGCCAGCACCCAGCCCCCCCTGGCCGAGCAGGTGCGTGCCGGGGCGCTGGGCCTGAAGCTCCACGAGGACTGGGGCACCACGCCCGCCGCCATCCACGCGGCCCTGAGCGTCGCCGAGGACTACGACATCCAGGTCGCCATCCACACGGACACCCTCAATGAATCGGGCTTTATCGAGGATTCCATCCGGGCCTTCGCGGGCCGCACCATCCACACCTTCCACACCGAGGGCGCCGGGGGCGGGCACGCGCCGGACATCATCCGGGTCGCGGGATTACCGAACGTGCTGCCCAGTTCCACCAACCCGACCATGCCGTTCACGGTGAACACCATCCACGAGCACCTGGACATGCTGATGGTCTGCCATCACCTGTCGCCGCGCATTCCAGAGGACGTGAGTTTCGCCGAGAGCCGCATCCGCCCGGAAACCATTGCCGCCGAGGACGTGCTGCACGACCTGGGTGTGTTCAGCATGATGAGCAGCGACTCGCAGGCGATGGGCCGCGTGGGCGAGGTCATCACCCGCACGTGGCAGACGGCGCACAAGATGAAACTCCAGCGCGGCCCGCTCGGCATTCCCGGCCTGGGGTCGGATACCCGCGCCGATAACCTGCGCGCCCGGCGCTACGTCGCCAAGTACACCATCAACCCCGCCGTTGCGCACGGCATCGCGCACGAGGTCGGCAGCGTCGAGGTCGGCAAGCTGGCCGATCTGGTGTTGTGGAAACCCGCCTTCTTCGGCGCGAAAACGGCACTGGTGATCAAGGGTGGTCTGGTCGTCGCGGCGCAGATGGGCGACGCGAACGCCAGCATCCCCACCCCGCAACCCGTGTACCCGCGCCCCATGTTCGCCGCGCACGGCGGCGGGCCGGACGCCACCTGCCTGCACTTCGTGTCGCAGGTCAGCCTGCAAGAAGGCAACCTGCCCAGCGTGGGCCGCCGCTACAGCGCCGTGCAGCACACCCGCGACATCGGCAAGAAAGACATGATCCTGAACGCGGAGACGCCCGACATTCACGTCAACCCCGAAACCTACGAGGTCCGCGTGAACGGCGAGATCGCCACGTGCGAGCCGCTGGACGAACTGCCGCTCGCCCAGCGGTACTTCCTGTTCTGATGATGGGGGCGGGCGGACATTGGCAAGGGTTGCGACACCGTGTAACCCTGGCGGACCCGGGGAGCGGCGCCGCCCGGCGAGGAGGGCAGCAGCGAGGAGGGCCGCAGGGGACCGTGTGCGCGCGTGCATGAGGCTTCTATTGCCCTGTCGCTGATCGACGTGGCGTCCGAGGTGCTGCGCGAGAACGGCGGGGCGCGGGCGTCGGCGCTGACGGTGCGGGTGGGGGCGTGGTCGAGCGTGGTGCCGCAGGCGCTGACAGCAGCGTTCCCGGCCTGCGCGCAGGGCACGCCGCTTGAAGGCGCGCGCCTGAACGTGGTGACGGTGCCGGGCGTGGGCGAGTGCCCGACCCACGGGCCGGTGACGCTGGACCTGAAAGGGGGCCTGCGCTGCCCGCAGTGCGGCGCTCCCACGCCGACGCTGTTGCAGGGCGACGAACTGGAACTCGACGAGATCGAACTGCTAGAACCCCAACCGGAGGGCTCATGACAACGACCACGCCCCGCATCGTGACGGTGCGGCAGAACATCCTGAAAGAGAACGACCGGACGGCGGCCGGAAACCGCGCGGCCTTCAGGGCGGCGGGCGTCCGGGCCATCAACCTGGCCAGCAGTCCCGGTGCGGGCAAGACGGCCCTGCTGGAACGCACGCTGCGTGACCTGACGGGAAGCGTACGCATGGGCGTGGCGGTCGGTGACCTGGCGACCGAGAACGACGCGGCGCGCCTGCGGCAGTGGGGCTCGCAGGCCGAGCAGATCGTGACTGGAACCGTCTGCCACCTGGACGCCGACATGGTGCGGGCCGTCCTGCCACGCTTTGATCTGCCGCGGCTGGACGTGCTGTTCCTGGAGAACGTGGGGAACCTGGTATGCCCCAGCTCCTACGACCTGGGCGAGGCGGCCCGCGCGGTGCTGATCAGCACCACCGAGGGTGAAGACAAGCCCCTGAAATACCCGACGATGTTCAACACGGCGGACGTGGTGGTGATCACGAAGATGGATCTGGCGGACGCGGTGGGCTTCGACCGTGAGTTGTGCCGTGAGAACATCGACCGCGCGCGGCCCGGCGTGCCCGTGATCGAACTGAGCAGCCGCAGCGGCGCAGGCCTGGACGCGTGGTTCGCGTTCGTGCGGGGTGAAAGCGTTTGACCCGGCTGTCCGGTCTGCGCCGCCCGATCCTGGGCACCGGGACGGCGACCGGACCAGTGACGGGGCCAGTGAAGGGGTCGGTGATTGGTCCAGTGACGGGCGCGGTGGTCGCCGTGCCGATGACGGCCCTGGATCGCCGCCGGGTGCGCCGCCGCCTGCGCGCCCCGGACGGTCAGGAGTTGCTGCTGGCCCTGCCGACCGGCACAGTGCTCACGCCGGGCAGCGTGCTGGAGGTGCGGGGCGGCGTGAGTTACGTGGTGGGGGCCGCGCCGGAGGACGTGGCCGCCGTTCGCCCGCGCGACCTGCCCGAGGCGGCGGCCGTGGCGCACGCGGTGGGGAATCTGCACCGGGATTTCGTCCCGGCCGACGAGCACGGGGTGTTCCTGGCCCTCTGGGACGCGCCGCTGGAACTGCTGCTGTCGCGGCTGGGCGTGCCGTTCACGCGCGAGGAACGCCCGTTTCACGGCCGCCCGGCCTGGGAGCACGAGTCGTGAGCCTGCTGCGCCTGCTTCAGCTGTCGGACTCGGCCTTCCCGACCGGCGCGTACGCCTTCAGCGACGGCCTGGAGACCCTGACCACGCGCGGCGCGGTGCGGTCGCCCGCCGACCTGCGCGCGTTCCTGGCCGGGCAGCTTGCGCACGGCTGGGGCCAGCAGGACGCGCCCGCCTGCGCCCTGGCCTGGAGCGCTGACGCCGGTACGCTGGCGGAACTGGACGCGCTGCTGGACGACTTGAAGCTCGTGCCGGGGCCGCGCGGCGCGAGCACGCGGGTCGGCGCGAACCTGCGCCGCGCCGCCACGCACCTTTGGCCGGACGTGACGGCGGCGCTGCCGGTCACGCGGCACCACGCCACCACCTTCGGCGTGTTGGCCTGCGCACTCGGCGTGCCGCGCGCGGATACCGTGACGGCCTTCGTGAGCGGGTGGCTGCTGGGCCGCGCCACGAGCGCCACGCGCCTGATGAGACTCGGCGGGCTGGACGCCCAGCGCTGCGCCGCCACCTGCGAGGACGCCGCCCGGGCCTGCATTCACGCGGCCCTGCACGCCACGCCGGACGACCTGTGCACCTTCACGCCCCTGCTGGACCTCGCCGCCAGTGAGCAGCCGGGGCTGGACTCAAGACTGTTCCAGACATGATCCGCCCCTCCGCTCCATTCCACCACAGTCGGAAAAGCGCCGCCTGCGGCTCCACAGCGCGGAGGGGCGTATGCTGTTCCTACTCGCGTCCGCTCGGATTGATTCAGAAGTGCGCCGAATCAATCGGAATCCGTATGACATCATATCCAAAGGAGTTTTCATGACCCAACCCTCCTCTCCCCTGCGGATCGGCGTGGGCGGCCCGGTCGGTAGCGGCAAGACGGCGCTGCTGGAGGCGCTGTGCCGCGCGCTGCGCGACCGCTACGAACTGGCGGTCATCACGAACGACATCTACACCTTCGAGGACCAGCGGATCCTCACGGCGGCCGCCGCCCTCCCGGCCGGGCGCATTCGGGGCGTGCAGACGGGCGGCTGCCCGCACACCGCGATCCGCGAGGATTCCTCACTGAACCAGGAGGCGGCCGAGGCACTGACCCTCGAGTACCCGGGTCTGGAGATTGTGTTTATCGAGTCGGGCGGCGATAATCTCGCCTCCAGCTTCTCGCCGGAGCTCGTGGACGCGTGGATCTTCGTGCTGGACGTGTCGGGCGGCGAGAAGGTGCCGCGCAAGGGCGGCCCCGGCATCCGCGCCAGTGACCTGCTGGTGATCAACAAGACGGACCTCGCACCGCTCGTGGGCGCCGACCTGAGCGTGATGGACGCCGACGCCCGGACGGGGCGCACGGTGGGCGGTGAGGTGCGGCCGTACGTGTTCACGAACCTGAAAAGCGGGGACGGGTTGGCCGACGTGACCGCGTGGATCGAGCACGACCTGCTGTTCCGGGAGGTCCCGCCGCCCCGCGTGGGGTTGCAGCGGGTGTCCCCCTGAGCCTGCTGACGCGCACGCGCACCGGGGTCCTGCACCTGCACTTCGGCGTGCGGGGCGCGCGGACGGCGCTGCTTCGCGATACGCAGAAGGCCCCGCTGATGGTCGTCCGGCCCTTCGAATTGCCGTGCGGGACGCTGATGGTCTTTATTGTGAACCCCACCGGCGGCGTGCTGGGCGGCGATCACGCCGAGATCCGCGTGGTGGTCGGGCCGGGCGCGCGGGTGCTGATCCTCACGCAGTCGGCCACGCGCGTGCAGCCCTCGCCTGACCGGCGGCCCGCCACTCAGGACATTCACTTTCAGGTCGCGGCGGGCGGGCGACTGGAGTACCACCCGGAACGCACCCTCCCCTTCGCCGGAAGTGCCTTCTCACAGAACCTGACCGCCGACCTGGAGGAAGGCGCGCAGTTCGCCCTGACCGAGACGCTCGCCAGCGGACGCGTACAGACCGGGGAGCGGCTGGCCTTCGCGTCCTACGAGAGCCGCGTGCAGGTCAACGTGGGGGCGCGCCGGGTGTACCTGGACCGGCAACGGCTCGTGCCGGGCGAGTTCACCCGGGCGCCCGGCGTGTGGGGGGACCTGGACTATCAGGCGTCCGGTGTGTTCACCGGCGCCGGCGAGGGATTGGCCCCCCCCACCGTCACGGAGTTCCCGGCCGTGCCGGGCCTGATCGCCACCGGCTCTACGGCAGGCGGCGCCGTGTGGCTGCGCGGCGCGGCCGCCCGGGGACCGGAACTCGACCGGGCCCTCCTACAGGCGCGCCAGTCGCTTCGACACCAACTGTGGAATGCCCCGCCGCTGGAAATACGCCGCTGAGCGGTACGCGACGACGCCGGAAACACACTTGCACGGACTCCGATTGATTCGGAACTGCACCTAATCAATCGGAGTCCGTATCAGTACGACAGCACCAGTCGGCCCAGTTTGCGGTACTCCAGGTGCAGCGCCTCCTCGACCAGGGCCTGACTGACAGGCACACCCCGGGCCACGGACATGAACACGGCGTTCATGACCACGCTGCGGATGTTGCCGCCCGACACGTCCGCCTGCGTCAGCCGCGCGAAATCCACCTCGCTGGTGTCCAGTGAGCGGGGGAACGCACCGCGCCACAGCCGCTCGCGTTCCGGGGCCTGCGGGGCGCGGAAGTTGATCACGAACTGCAGGCGGCGCATGAAGGCCACGTCCATGCTGCTCTCCAGGTTGGTGGTCAGCAGGGCCAGTCCATTGAAGCTCTCCAGGCGTTGCAGCAGGTAGTTCACCTGCGTGTTCGCGTAGCGGTCGTTGCTGTCGCGGACCTCGCCGCGCTTCCCGAACACGCTGTCGGCCTCGTCGAACAGCAGCACGCAGCCCCCCTGATCGGCCGCGTCGAAGATCCTCTTGAGGTTCTTCTCGGTCTCACCGATGTACTTGCTGACGGTGCTGCTCAGGTCCATGCGGTACAGGTCGAGGTTCAGGTCGCGGGCGAGCACCTCGGCGCTCAGGGTCTTGCCGGTGCCGCTGGGGCCGCTGAACAGCGCCGTGATCGAGCGGCCCCGCCCCGGCCGGGCCATGCCGAGGTCCTCGTACACCTGCGAGCGGTGCCGGACGTGCGCGGCGATCTGCTCCAGGGCGAGCCGCTCGGTGTGCGGGAGGATCAGGTCCTCCCAGGTCGCGCGAACGTCGATGCGCTGCGCGAGGCTGCCCATCAGGCGGCGGTTGGCGCCGCGCGCGGCCTCCCAGGCACGTTCCAGGCGGGCGGCGTGGCTGGCGTTGCCGCTCAGGGACGCGCGGGCGTCGCGGGCCAGCGCGTCGATGCGGTCCAGATTCAGGTGGAACTGGTCCCCCAGTTGCCGCAGCAGCGCCGGATCCCCGCTGACCCCCAGCGCGTGCGCCCAGCGTTCGCGCTGCTCGGCGGGCGTGGGCGCCCCAAGCTCAGCACTCAGGACCGCGCGCGGCGAGTCCAGCGGCAACGGGTCGGCGGACAGGATCACCACGGGACCAGCGGCGATGTCCAGCACACGGTCCACCAGGCCCTCGGGCGGCTGCGCGTCAGGCAGGGGCGTGGCGGCGTCCACGGCGAGCCGGGTGCCGCGTAGCCGGGTGTCGCGGCGCAGGGCACGCAGCGCGGCCTCCTGCTCCTCGGGGGAGCGGGACGCCAGGACCGCCAGGTCCAGCCGGTGCGCGCCGCTGCCCAGCAGGTGCGCGGCGACCGCCTGCATCCCGGCCACATTCATGCCGAACAGGAGCGCCGCGCGGTCCTCTTTCCTCAGGTGCCGCGCCAGGGTCTCACGCTGCGCCTCCTGCGAGTCGCTCAGCAGACCGCCGGGCGGCAGGGCGCGCAGCACGCCGCGCAGATCCGGCGGGACGTCCAGCAGACCCCGCAGGTCGGCCAGCAGGCCCGCACTGAGCCGCAGGGGCGTCAGGGCCTCCAGCACGCTGGCATTCACGCTCACGCCGAACTCGATCAGGCCGCAGGCCAGCAGGGGCCGCCCGGCGGTGAACGCGGCGGCCTGCGCCCAGTCGTCCTCCAGCAACCAGCGGCGCGTCAGTGACGGCGTCAGGAAGGCGGCGTGCGGACTGTCCATCTGAAGCGCGGTGGCGCAGGCTGCCAGCATCCGCTCGGGGAACAGCTCGGTCGATAGGGCCAGCGCCAGCACGCCCACCTCGAATTCCGTCAGCTCCAGCCGCGCCTGCACGTCCTCCAGTCGCGTTCCGCTCAGGTCCGGCAGGACCACCACGTACCGCACGTCCGGCTGGGCCTGCTCGTTCAGCGCCACGTCCAGTACCTGCGCGCTCAGGGCGTCGCACAGGGCGTGCAGGGCCTGCACTCGTCCCAGGTCCGCTGCACTCACCGCCCCGCCCATCACTCCTCCAGTCCAATCGAGTAATTCACGGATGAGTACCCCTCGCCGTCATCCGAGGTACGGAACGCTGCCACGTACCACCGCTGCACCCCCGCCACGCGCACCTGCCCCCGCCCGACCGTGCAGGTCGCCTCGGTCACCAACGAGCGGTAGCACGCCGAGAGTTTCTGTGCACTGAAGGGCGAGCCCAGCATCAGCCGCGTGAAGTTCCCCAGCAGATTCAATGTCGCACCCGGCATGGGCGAGCGCACCTTCGTATCCAGAGCCAGATCCGCGAACAGCACGACGTTCTTTTCGATATGAACGGTCAACTCAGGGAAGAATGCGCCTTTGTATCGCTGGGCCAGAGCCTCACCGGATCGGGCAGCGACGGGCAGAACAACCCAGATTGCGTCACCTGTAGGAGCTTCTGGCGGCTCAGTGATCACACACTGGTACATCCTGCAGAACCCGCTTTTTTCAACAGAGGGCAGGGCCTTGACGGAACCTTCTGGAGTCTGTCGCGTTGTGATCAACGCCTTACCGATCAGTGGGGTCTGGTCATTGATCGCCCTAGCGCAAGAGATGAGAACAAGACCAAAAACGCATGCGTGAAGAAAGTGGACCGTTTCTCCGTTCATTTTCGTATTCATTTCTTCTTGACCACAGCCAGCCACAGCATCGGGTGCTCAGCCACGCTCTTCCAGCTCCAGACTGTGTTGTTACCACTGACATTCGCCTGATGCTCGTACTTTCCGTACCGGTACTTAGGTTTGAGATTGTCGGTTCGGAACAACACGGACTTTCCGTAAGGGTCATCCACAATCAAGCCTTCGTCATTCATCCCCTGAAGCCTCACAATGTGTCCGTAGATGCTCATCATGACAGCCTCGCCTGCTGCGAGATGAGGTTTGATCTTTGCTTCCCAAAACGATCGATCTGGCGAAGTTTGCAGGTTGGTGTGCTGGGTGCCCATCAGGTCGAGCACTTTTCCCCAGCCTTCCTGTGTCGTCCGGTGAAACCGCCCGTACGAGTCCAGTTTTGCTTTCGCGGGCGACACCCCGGCCCTGAGCAGTTCCTGGTACCTGGCGTCCACGAACTTCCGGCGCAGGTCCTCCAAGTAGTCCTCGAACTGCGGGAAGTGTTCCGGGTCGGGGTTCTCGATGCCCAGCTGTTCCAGCACCATGGCGGCGCTCGTCAGATTGCACATGACGTTCCCGATCCTGCCGCCGGGCCTGTCGCCATCGACGGCGCGGCCCAGGCTCAGGTTGTTCCGCTGTGAGTGGTGCGGGGTCTTTTCCTGAAGCAGCACGTACAGGTCGGAGCGTGTCGGTGCGGGCTGGATCTGGATGACCTGCCGGGCGATCCTCACCTGGGCGATCGTGTACTCCGGCGTCTCCTGCGTGAATTTCATCAGGCGGTCCAGGGCGTCCGGCGCGTCGGCCGGTTGGTGATCAGCGGCAGCGGGGGCTGCACCTGCGGCAGGGGTCGGCGTGACTGCTGTGGGAGCGTCGCCCAGCGTGAACATCGGGTAACCGTTGTCGAATTTCGGGTCGTACACGTAGAACAGCTGCACCGTTCCGTTGAAATTCCGTCTGGTCGGGCGCAGGTGTCGGCTGCGGTCGTCCAGATTGGCCCGGAAGGTGGCCGTGAATTTTCCGCGCACCGTGTCGGCCGCTTCCGTGGGAGTGTTGTTCCCATCCTGATCGGCGTCCATGGGATTCTGACGGTACGCGGGGCTGCTGGACGTCACCCAGACGTCCTTCTGCGCGTACCGGGCGCTGCCCCCCAGGTGCGCCATGTAGACCTGTTCCAGCGGGCTGGTCTTCCCTGCGGCCCTGTTCTCGACGTCCACCTGATGCATGTGGATCTTCAGGTGAATCTCGATGTACTCCAGTTGCTGAGTGGCGGTCATTCCCGTCAGGTCGGAGGTGGACTTGAGTGTCTTCAGACTCAACCCGTGCGAACTGATGTACCGGTTGATGTCTATCCGAGCAGCATCACCGATCTGCCCAAGACCCTTGTACTGAGTGTTTTTTCCCTTGTTGCTGGTGGGATCGAGGGTACTTTCCAGCGTCAGGAAGCCGAGTACGATTTCGGGCGTGGTGTTGATGGCGGCAGCGACCTGCCTCAGGCGCGGCAGGAACCCGGGTTCGCGCAGGGCTGGCAGGGCGGGCAGGGCACTGCTGGCGCCCGCTGAGCCCGCACCTGCGGCACTCGTGCCCGTGGCGACCTGGACGGTGGCGACCTGGACGGCGGCAGCGGCGGGCAAGCGCCGGAACCGCAGGTTGTGCAACTGGAACTTCCGGTTCTGGAAGTCGCTCACCTGGGGAATGCCGCCCCGCAGGCTGCCGGTGAAGGTTGCGCCGTTCTGGGTGCCGTGCAGGGTAAACGAGTCGTCCCGCAGGAGTTGACCTGCGACAGGCCACCGTTGACTGCGAGGCTTGCCTTTGTTCTGAACGGTGGAGGACCCGCCGAGTGCGCCGCCACTGGCTCGTTTCAGGTGCAGGTTCATGGTCAGCGTGCCGCTGGTCACGGTGAAGTCCCGTTCCCAGGTCTGACCGGTTTTCGGCCTGGCAGACGCAGCGGTGGCAGGTACCGGGCCCTGGAGACCAAGTCCGGCCATGAGCTGCCCGGTGAGGCGCTGCGCACCGTCCTCAAGCTGGTGCAACAGGCGTCTGGCTGGAGTGGTAGGCGAGGACTGGGTCATGAGATCTCCTGTCGGTTGTGGGCAGAGGTTGCTCAGTTGAGGTTGATCATGACGCCCTTGACGTCCACGTTCCCGCCGCCCGCGTCGATCTTGATGCCGCTGCGGGCCTTGAGTTCCAGGCGGCCGGTGCTGGTGATGGTCAGGGTGTTGGTCTTGGTGTCGAGTTTGAGCTGGTTGCCGTTCTTGTCTTCCAGGGTCACGTGGGGGGCTCTGGGGTCGTCCATCAGGGTCAGGCGGTGGCCGGAGGTGGTGCGCAGTTGCAGGAAGGGTTTTTTCTTGTCGTCGTTGAGTTCCAGGGCGTGGTTCTTGCTGCTCTGGAGGGTGATGCGGGGCGGGTCGGGGTCGGGCGGGTCGTCGTAGATGAGTTCGTGGCCCAGGCGGGTGCGGTAGACGCGCTGGATGACGCTGCCATTCTTGATGGTCTTGCCGGTGGGGCGTGGGGGCGCGTCGCTGCCGTTCCAGAGGCCGCCGATCACGTACGGGTGGTGGATGTCGCCGTGTTCGAAGCCGATCAGGACCTCGTCGTTGACTTCCGGCGTGAACTGCGAGCCGCGGTTCGGGCCGCCGCCCAGGTTCACGACCCTGGCCCAGTCGCTCTCGTCGTCCTCGGTCAGGGCGGGGAATTTGACTTTCACGCGGCCCAGGTTGTCGGGGTCGTCGTTGTTGGTGACGACGCCGATCATCAGGCCGGGAGTGGGTGTGAACGGCGCGTCGTGGGGTCCGGCGGTGCTCTCACGGATCAGGGCGGCCAGCGAGTCGGGGCGACTCCCGGTGACGCTGAATTCGGTGCTGTAGCCTTCGCCGTTGCGGTACAGGTGCCGGACGTTACTGGCGACGTACGCGCCGCTGAAGCGCCGGCCGACGTTACGGACGTTCAGGGTGGTGCCGGCGGTCAGGCGGGGGTACCCGGCGGCGGTGCCACGCGCCTCGATCAGATGCTCGGTCACGCGGTTGCGCTGCGCCTGCGCGATGGCGGTGGCGTAGGACTGCTCGCGGACGATCAGGGTGCTGGTCGTGGCGGGCGTGTCCATTCCGAACGCCTGCTGAGACACGCCTTCGCTGCGGCTGCTTTCGGGGACGTCCGCGCGTCCCTGGCCGCCGCTGCCCTGGCCGACCACGCTGCGTTTCTGTTTGGGGTCCCAGGAGCGCACGGTGCTCTGGCTGGTCTGGCCGAGGCTGGTCAGGCGGGGCGTGAACTCGGTGAGGGTGTCGCCCCACGTGAGCTCGATGGGGTCCTGGCCGCGCACGTCCTCGCAGTGCAGGGTGGTGCCGTCGGCGTACAGGATCAGGCCCAGGCGGGAGGCGCGTTCCCGCAGGAATTCTAGGTTGGTCTGGTTGTGTTGCAGGACGTACGGGTGCACGACGCTGCTGTCGGCCGTTCTGGCGGTCATGCCGGCCTCGCCGGCGAGCTTCTTGACGAGGTCCATGTCGCTGACGTTCAGGAACGAGCGGGTGTGCGTGCCGCGCGCCAGGCGGTGCAGGCGGTCGAAGGCCCGCAGGCGCAGGTGCTGCGTGCCGCGCGCGAAGCGGGGTTCGACCTCGACGAGTTCGCCGTCGAAGACGGTTTCCTGGTTGCTTTTCACCTGCGCGATCACGCGGATGCGGGCGCCCAGGCGGTAGCTTTCATCGTCGATCAGCAGGCCCTGCGGGTCGCGCAGGGAGACGGTGGCCACGTCCGGGAGTTGCAGGCTGCTGTCCACGGTGATCTCGTCGATCATGCGCACGGCGTCCGGGGTCATGTCCTTGCCGTCAATATTCAGGTACAGGGTGCTGACCGCGCCTTCCATCGGGTCGCGGGCTGCGCTGCGGGTCATGTGCCCTTCCCGTAGGAGGTCTGCCGCAGGTCACCTACAAAGCCGCGCTGTCCGGCGGCGGCGCGGATGCCCTGGCTGATGTGGAAGGTCGAGGTGCCGCCGCTTTTTCCCTCAAAGCCGGTGCTGGCGTCGCCCTGTTCCAGGCTGACCTTGATGATGGACCGTACGGGCGTGCCGTCGGGCATGAACAGCGTGAACTGCTGCTCCATGCTCTTGATCACCGCCTGGAAGTGCCAGGTGGAACCCCACTGGAACAGCACCATGGGCGGGCGTTTCTTTTCCACGCCAGAGCCCTTGGCTGTCTCAGAGGTCTCGGGGTTCATGCGGGTCAGGTCCCACAGCGGCTTGGTGTAGCGGCGGACGTCCTCGACCGTTCCGGCCGACTGGCGGCGGGCGTAGGTGTCGAAGAACAGCTCCAGGGTCATGGTGGCAGGCTGACCGCCCCGGAAGATCTTGTTGGCGCTGTCGCCGGTATCGGTGGTCTGGTTGTCGTACTGAACGTTGCGGGTAATGGTGTACTCGCGCGGATTGAACATGCACTCGATGGGCGTGCGGTTGCTGCTGTCATCAATGGGGACGATCTGGGCCTTGGTGAACTGTCCGCCGGTGCCGCCTGCCGAGGTGATGGTCATGGGTTCCTCCGTAGTGAATGCGTGGTGAACGCGTGCTGAATGCGTGTTAGATGCGTGGTGGCTGCGTAGGGACCGAGTGGAAGTTGTGTGGTCAATGTGCCGTTGATACGTGTGTCTGGGTAAGGGCGCACGTGGCGGGCCCCCGGGCCTCAGCGGCAGTCGCTGGGCTGCTGAACGGTGGGGCGGTAGGCGCACCAGCGTTCGCTCTGGCCTTGCAGGGTGTACGGCCCGCGCAGGATCTTGCGGCTCTGGTCGATGGACGCCACGATCTTGAAGGTGTCCAGTTGCGGTGAGGTGACGGTCAGGGTGCCGCCGTTGAAGATCACGTTGATGGGGAGGTCCGGGATGTCGTCGCGTTCGCTGGCGAAGGTGCCGGCCGCGCGGCGGCCCTCGATGTTGTAGATGGTCAGGTACCCGAAAGGGTGCGTCCAGGAGCCGATCAGGTCGCTGTACTCGCTGCTCTGGGCGGCCGCGTGGGTGACGGTCACGGTCACGGGTTCGCTGCGCACGCTTCCGGCGTTCAGGGTGTAGGTGGTCGTCTGGGCGGGAGCGACCTGCATCACGCCGCTGGCGCGCAGACTTCCGCTCACGCCCTCGATGGTCACGGAGTCGGTGCCCGTGACCTTCCAGACCAGGGTGGCGCTACCGCCCGCGCGGATACTGGCGGGTTTGGCGCTGAAATACGAGACGCTGACGGGTAGGGCGGCGGCTGGCGTGACGTTCGGAATCGGTGTCACCGTCGTGCTGGAGGGTTTGGGAGGAGTGCCGGGCGGTTTGACGGGAGGTTTCACGGTCACGGTCCGGATGGCCTGAGCGCTGCCGGCCGTGAGGACGAAGGTGGTGGTCTTGCCGATGTTCACGGTCGTTTCGCCGCTGGATTGCAGAACCTGCGCCACGCCGGTAATGCGCACGGAGTCGGCGTTATTGACGTTCCAGCGCAGGCGCACCGCTCCCGGGGCGTTGAGGGCCGTGCTGGAAACCGTGAAGCTGTTTACGCGGGCCTGCGGGGCGGGCGTGACGGTCACGGACGCGGTTTTCGTGACGCTGCCGGCGCGCAGGGTGAAGGTGCGGCTGGCGTTCACGGGGAGGGTGGTGCGGCCCGTGGCAGGCCAGGAGCCGTCGGCGTTCGGGCCGCGAACCCCGTCGATGCGGACGGCGCTGGCGTTCCGGACCGTCCAGGTCAGGACGGCCGTGCCGCCGCCCGTGAGCTGCGTGGGCGCGGCACTGAAGGTGATGACGGGCGTCGGCGGTTTGACCCGCACGGTCACGCTCTGCTGCTGGCTGCCGACACTCAGGACAAACGTGCGGGTCCTGGGAACGGTCAGCGTGGTACTGCCGCGCGGGGGCCACTTGCTGCCGGGCAGCGGGCCGCTCAGTCCGGCGATGCGTACGGCGGGCGTGTTCGCCACGTCCCAGCTGAGCGTGACGGAACCGGGGGCGCGCAGGTCGGTGACGCTCGGTTTGAAGCTGCGGATCTCGACCGGGCGCGGCGTGACCTTGACCGTCCGGACGATCTCAAGCGGTCTGCCGTACTTGAGGTACAGCACCAGCTTGTAGGTGCGGGTGGTGTTGACCTTCTCGATGATCTCACTGCCACTGGGATCGAACTTCCCGTTCTGCGGGCCTTTCAGTGGCAGGATCGTGACCGACTCGAAGCCCTGGGCGTTCCAGTTGAGGGTCACGTCGCCCTCTCCCACGATGCTGGCAGGCTGGGCCGTGAACGTCACCTTGCTGGCGTTGGTCTTTTCGGCGGCGGCAGCGGCCTTCTCAGCGGCAGCGGCGGCCTCGGCATCGGCTTTTTCCTTCTCGGCCTGCTTGTCCACGGGCGTGACGGCCAGGGGTTTCTTGACGATCACGGTATCGCCGGCGTCGTTGCGGGCGGTCAGAATGATGTCCACGTCGGTGGTGGGCGCGGGCTTGATGGTCTGCCCTTCCGGGGCGCTGTCCTCGGTGCCGCTGCCGTACTGCACGTTCACGCTGCTGGCGTTCTTGGTCTTCCAGCGGATCGTGAAGTCCTGATCCGAGCGCACGGGGCTGGGGCTGACCTCGAAGTCCAGGAATTCCGGGGCGGGCGAGGTGATTTCCAGGCGGGCGTTGGCGCTGTTCGTCAGGTTGTTCGCGCCGCTGGCCGTGATGGTGTAACTGATGGATTCGCGCGGCTTGACGGTCTTTTTCCCCTTGGCGGTCACGATGCCCAGGCCCTCGATCATGACCGTGCTGGCGTTCTGCACGTCCCAGGACAGGACGGCGCTGCCGCCCCGCTCGATTTCGGCGGGTTCCAGTTTGAAGGTCTTGACCTGCGGCCCGAGCACCGTGACGCTGCGGGCGTCGGTCTCGCGTTCGGTGCCGTTCTGCGCGGTCAGGGTGAAGGTCGTGTCGCGGCTGGGCGAGAAGGTGCGCGTGCCGCTGGCCGGCACCTTCCCGAGTTCACTGATGGTCACCTGCTGCGCGTTCAGCACCTGCCAGCGGATGGTGACCTTCTGGTTCCCGGCGACGCGTGCGGGCGTGACCTCGAAGGCCTGGATTTCCGGGCGGTCGAAGCGGGCCTGCACGGTCTGCGCGTTGATCACGGTGCGGCCCAGCAGCGAGCGGGCGGTCAGGGTGTACTTCTGGTCGCGGGTGATGCCGGGCACGGTCAGTTGACCGTCGCGCGGTAGGCTGCGGCCCGCCGCGCCCAGCTCCGGGATGGTCACGCGGGTGGCGTTCTGGGTGTCCCAGCGCAGCGTAAACGGCGTGCCGGGCCGCACGACGGTGTTACTGTCGGCCCGGTCGAACTGCGTGATCTGCGGCGGGCGGGTCAGCAGCCAGATCAGCACGCCCAGCAGGATCAGCACGATGGGCAGCATCCACAGCGGGATCAGCGGCAGGTGGTTCAGTTCGGCGGCGGCGTGCGCGGCCGGGTGTTCGCCGCTCTCACCGCCCGGAAGTTCCGGGAAGACGTCCACGTGCATCTGATGCTGCGTGACCGCGCCCAGCCAGCGCAGCGGCACCCGCACCTTCAGGGTTTCCTCTGTGCTCTGCCCGGCACTCAGGGGCAGGCGGGTGGGCAGGTCGGTCACGCGGATGCGACCCTGGCCCTGCACGGCCTGACGGGCGGCGGCCATGGCGGCGTGCCGGGCCTCGGCGGTCGCCTGCCGGGCCGTTTCGCGCGCCAGCTGGGTCGGATCGACCGGCATCCCGGTGGTCGCGACCTGCGGAACCGTCATCAGGTCCTGCAGGCGCGGCAGGATCCGCAGTTGCCCCTCGTTGTCCCGCAGGCGCGGGTGGTACGTCTCGTCGGTGTTGCCACGGTTTTCCAGCCGCACCGTGTAGCGCGCGTGCCGCCACGTACGGCGCAGCGGGGGCAGCATGGTGGCGACCAGTTCACGAAAGGGCGCAACCGTCACGGCCAGCGGAGCCTGTCCGGTCTGCGTGGGGTCCTCGCGCGAGTGGGCTACGACGGTCACGTCGTACTCCCCGGCACGACTGTTGCTGTGGCGGGGGGCCAGCAGGGTCAGGGTCGCGCCCCCCTGCATACCGGGGTTCAACTGCACTTCAGTGTGTGCGCCCTGCACCCACTCGGCCGGAATGCCGCGCAGGTCCACCCGGAAGTGATCCACGGTGGGGCCAGTGTTCGCCAGCATGACGTGCAGGGTCAGGGGCGTACCGGGCGTGAGGGTCACGCGGTCCCGTTCGGGTTTCACGACGATGCGGGGCCGCGCCGGGGCCTGCTGCGGTTCCAGCAGAACCAGCCAGTAGGGCCGCAGGTAGAGCGGCGTGCGGTACGGCCAGCGCAGGCGGGTCATGGGCGTCAGGGGCAGGCCGTCCATGACGGTGCCGTTCGTGGCGGTCAGTTCGGTCACGTGCGCCTGCCCGCCCGTGCATTCCACGTTCAGGTGATGACGGCTCACGCCGACGTGCTCGAGTTTCACGACGTTGTCCGGCGCGCGGCCCACCGTGAAACTGGCCTGCGTGACCGGGTCGCTGCGCAGCAGTTCCAGGCGTTCGCTGAACACCAGCAGGGTCGGTTCCGGGCCGCTGGCGTGTCCGTCCAGGGTCGGCGCGGGCGGCATGACCGGCAGGGCGCTGAGGCGCACGGTGGGTTCCGGCCCGCCGGGCATCAGGGTGTTCAGGACTTCCTGCAACGGCGCTTCCAGCGCCTGCGCGCTGACGTAGCGGTCCCCGGGGTCCTTGGCGAGGCAGGTCAGGATGATCTCCTCGAGGGCCGGAGGCAGGTCGGGGCGCAGCAGGCTGGGCTGCCGGGGCGCGACGTGCTGGTGTTTCTCGAGCGCCTCGGCTGCGTCGCGGATGTCGAAGGGCACCAGTCCGGTCAGCAGTTCGTACAGAATCAGGCCGAGCGCGTACAGGTCGGTGCGCAGCTCGTTGCGGATCCCCCGGCACTGCTCGGGGCTCATGTACGCCAGGGCGTTCACGACGGCGCGGTCGTGCGTGCCGTAACTCCCGGCGCGCAGTTCGGCCAGCCCGAAATCCGAGAGTTGCGTGCCGTACCCGGTGTGGCCCAGCAGGGTCCGGCCAGGTTGCAAGATCAGGTTCTCGGGTTTCAGGTTGCCGTGCATCAGGCCCTGGTCGTGCGCGTGCGCCAGCCCTACGGCCGCCTGGCGGATCAGGTCCACGGCCGTCACGACCGGTAGCGGCTGCGCGGCGCGGGCCGGCCCCTGCAGAAGCTGGCGCGCACTGCCCTGCTGGCCCATGTCCATGGCGTAGAAGGCGCGCCGCTCCCGCTGCTCCAGGGCCCCGGTGGGCAGGATGTTCGGGTGGCGCAATGAGCCGACTTTCAGCAGCAGCCGCTCAAGCTGCATGATCAGGAAGGACTGACCGCTGCTGGCGTCGTCCAGAACGCGCAGGGCGACCTCGCGGTTCTCGTCGAGGTCGGCGGCCGCGTGGACCGGCCCGAGCCAGCCGCCCCCGAGCAGCCGTCCTAACTGGTAGTGGTGGAAGATGCGGTCGGTCATGCGGCACCTGCCTGCGGGCCGCCCGGCCCACTGGGCGAGGGTGGCGGAGTGGTGGGGGCTGGGGTCTGGTCTGGGGTCTGGTCTGGGGCGGGTCTCTGGTCTAGGGCTGCGCTCTGGGCTGGGGGCGTGTCCACGAATTCTACCGTGACCTGCGTGTGCGCCGGGGCGTGACGCTGCACGAAGGCGGTGATGGTCTCGCGGCTGGCGGTGTCGTCGCCGTCCAGCGAGTCGAGCAGCGTGACGCGCAGCGTGTGCGGCTGCGCGGAGTCCTCGCTCAGCACAGGCGTCAGGCCGAACACGGTCTCCAGGGCGCGGCTCAGGCCGTAGCGGGTGCCGCGCCAGCGGTACAGCGTGACCGCCTCGCGCAGCCACGCCCGCTGCCGGGCCTCGGGCCAGTGCGGGTCCAGGGGCACGCCCAGCCACCCGGCCATCCAGCCGAGCAGTTGCGGCGGCGATACGCGCGGATCAAAGTGCAGGTCCACGCTGTCCTGGCGGCGCTGCATGGGCTCCCAGACGCTCTCCAGGATTTTCAGGAAGCGGCCCAGGAACTCGGATTCCTGAAAGTAAGGCGGCAGGAACGACGTGTACAGCGCCGGGCCGCCCAGGGGGGGCCGCGGGGCCGGAAAGGTCGGGATGGGAGGCCGGGCCGGGTGGGCGGCCAGGGTGCCCTGCACGTCGGTGCGTCCCTGTGGGGCCTCGGGGGGCAAGGCGGCCGACTCGCTGAGGAACGCGACCGTGAACGGCCCGATCTGGATCTCGTCGCCGTGCTCCAGACGCCAGGGCTGGTGGGGGGTCAGGCGGTGCCCGTTCACGAAGGTGGAGGCCTCGCCGCCGGTCAGATCGGTTAGCAGCAGCGCGCCGCCCTCCACGCTGATCTCGGCGTGCCGCACGGCCACAGACGGGTCCCGCAGCGGCAGGCCGTTGTCGGGCGTTCTGCCGATGGACAGCTGGCGCATCCCGAGGTTCAGGGTGCGCAGCACGTCCCCGCGCTGCCGGACCTGAAGTTGCGGCATCAGTGATCCACCCGCACGTGGTGAACGTCCGACACGATCAGCGCCTGCGGGGGCAGCGGCAGGCTACCGGTGATGGTTTCCCGCTGCTGAGGCTGGCCGGGTTCGGTCAGCACGACCTGCACGTCCTCGGCGACTTCCACGCCGCTCACGCCGCGCAGCAGGCCGTACAGTTCGCTGAGGCTCAGGGTCCGCCCGAACGGCCAGCCGCGCCCGTCCGGGCCGCCCGTGTAGGGGTTCAGGTACCCGTACAGCGCCTGGGTGGCGCGGCGGCGCACGTCCTCACGGGCGGGGCGGCTGGCCCCGGCGTACGCGCGGATGGTGGCGGTCACGCTGACCCACACGTACTGCGGGGCGCGCAGGTCCAGGGTCGTGCCGACCGGGCGGCGCAGGTCCAGGTCCTCCTGCACGGCGCTTCTCAGTTCGGCGCTCAGGGTCAGGCGTTCCGGCGCGATCCGTCCGGTCAGCGGCGCGAAGGGGTCGGCGCTGTCGTCGCCGCGCACGATCTGATCCTCGAAGGACACGCTGGGCAGGATGGCCAGTGTCACCTGTCCAGGCGGAACGTTCAGGGCGCGCAACTGACCCGGGTAGGTCTGTCCGGGCGTGGCCATGTTCGGCGTGACGCTGCGCGCGCGGGCGACGCCCGGAACCTGCGCCGCCAGGTGCTCGTAATCGTCGGCGGTGACGGCGCGGGTGCGGGTGTGCAGCAGCGTCGGCACGCGCTGAATGGCGTCCTCGAGCAGTTGCCCGTTGCGGCCCCCGGCGGCCGGGGCGTGGTTGGTCACGCGGGCCACGTACGGAATGCTGCTTTTCAGGACGGTCAACGTGCGGGCCGGGACGTTACCGCTGGCCCCGCCGCCGTACTGGTAGCGGCGCATGCGGACCGTGGCGTCCTGCGCCGGCACCGCGCCGAAGCGGTACACGCTGCCGTCGGGTTGCAGAATGCTGGGACCGAAGGACACCTCGCCGCTGCCCGTGTCGAGCGTGAAGTGCCGGTCGTCCGGCGTGGACGCCGAGAAGTCCGTGACCGGAGCGTACAGGTGCGCGTCGCCTTCCGGTGTCATGACCTCGATCACGTCGCGTTCCGGGTCGAGGTTCAGGACCGGGCCGTGCAGCAGCCGGAACCGCCCGCCCGGCACGCCGCTGCTCTGCCCCAGCAGTTCGCTGCGCACGATGGTCGCGTGCCGGGCAGGCACCGTGACGCCGCGGGCGTCGATCTGCAAGGTTTCAAGGTCCGGGCTGACCTTGTACCCGGCGTGCATCTGTTCGTTCGTCAGGCGGCAGCGCAGCCAGTAGCCGCTGGTGTCGAAGAACACGCCCTCACGCATGGCAGGCAGCCGCAGAATCAGTTCGCCGCTCACGTTGAAGGCCTGGGTGCCGTCGTACTCGACCTCGCACGTCGCCCAGCGGCCCACGCCGCCCTGCCACGCCTCCCACACGTACGGCGGATGGTTGGGGTTCACGCCCGCCCCGCCCGCGAGTTCCACGCCGAAGGTCAGGGCCAGCACGTGGTCACTGTGATCCCCGGCCAGCTGCACGAACAGCGCGTCACCGGGACGCGGTTCCGGCTGGAAGATCGGAAACCGGTGCCCCGGCAGGCCCAGTTGCGCCAGGTCATGCCGGGTGCCCGCGCCGCCCGGACCGGTCCCGGCGGTGACGCCTCCATCCGCGCCGGTCAGTCCGTCACTGTCCATCCGCACCTGCGCCAGGGTGTTCGCGCTGAACAGACCCAGCAGGGTGGGCGGGCGGACCACGCCGCCGCGGTCGGTGGAGAACACGATCGCCTCGTTCACCTCGGTCCGCAGCGTGGCGACCTCGGTCCCGGCCGCGATGGCCAGCGGCGTGTCCTGCGGGGCGCTGAGGTAGAACGTGACGGGCGCGACGGCCGCGCGGGGCGGGGCGAGTTGCACACCGATCATGTCCAGGAACGCGATCAGGAGTTTATCCGGCACCTGATTGACGCGGTAGAGCAGCAGGTCGGTCATCCAGGCGAAGATCTCGATGATGGCGATACCGGGGTCGCTGGCGTTGTGGTCGGTCCATTCCGGGCAGTACTGCGGAATCAGCCGGCGCGCCTCGTCGAGAATGTCGTCGAAGCGTCGGTCGTCGAGGTTCACGGTCGGTAAGGGCACGGCGGGGTCTCCAGGGTGAGGAAAGTTGAGGCGGGCGCGGCGGCCCGGTTGGTTCGGGGTCGGTTGGGTCGGGTGCAGTAGGGCGGGGCCTGGGGAGCGGGGGTTACAGCGAGCGGTAGAACGGGAAGACCAGCGAGCGGGGCTCCGGGTTGTCTTTCAGGCGGTAGCGGATATCCACGACGATGCGGGCGGTGTCCTGCGCGTCCAGTTGCGCTTCGACCTGATCGACCTCGATGCGGGGCTCCCAGGTCCGCAGGGCCTCGTCGACGTAGTAGGACGCGAGGCCCAGGGTGGTGGCGTCGCCGGGCGCGAACACCAGTTCGTGAATGCGGCAGCCGTACTCGGGGCGCATGACCCGCTGGCCGCGCGCGGTCATCAGCAGGCTCAGGATCGCCTGGGTCACGGCCCGCTCGCCGGACACCATGGCCAGCTGTCCGCGCGGGTTCACGCCGATCGGGAAGGCCACGCCGGTTCCCAGCACGTCGGCCCGGTCGCGACCGGGGTTGGCGGCCCGCGCGACGCTGGTCTGCGCGGCCTGCACCTGTCCCCCTGGGCGGGGCACCTGGGAAGGGGCCGACGGCGAGGCAGGCTGGGTGGGAAGTCTGGACTGGGTCACCGGGGGCCTCCTGTGTCCTGCGCGCGGCGCAGGGCGGGCCAGTTGAGAGCGGAACCGGGAAGGGCGGAGGCCGGGTCAGGCCAGGTGGGATCGGCGGCACTGAAGCTCACGGCGGGCCAGTCCGTGGGCGACATTGCGCCTGGCTTGCGCCCGGGCACTTCCTGCTCATCGGCTCACCGGACCGCCGGGGGCGTCGGCGGGCAGGGCGCGCGGCCCAGCGGAATTCAGCCCGGCGGTACCCGGACCGGCGGGATCATGCGCAGGCGGGGCGTCGTGCGCCGGCAGCCGAAGCGCGCGGCCGTCGAGGGTCAGGACCTTCAGGAAGCGGACCTCGCTGCGGCTGGCGTTCAGGTGCACGACGCCCGCCTCGTCACTGAAGGCGCGCGCGCCACTGCCGTCGCCGCTGCCCTCGCTGCGTACCAGGGCGTCCGCGATGGGCTGCCCGAGTTCATCCAGCAGCTGCCAGCTGCTCCGTACGCGGCGGGAGACGGGAGGTTGCTCGCCGGGTGTGGCCTGCGCGCGGAAACTCAGGTCGCGTTCCAGGACCATCGGGGAGCGGGTCGTGACGCCCAGATCGAGCGGGACCGTCACCGTGTAGTTCAGGTGGGGCCGGACGGTCTGTCCCAGACTGCTGAACACACCGCCGCTGGCGTCACCGGGCGTGATCAGGCCCAGGATGCCCAGTCCCGTGTCACGGGCGGCGGCCGGCAGGTAGCGGTCCTCCCATTCGTCCTGGCGCATCAGGGCGGCCAGCACGCGCCACAGCACCTGCCACTCGTCGCGGCCCAGTTCGTCCAGTTGCGCCTTGAAGAACACCGTGACCAGAAAACGCAGGTCCATGCGGCGCGGGGCCAGGGTGCGGGTCACGCCCAGACCGCTGTGACCGTTCGTGAATTCCATGGACCGCAGCGAGGCGTTCTCGCGCAGGTCGTGCATGAAGAAGTTCAGGGTGGGGCGTGTCAGGCCCGACACCCAGGACGGTGTGGGGGCCGCGAAACGGATGTCGAGCGCGTCACGCGGCAGGGACGCCTCGGTATAGACAAGCTCCTTCAGGGACTGCTGGACCTCGTCGATCACGGGCCCAACCCCTGCCCGCACCGGCCTGGAAACAGCGAGTCCGGTAGCCTCTCGCCGGCCCCCCCCAGTGGGCAGCCTGTGGAGTTTTGCACTGAAATTTTTTGTTCTGCAACACTATTCTTCAAGTTTCGGCCTCGACTCTGAATCAATGACTGGTCAGTATAGGACGGCCCCTCCGCCTGTGTCTGCTCAAGTTCGCTTGAGTCGGTGCGGGCAGTCTGCGATGTTGGGTATCTCACAACCCGAGGGTGCCGCCAGACCCGGCGCGCCCACCTCAACCCTGCTGTCTATCCGGAGGAACTGAATGGCCGAATACCTGTCCCCAGGCGTCTACGTCGAAGAAACCCAGAGCGGTCCCCGCCCCATCGAGGGTGTCAGCACCACCACCGCCGCTTTCGTGGGCTTCGCGCCGAACGGCCCCGCCAACACCCCGGTGTTCGTGGCCAACTGGCAGAAATTCAAGGAAATCTTCGGAACCGTGACCGCTGGCGGCGAGCGCGACCCCTTCATGGAAGGTGCCTACCTCGCGCAGTCCGTGTACGCCTACTTCAACAACGGCGGTACGCGCTGCTACGTCGTGCGCCTCGTGCCTAACCAGTCGGACGCCAAGGGCGCACGCACCGTCGAGGCCGCCCGGCCGCTGCAACTGCCCAGCCGCGCCAGCAAGGCCGTGCCCAGCCTCAGCATCGTCGCCCGCGACAGCCGCCAGAGCGACATTCAGATCGAGGTCCTGGCCCCCGATCCCGTCAAACCCGACCAGGCCCCCAAGGGCAAGGACGGCAAACCGGCCGACGGCGGCCCCGCCGGTCCCGACGAGGGCAGCGACGGCCTGTTCACGCTGCGCGTCACCCGCAACGACGTGACCGAAACCTTCCCGAACGTCTCGATCGGCAAGAAGCACAGCCGCAGCGTCGCGGACGTCATCAACAAGGAAAGCACCCTGATCATCATCGAGGAAGCCAGCTCCACCGGCCCCCTCGTGGAACGTGCACCCGAGGTCGGCAGTTACGTCCTGCAGGCCCACAGCAACGTGATCGAGGAGGGCCGCGAACTCAAGGGCCAGGACTTCGTGGGCAGCGTGGACAGCCGCAGCGGGATCGAGAGTCTCGAAATCGCCGAGGAAGTCAGCATGATCGCCGTACCGGACCTGATGAGCGCCTACCAGGCCGGCATGATCGGCGCGGACGGCGTGAAAGCCGTGCAGCGCGCTCTGATCGACCACTGTGAACGCAACGCCAACCGCATCGCGCTGCTTGACACGCCGCCGGACCTGACCCCCCAGCAGGCGGTGCAGTGGCGCAACGTCGACACGAACTTCGACTCCAGTTACGCGGCCATGTACTACCCCTGGGTCAAGATCGAAGGCCCCGACGGCAACCCCATGATGGTCCCGCCCAGCGGCTTCGTGGCCGGCATCTACGCCCGCAGCGACGTGGAACGCGGCGTGCACAAGGCCCCCGCCAACGAGGTCCTGCGCGGCATTATCGGGCCGGCCCTGCAGATCACCAAGAGTGAGCAGGACATCCTGAACCCCATCGGCGTGAACTGCATCCGTGAATTCCCCGGCATGGGCGTGCGTGTCTGGGGCGCCCGGACCCTGTCCAGCAACGTCCAGTGGCGCTACGTGCCGGTCAGGCGCCTGTTCAACTACGTCGAGAAGAGCATCGAACGCGGCACCCAGTGGGCGGTCTTCGAACCCAACGACGAGAACCTGTGGTTCCGCATCCGCCGCGACATCAACTCCTTCCTGACCAGCGTCTGGCGTGACGGCGCCCTGTTCGGCAACACCACCCGCGAGGCCTTCTACGTGAAGTGCGACGCCGAACTGAATCCCGACGAGATCCGCGACCGTGGCGTCTTGCAGGTCGAAATCGGCCTGGCGCCCGTGAAACCCGCCGAATTCATCGTGTTCCGCTTCAGCCAGTACGCCGGCGGCGGACAGTAACAGCCGCGCACAACACCGCGCCGCGCCTCCACACCCCCTGACTCCCGGGGCACGCCCTGTGTCCCCCATCCCAACGCCCGCCTTCCCCTGCTCCCCGCTCTTTCACTGGAGGTATTCATATGACCGCACCCACCCGCAAGGACCCCCTCGTTGCCGCCTACTTCAGCGTTCAGTTCGATAACAAGGTCGTCGGCGCCTTCCGCGAGTGCAGCGGCCTGGGCAGCGAAAGTCAGGTCGTCGAGTACCGCGCCACCGATGCCAAGGGCCGCGCCGTCCTGATCCGCGAACCCGGCACCATGAAGTACAACGACATCGTCCTCAAGCGCGGCATCACCAACGACATGGACATGTGGGTGTGGCGCCAGCAGGTCGAGGAAGGCAACATGGACGAAGCCCGGCGCAGCGGCACCATCACCCTGCACAACCAGAAAGGCGAGCCGGTCGCCGCCTGGACCTTCGAGCGCGCCTGGCCCAGCAAACTGAATGGCCCCACCTACGACGCCAAGAGCAACGAGGTCGCCATCGAAGAACTGACCATCACTCACGAGGGCTACAAGCGCGTCCCCGCGGGCGGCTAAGCACCCGTGACCCGGACTGACGCGTGAACGAACTGTCTTTCATGCTGCCCGCCGGACTGCACACGTCCGACGGGCAGATTCACCGCGGCGGCGTGATGCGCCTGGCCACGGCACTCGACGAGATCGAGCCGCTAGGCGACCCGCGCGTGCAGCGCAACGAGGCTTACTACCCGCTGCTGCTGCTCTCCCGGGTCATCACGCGCCTCGGGCCGTTCGCGCCCGTGACGCCCGACGTGCTGGCTGTCCTGCCCGCCGCCGACTTCGCGTACCTGCAGACGCTGTACGCGCAGATGAACGCCGCGCCCACTCCCGCCCCCGCCTTCACGCAGCCCCAGTTCACCAGCCCCCTGAGTAGCGCACCCGGCGCGCCGCAGGGTGCGCCCGAATTCATGAGCGGCCAGATCGAAACGGAATGCCCGCACTGCGGAGCGATTCTGGAACTGGACCTGGGCAGTGACCTGACCGGCGCCGGCAACCCGGCGTGACCCACCCACTCCGCCCGGCCGCACCGCCACGCCCATCCAGCGCGGCGGGCGCTGCCGTTCCGGTCGGCGCGCGCGCTCAGAGCGCCGTCACCATCGATCTGGACGAGGTGGCCCGCCGCGTGTACCAGCTGATGCTGGACGACCTGCGCCTGGACCTGACCCGCCGCACCGGCCGCGGTTGAACGCCGCCGACCGGTACCCGCCCACAGGAGAGTGGCCATGACCTTCCGATCCAACTTCAGTTTCAATGGCGGCCGACCCCGCGTGACGGCTTCCCTCAGCCTCGGGCCGCTGGGACAGATCAACTTCAGCGCCGGGGCCGACCTGCGCCCCCTGGCCGGGCAGACCTTCCAGCCGCGCCCGGTCGCGCCGTCCGAACGCACCATGACGCAGGCCACCCAGTTCCGGAACGTCACGCCGCAGCAGACGTCGGTGCACGTTCTGAGCAACCACCGCTACCAGGTGTCTATCGACGGCCTGGAGCACGCCGCGTTCAGTGAAGTCAGCGGCCTGCAGGTCGAGACCGAGACCATGGACTTCATGGAGGGCGGCGTGAACGACCGCGTGCTGCGCCTGCCCGTTCGCTCGCGTGTGGGGAACCTGATCCTCAAGCGTGGCATGGTCGCCGGGAACGAACTGCTCGAATGGCACCTGAACGTCGTGCAGGGCTACCTGGACGTGCGCAACATCACCATCACCGTGTACGATCATCCCACCAGCGTCCGGGACAGCAGCAACCATTACCTCAGAACCGCTGATCCGCAGGTCCGCATGCGCTTCGAGCTGCTGCAGGCGTACCCGGTCAAGTGGAGCGGCCCGACCTTCAACGGAAACGGCGACGCCGTCGCCGTCGAATCCCTGGAACTGGCCCACTCCGGCTTCCTGCAACTCAGCCGCTAAGTTCCGCCCAGTTCGCCGCTCCCCGCTTTACCCGGTCCCACAGGTCGCGCAGACGTGTCGGCCAGAATTGCGACCCGACCAGCGGCCCGGCCCCTGCCCGGCGCCTCAAAGGAGTCCTGTGAGTATCTTCGACGAGCGGCTGCGCCGCCTGAAACACGCCTCGCAGATGGCCGTTACCCAGCGCGACCATCCCCGGAGTGACGCGGCCCTCGCGGCGATTTCCACCGTGCCCACGCCCCTGAGCCCCTGGTTGCCGGTCCTGTCATCACGGACCGGTGGTCCTCTGTCGGGTGGTCCTGACTCCGGGAGCGCTGACTTCGGGGGCGGGGTGACGGTCAAGCGCAGCGGCCCGCGCCGCGTGAAGGCCCGGCTGCTCTCGACGCCGGCCCGGCCCACCGCAGCGGACGACTCGACGGACCGGCTGCCAGAGGCCCTGCCCGGATGGAATGCTCAGGTCAGTCCGGACGTGATCCCTCTGACGGAGGAGAACCGCCAACCCGCTCCACTGTCCGGCCCGGCGGCCCAGGTCAGCCCGTCGGCCCAGCCCAGTGTGCCTTCCGGACCACCGGTCAGCCTGCCCGCGCCCCTGATGAACGATCCCTACGGCGACGTGCAGGAGGCCCTGGCGGCTGGCCTGAGCGCGCACCCGCCACTGGGCCTCCTACCGCCGGAACCGGCGCCCGTGAGCGCTGCGCCCTCCGGGGAGGACACGGACCGTCCCTCCCCGCTGCGGCCCGCGTCATTCATGGAAACCATGGCCCTGAACACCCCGCCGACAGAGGGTCCTACAGACGGGCCTGGACGCCGGGAAGACGTCACGGCGCCCACCCCTCCATTCGCACGGCAAGCAGCACCGGAACCCGTGCCTACCCGGCTGCCGCAGACTGCGCCCGCTGAGCAGGCTGAGCGCGCTGTTCCTTCCAGGCCCAGTTCTACTGCGCCTGCCTCTGCTGCCCCCACCTCGACTGCGCCCGCCGGACAGGAAGTCCCGGTCGTGGAACCCACCCGCGCCCCGGTGAAGGTGAGGGAACCAGCCCAGACGGCGCCCACTCCACCCGAGGGAACGGCCCGGACGTCTGACGTGCCGGTGGTCCCGGCTGAAGCAGGCCTCCCGGGCGCTCCCACGTCGGCCCCCGCCTCGCCGGAGCGGCCCCCGCAGTCCGCTCCGGCAGGTGTCGTCCGCCCGACCGGGCCTGCGGCCGGTTCCGACGGGCCCGCACCCGATACCGACCCTGACGGGGACGAACCGGCCCTGGTCTTCCCGGAACCCCTGCCGCCGGACGTACGTGAGCGGCAGGAACAGGAGCGCCGTGACCTGGAACAACTGCTGCGGTCCGGGAACAACGACATCCCGGTGCGTCTGCCGCGCCGTCCGCGTCCGCAGGTGGCGCCCATCGCCGCGCCGGTCGCCGAGGAGGAGGTCAAGCCTGCGCCCCCCATTCCTCAGGAGGTCTCCCAGAACATCCTGGCGCGCCTGAACCGCTTTGCGGAACTGGAGGAGAAGGGAGAGGTGGAGGCCTCCACACTGGGCGTGGGGCAGCTGCACACCTGGCAGGATCACCACCCGGAACGCAACGTGTCCCTGCCCCCGGCCGGACTGGACGCGGACGCGGCCGTGGACCGCGCTGCGCCGCCCCGCGCCGATCAGCCGGGCACGCGGGGAAGCGTGACGCCGCGACTGCGAGCACGGGCCAGTCGCAGTGGCCGCAACGCGGACCGCCGCAGCCCGGACAGCGGTCCGGCCGACCCGGACGAGGAACCGGACACAGCGGGCCGGGCGCGCACCGGAGGCCCACCGACCGGCGCCCCCGAACGGCCGCAATCTCCCGCGCACCAGACCGACGCGGGGAGGGACGCCGGTGGGGACACGGACAGGGTCGCCTCAATGCCCATGACGCCGACTCCGGTCCCAGGACAGGCTGACTCGGAACGCCCTGGCCCGGACCGTATTCCCACGGGCGTGCAGCGCCGCGCAGCAGACGGACCGTTTCCTGACGGGCCGACAGTCGAGCCTACCGACCAGCCCGGACCAGCGCCGGTAAAGCCAGACGGATTCACGGTACCGGCAGGTGAGCCGGACGCGCCGTCAGCCCTGCGCCCCGACACCGACTGGCCGCTGGCCGACGCTCCAGCTGAACCGAACGCAAGCGAACCTATCCCAGCCGAACCCAACGCAGCCGAACCCAACGCAGCCGGGACTGCCGCAGCGGCCGTCAGCCGCGAGTCGGCCGTGACACCGTCTGTACCGGTGATTCTGCCGCGCGTGGTCGCGTCAGCGGAATCCGACCAGACGGCGCAGCCGACCACCCCGGTAGTCTCACCCGCCCTGGCAGAGTCGGACGCGAACGCGGCGCCGACCGAGGGGCCGACCCGCGTGTCTTCCCGGACGGCCGCTCCAGTCGGACCAGACCCCCGGCCCGGTTCTGCCGCGCGGCCCGCCCCAGGAGACCGCACTTCACAACTGGAGACCCCACCGGCGCCGCTGACTGTGCCTGTGCGAGTGCCGGTGCCGGTGCGTCCAGCGGAACCGCGACCCACACCGGTGATCCCCACCCCCGAGGTGGTGCTGCCCGATCTGGGGTCTCCCGGACTCCTGCACGCGGAGCGTACGGCCGACCCGCTGATGACTGGGAAACCCGACGACCATGTGACAGAACAGGCTGACGATCATCCCGCCGCGCCGACTGCCGCGCCGCCGCAGGGTGTACTTCCAGGCGTCACATCGCCGTCCATGCGGCCGCACCCATCATCGGCGGACGCCGTCCTGCCCGTCGTACCTGCGCCACTGCCTCGCGGGGACCGGCCCACGGACCGCGCAGAGCCGTTGGCCCCCTGGCCAGTCCAACCCGGCCCGCTTCAGCCCGGCCCGGTTGAGGCGCAAGGCAGGCCCGAGACGACCAGTCTGCCAGTCACCGGGACCCCGCCGCTCGCGCCGCAGGAGGGGGCTGTGTGGGATGACGTGCGGGCCAGCCAGCCTCTCACGCACACGCCGCCAGCGTCCTTAGAATCACCAGCAGCCGAGGAATTTCCGGTACCCGTGGAGCCGGTACCCATAGAGTCGGCCGCGCCTCTCGAACCGTCCGCGCCGCTAGCCCCGGCACCACCATCAGTCCCGACACCGCTATCAGCCCCACCACCACTATCAGCACCGGCACCCGCAGCGCAAGAGGCCTTGCCAGATCGCTCGCTGGATGACGGGCTGGCGGAGGATCAGCCGGCCCACGTGCCGGATCAGCTCAGCGCCGCCCTGCGCTCTCCCCGGAAGGAAGCTGCGGCAGCGGACGGTCCTGTTCAGCCGCCCACGACGGCCGGACCACCGGACCGGGTTCCCGAGGGCGCCGCGTCTCACCTGGTCCACCCAACGCCTGCCCCGGTGCCCTCGGGACCACAACTGCAGGCCCAGCCATCACTCCCACCGTCACCAGTCATGCCTGGAGCGGTCCCTCCTGCGCCCGCATGGAGTGCTCTGGAATCCCCGCTCGTGACGGCCTCACTCCAGATGCCCCCGGTGCCAGTCAGGCCCGGTGAGGCAACGGCTCTCCTGAACGCCACTCTTCTGAACACTGCTCTCCTGAACACTGCCCTCGTGAATACCGCGCCCGTGCTCCTGAATGCGCCCCGAGAGGGAGGGGCTGATCAGCCTATCCCGGATGGTCGCGGCGCAGCGTCACCGGTTCGCGGCGCGCTCAGGCTCGGCGCGCCCGCACCGGGACCCGCCACGTTCCCCGTTCAGGCGCCCGCCGTAAGAACCCCGGAGCTTTTGGGGGCGCCGGGGGGGCAGTCAGCGCAGCAGGAGGCCCGCCCGCCCGTGAAGGCGGCTCCTGGGCCAGGTGGCGTGCAGGCTCCGCCCGCTCTCCCCTCGCCGTACCAGCGGGAAGCCCTGCCGGATGAAGGTGTGCCAGTAGAGCTGACGCCGACCCGGGCGGTGGCCGCGGCTCCCGGCGCGCAGCCGGCCGGGACGGATGGGCAGCCGGCCGGGACGGATGGGCAGCCGGCCGGGACGGATGGGCAGCCGCAAGCGCCGGGACCGGTCGGGGCAGCACCGGCGCTTCCGACCTCCGCTGCGTCCCGCCCCGCCACAGAGGACACTACCGGACCGATGGGCACTCAGCCGACCCCGCCTGCCCCCTCTCTGCTGGCCGCTGCACCGGCAGCCCTGACGCGATCTGCGCAGTTGCCACCGCGTCCGGTCTCACCGGTCGAGGTCGCTGCCGGGAGCGATCCGGTGCGTCCGGTTCCACCCCCGGGCAGCCTGTCTGCCCAGCCGTTTTCGGCGCCCTTCCCTGCCCCCCCGGGGGCGGTGTGGCGGCCCCAGCCGGAGGCGCCACCGCAACTTCGCCCGACCTTCATGAAGCAGCCCGTACCCGTGAGGTCTGGGACGCCCGCCATGGAGGTGCCCGTGCCCGACCTGCCCGTGGTGGCGGCGCCCGCGCGTCCGGTCGAGCCTCGGCCGGCACCGACCATCCCAGCACTGGAACTCCCAGTGCCGACCCCGGTCCTGCCCCTGCCGCCGGTGGTGACGCTACCGGTCCAGGCGACCGGTCCACTCCGTCCGGAGGCGTGGCCCGTGATGGCCGTACCGGCGCCTGGTCAGCCGCTCGCGGTCGCGGTGCCGCCACACCAGGGTCCGGCTGTAGCAAAGGCGCCCGGTAGCGGCACGGCGGGCGTCTCGGGCAGGCCAGTTCCGGCGCGCGCCGCGTCCGGACCGGGCGAGTTCGCGCCGCTGGTGCCGGTCGCGCCGTCATGGTTCCCGGCCACCGCGTTACCGGAGCGACCCGCAGCCGCTGAGGCGTTCTGGCCCGGCGAGACCAGCCTGGAAGGCGTGCTGGAGGGACCGGGGTGGGCCGGATTGCAGCCGGACGGGGCCACGTCTCCGACCGGACTCAGCGCACTGGTGCCTGTACCGGTGCCCGCATCTATACCATTGCCCACACCACCAGTGCCCGTGTCTGAACTGCTCACCCGACCGGGCCCCCAACCCACGCCCGCACCACTCCCCGTTTCCGGTCCCCGGCCGGAGTTCCCGCCGGGCGTGGGGCCGTCATCCGTTCTGCCGGTCGGCGGGTCACACCTGCCGCTCCCGGAGACGGTTACCGCGCCCGCCCCGGCGGCGGTGGGATCGCCCGCCCTGTGGGACGATATGGTGCGCGCGGCGCTTCCGTCACTGTTCGGAGGTGGTCCGCAGATACGGGTGGCGGTGCCAGGACTCGTTGCGGGGGTCGTGCCGGTCGTGGGGCCAGCCGCGCCGCAGGCAGTCCTGCCGGGCGCGCAGACCCTTGCGCCCGCCGCGTCAGATCCGGTCGCCGGGCTTCCGGTCGTGCCGGGTGTGCAGGCGGTCACGCCGCTCGGTGTGCCGCTGGCCGGTGCGCCGCAGGGGCCGGGACTGAACGGGCCGCAATCGCAGGTGCTGCGCGCCCTGCAGGCGGCCGTGCGCCAGGACGGGCACGGACAGCCGCTGGCGCCGGGCGCGCAGGCGTCCCTGGCGCGGCTGATGGGTACCTCGGTGGCGGACGTGCGGGTCATCCGGAACGCAGGTGTGACCGGTGCTCTTCAGGCAGCGCAGGCCGACGCGCTGACGGTGGGGCGCACGGTGTTCCTGTCGCCGGATACACCGCTGGATTCCGGGGCGGGGCGGGCCCTCGCGGCGCACGAGTTCACGCACGCGCTCCGTCAGAAAACGGCCGGGTTCGTGCCGGACGTGCTGCGCCGCGCACCGGCCAGACCGGACGGCAGCGCCGAGGAGGCCGTGGCGCTCGCGACCGAGCACGCCAGCGTTCACGGGCCCGACGGCTCCAGCCGCTCCACGCCCACCCGCCGCCTACCGGGCCTGCCAGCCCCATGGGAACCGCTGCCGTGGGAAACCGTCCCATCCGGGCCGGGTCAGGGGGACCGCCCGGATCGTTCACCATGGGGGGAGGTGACGCCGACACGTGAATTCCAGTTGCCGCCTGCGTCCGAGGACCGGCGGGCGCTCCTGCCGGGGCTGGGGTTGCAGAGCGGGGGACTGGCGGGGCCGGGCGGACTGGGCAACGTGGTGAACGCGGCGGCCACCGACCGGGCGAAGCCCCAGGAAGCCAGAGACACGCAGGCGGGCGCCCCTCCAGTGGGGCGGCGCGCCCAGGGAGCGCCGTCCGTGGACCTGGATCAGGTGGCGCGTGAGGTGTACGCCCGCCTGCGCGAGCGTCTGAGCAGCGAGTTGCGGCGCCACTGATCCCGACCCGGATAAAACGGCTTGCAAAAACTGTCTCATCCGGGCGGAGCGGGTCTGAGCGCAAAGGACAGCAAGGCATGGAGTGATACGGACTGCCGCTCCATACCGCGAAGGGGCGTCTGCCCTTCCTCCTCGCGTCCGCTCGGATGGATTCAGAACTGCAGTGCATCAATCGGAATCCGCATGTGGTCCCTGCAGAAGAAAATTCTGGAAACCGAGTCGATCATCCTGACGATGGAAGACGTAAAATTCTTCGGGATGCTCGACCGCGATGATCTGGGGGCTCTGGGCATGACCCAGGCGGCGTTCGATATTCCCCGTCCTACTGAAGTGAACGAACGACAGGCTCTGGCAGTTGCCCTCCCGACCCGCTGGAGGTACTGGCATCCCGGCGCGGACGGTGTGAAATGAAATCACGTCGGTTCCACATGGCCGCTGCCCTGTTCATAGCCGCGGCGCTCACAGGCTGCGTGGAGAGGAGTCCACAGATGGACGCTGCTGAACGGTTGAAGGTGTACAGCGAGATGCAGGCATTCGCGGAACAGGCCCTGCAACTCAGGAAGGTCGAGTGCGGGGATCTTCCACAGGTGACGGCCGACACACCGTGTTACGTGACCGACCTCAAGGCCGCCAGAATGCAGGAAATTCTGGATGCCAACGGAAACCTGAACGGCCTGACGGGCTGGCGTGAGGATTACGGCGTGACTTCGAAGTCCTTCAAGTGGAAAGGGACCCGCTGGGTCTTTGGCGTGGTGTACGTGCTGGCCAGCCTCGAAGAATACGAAAGCCGCCCCGACATCCGGAAGCATGCAGGACTGGTCAACATCACGGTCGATCTACACTGAACCGCCTCGCCAGCTGCGAGGACCGCTCTTCCGGGAGAAATGCTGACGGGACCCGATTGGTTCAGTGATACGGATTCGGATTGATTCGGTGCACTTCTGCGTCAATCCGAGCGGACGCGAGGAGGAAGGGCAGACGCCCCTTCGCGGTATGGAGCCGCAGTCGGCGCCCTTCCGACTGTGGCGCAGTGGAGCGGCAGTCCGTATCACTCTCCAGCGGATTCCTGCGGCCGGGTCGCCCCAGCCTTCTCCGCCAGCAGGGCTGCCGGCCCTCTCGCTCCTGGCTTGAGCTGCCTCCAGTGGTCACCGACCCGTATCATCTGCGACGGCGCGGATCTTCGGGGCGAAATGACTGGCGCAATTCTGGCTGTCCCGCTTCCAGACGGTCAGCACCTGATCGAGGATGGGCTGCACCCACTGCGGATCGTTGCCAGCTGTGAGCTTCACCAGCAGCACGCGTCGGTTGGGCTGATGGGAAACGGTGCTGACAGCGGCACACTGAAACGCCATGTTGGTCATCCGGCGCAGGAGGAGTTCCGGGCTGCCGGTCGCGCGTTGCCCGGTTGGATTACTCGGTTTGGCTGCGGTGGGCGCCGTCGGGCGCGCCGATGGACACGGTTTTGATGTTCACGAATTGCAGGATGCCGTGGCGGCCGAGTTCCCGGCCGAAGCCGCTGTGCTTCACGCCGCCGAACGGGAGGCGCGGGTCGCTGGCGACCATCGAGTTGATGAACACTGATCCGGCTTCCAGGTCGCGGATGAAGCGCTCTCGTTCGTCCGCGTCGTTCGTCCAGGCGCTGCTGCCCAGACCGAAGGTGGTGGCGTTGGCCAGTTCGACGGCCTCGTCGATACTGTCCACCCGGAAGATCAGAGCGACTGGCCCGAAGGTCTCTTCGAGCCACACGTCCATGTCGGGGGTCAGATGATCGAGGGCCGTGACCGGGTAGTAGTTGCCCTGTCCTTCCGGCACCTGTCCGCCTGTTCGGACGCGCGCGCCCTTGCTCACGGCGTCCTGCACCTGCCTGTCCAGGTCACTGCGGATCTGCGGCGTGGCGAGCGGACCCACGTCGGTGCCTTCCAGTTCGGGGTTGCCGACCTTCAGGGCACGCAGGCCTGCCACGAACGCGTCTGTGAAGGCGTCGTACACGTCGGCGTGCACGATGAAGCGTTTCGCGGCGATGCAGCTCTGACCGTTGTTGATGGTGCGGGCGGTCACGGCGGTCTTAGCGGCGAGTTCGATGTCGGCGCTGGGCATCACGATGAACGGGTCCGAGCCGCCCAGCTCCATCACGGCGGGCTTGAGTTCCCCCCCGGCGGTGGCGGACACGGCCCGCCCGGCGCCTTCCGAACCGGTGAGGCTCACGGCGGTCACGCGCGGGTCTTGCAGCACGGCCTGCACGTCACGGCTGCCGATCAGCAGGGTCGTGAACACGCCCGCCGGGAAGCCCGCCTCTCGCAGCACGTCCTGAATGGCCAGGGCGCAGCCGGGCACGTTACTGGCGTGCTTGAGCAGCGCGGTGTTCCCGGCCATCAGGGTCGGCGCGATGAACCGGAAGGCCTGCCAGTACGGGAAATTCCACGGCATGACGGCCAGCACCACGCCCAGGGGCTGGTACGTCACGTAGGCCTCGTCCGCCTCGGTCTTCACGGGTTCGGGGGCCAGGAACGCCCCGGCGTGCGCGGCGTAGTACCGGCAGGCCGAGGCGCATTTGAGGACTTCCTGCCGGGCGGCTTCCAGGGTCTTGCCCATCTCGCGCGTGGCGAGCAGCGCGAGTTCCTCCACACGGCGTTCGAGAATGGCGGCGGCGGCGTTCATCCACTCGCTGCGCTGCTCGAAGGTGGTGCGCCGGTACTCGCCGTAGGCCTGGTGAGCGGCCGTGATGGCGGCCTGCACCTGCGCGGCCGTGTGATCGTCGTGGGTGGCGAAGGGTTCGCCCGTGGCCGGATTGACGCTTTGCATGCCTTCCGTTCTAGTCCGCGCCGACCGCCCTTCACTGTGAGACGACCCTCCATGAAGCTCTCGTTAAGAAGGAGGGCGCTGCTCGGAGGTGAGTCGAGCGAAGTGGGCGGCAGGCCGACAGCCTCCCGAGGCAGCAGCCAAGGAGCTTCCCGTGAACGTCAGTGGGGGGCCGTCAGCTGGGGGGCAGCCAACGGGGGCCGGAAGCCGCGCAGGCGCAGGGCGTTACTCAGGACGAAGACGCTGGACAGCCCCATGGCGGCGGCGGCCAGCACCGGGTTCAGGCGCAGGCCCAGGGCAGGTTCGAGCACACCGGCCGCGACCGGGATCAGCAGGACGTTGTACGCGAAGGCCCAGAACAGGTTGCCGCGAATGTTGGTGAGGGTGGCGCGGCTCAGGGCGACGGCGTTCGGAACGCCGCGCAGGTCACCGGACATCAGGATCACGCCGGCCGTTTCGGCCGCCACGTCGGTGCCGGTGCCGATGGCGACGCCCACGTCCGCCTGCGCCAGGGCCGGCGCGTCGTTGATGCCGTCCCCCACGAACGCGACGTGCCGCCCGCCCGCCTGGAGTTCCTTCACGGCGGCGCTTTTCTGCGCGGGGTGCACTTCAGCGCGAACGTCCGTGATGCCCAGTTGCCGGGCGACGGCCTGCGCGGTGCGGGCGTGATCGCCGGTGATCATGACGACCTGGCGGCCACTGGCCTGCATGGCCTGCACGGCCTCCAGGCTGCCGGGCTTGATGGGGTCCGCCACGGCCAGCGCGGCCACGATGTGGCCGTCCACGGCGGCGTACAGAGGCGTGCGGCCCAGGTCGGCCAGTGCGTCGGTCTGGGCGGTCAGGGGGGCCACGTTCAGGCCCAGGCGGGTCATCAGGCGGTCACTGCCGACCCACACGCGCCGCCCGTTCACCGTCGCCTCGATGCCCTCGCCGGGCAGGGCCTGGAACGCCGTGGCTTCCGGTAGCGTCAAGCCCTCGGCGCGGGCGGCCGATACGATGGCCTGCGCGACCGGGTGCTCGCTGGCGCGTTCCGCCGCGGCGATCAGGGTCAACACGGCCGCGCGGTCCTGTGGCCCGTCGTGCGGGTCCTGGGGTGAACCCTCGTGCGGGCCGGTCAGGATCAGGTCCGTGAGTTCCGGGCGGCCCAGGGTCAGGGTCCCGGTCTTGTCGAGGGCGATCACGTCCGCGCGTTGCAGGGCTTCCAGGGCCGCGCCGCTCTTGAACAGCACGCCCAGGCTGGCGGCGCGGCCCGTGCCGACCATCACGCTGGTGGGCGTGGCGAGGCCCATGGCGCAGGGGCAGGCGATAATCAGAACGGCGACTGTGTTCACCAGCGCGTGACTGAGCCCCTGTGGGCCGCCCAGCAGCAGCCAGGTCAGGAACGTCAGGGCCGCGATAACCAGCACGACAGGCACGAACACGGCGACCACGCGGTCCGCGAGCCCCTGGATGGGCGGCCGGCTGGCCTGGGCGTCCTCGACCAGCCGGGTGATGCGGGCCAGAGCAGTGTCTGCGCCGACGTGTGTGGCGCGGAAGGTAAACGCGCCGGTGCCGTTCACGGTGCCGCCGGTCACGGCCGCGCCCACTCCCTTGTGCACGGGAACGCTCTCGCCGGTCAGCATGCTCTCGTCCACCCAGGAATCCCCGGTCTGCACCTCTCCGTCCACCGGGACGCGCTCGCCCGGGCGGACCTGAATCACGTCCCCGGTCTGGACGTCGGCGGTGGGAATCTCGAGTTCCTGCCCGGCGCGGACCACGCGGGCAACGCCCGGTTGCAGGCGCAGCAGGGTGGTCATGGCGGCGCTGCTGCGTCCCTTTGCGCGGGCCTCCAGGACCTTGCCCAGCAGGATCAGGGTGATGACGACAGCGCTCGCCTCGAAGTACACGTGCGCGGTTCCGGCCGGGAACACGCCGGGGGCCAGCGTGACCAGCAGCGAGTACAGGTACGCGGCGCCCGTGCCGATCATGACCAGGGCGTTCATATCAGGGCTGCCGTGACGCAGGCTGTTCCAGCCGAGGCGCAGGAACCGGCGACCCGGACCGAACTGCACGGGCGTGGCCAGCAGCAGCATCAGCACGTTCAGGCCGCGTTCGCCCAGCAGGCCGGTCAGGGCCATGTGCAGCGGCATCCACATCATGGGCAGCATGGCCAGCAGCAGCAGCGGAACGGCGAAGGCAGCGCTCACACGGAGGTCGCGCTCAAGGCTGCGTTCGTGGTCGTCGCGGGCGGCCTGCTCCAGCGCGGCGCGGTCCGGCGCGGACGGCGCGCCGCTGTTCAGGCCGGTCAGGACCGAGTACCCGGCCCGCGTGACGGCGGCGTTCAGGTCGCGGCCCGACACGCGGCCGGGCAGGTACGTGACGTGGGCGCGTTCCGTGGCGAGGTTCACCTGGGCGTCCAGCACGCCGTCCACTTTCTTCAGTGCGCGTTCCACCCGGCCCACGCAGGCGGCGCAGGTCATGCCCTGCACACTCAGGTCGGCAGTGGCCGTCAGGGGCTCGTAGCCGATCTCGCGGACACGGGCCGTCAGGTCCATCAGGCTGGTCTGTGACGGGTCGAAGGTCACGCTGGCCCGCTCGGTCGCGAGGTTCACGCTGGCCTGCTGCACACCACCGACCTTCGTCAGGCCGCGTTCCACCCGCGACGAGCAGCTGGCGCAGGTCATGCCCTGCACCGTGAATTCAGCCGTCACTGCCGGGAGGCCGCTGGACGGCGGTATTGGAATGGAGGGGATCGGCATGGCCGGGGTCGGCGGGTTGGACTTGACAGGCTGACTCATCAGGGCTCCAGTGGTGGACGGGCGGGATTCAGTGAGGCCGGGCAGCGGGAAGCGGCACTGTCCCGTGCCCAATCCTCCCCCGGGGGGTACAGGAACAGGATAAGCCCCGCCCGACCTCGTTTCAAGCCCACGAAACAAGTGCGGAGAGGGACTCGGGTGGCATGGTGGCGGCGTTCCAATCGAGCGAAATCGGCGAGCTGCACTGCGAGTGGGAGCGCCGCCCCCTGCGCGGGTCAGGTGGGGATTCCGGCGCGTGGGCGGGTGGTCAACGCAACACACGTCCGTCAGGATCAGGCCCATGCGCAGGCCATGTCAGCCGCTCGGATTGACAGGCCCCCTGGGGGGGGGTACCATCCCCATATGAGGACTGAACTGACGATCAGCGGAATGACCTGCGGCCACTGCCAGAAAGCCGTCCAGGAAGCCCTCCAGCAGGTTCCGGGTGTGCAGAGCGCCAGTGTGGACCTCGCGGCCGGACGCGCCAGCGTCACCGGTCCCGCCGACGTGCAGGCCCTGATCGCCGCCGTGGTCGAGGAAGGCTACGAGGCGCGGGTCGCCGCTCCCACTTCCGCCCCCGCCTGACATGACCGCGAAAGCCGCCCAGGCCAGTTGCCACACCGGTCCCGATCATCTGTGCATGCCTGAAGAGGCCCGCAGGCGGGCTGCGCGCCGCCTGAACATCGCGCGCGGACATCTGGACGCCATCGTGCGCATGCTCGACAACCCGGACGCCTACTGCGTGGACGTGCTACGGCAGATCAAGGCGGTGCAGGGCGCGCTGTCCGGAGCGGGTGAGGTCGTCCTGCGCGGGCACCTGGAAGCGCATGTGGCGACCGCCAGTACGCGCGGTGACAGCGTCGAGATCGTAGAGGAACTGATGGAAGCACTGAAATACACCTGATACGGACTGCGATTGAATGGTCCTTGCCGCCCATTCAATCCGAGCGAAGCGAGTGGGAGTAGGGCGGGTTCCGGACGTGGAGCTGGCCATCCGGTGATGTTCCGGACCTGTCGGCGAAACAAACGGAAGTCCGTATGATACGGATTCCGATTGAATGGACTTTGTAGCCCATTCAATCAGAGGCCGTTTTACTCCAGCGCGCCCTGGCCGGTCAGGTGACGGCCCACGATCAGGGTGTGAATGTCGTGCGTGCCCTCGTACGTATCGACGGTTTCGAGGTTCAGCATGTGCCGGATGACCGGGTACTCGGTGGTGATGCCGTTCCCGCCGTGCAGTTCACGCGCCAGTCGCGCGCCTTGCAGGGCCACGCGGACGTTGTTGCGTTTGGCGTAACTGACCTGCGCGAAGTTCATGCGCCCGGCGTCTTTCAGGGTGCCCAGACGCCACGCCAGTAATGTACCCAGACTGTGGTCGGTGGCCATGCGGACCAGTTTGTCCTGCACGAGTTGACGGGACGCGATGGGTTTTCCGAACGTCGTGCGGGTGCCAGTGTACTCCAGGGTAGCCTGCAAGACCGCTTCGAGAGCGCCCATCGCGCCCCAGGCAATCCCGAAGCGGGCGGATGTCAGGCAGGACAGCGGGCTTTTCAGACCCGAGCTGCCGGGCAGCAGGTTCGCGGCCGGAATCCGGCAGTCCTGCAGGTTGATCTCGCCGGTCACGCTGGCCCGCAGGCTCATCTTGCGGTGAATGGGCGGCGCGCTGAAACCAGGCGTGTCGGTCGGCACGATGAATCCCCGCACGGTTCCCTCGTCGTCCTTGGCCCACACGACGGCCACGTCCGCTTCGGGGCTATTGGTGATCCACATCTTATTCCCGTCCAGCACCCAGTGATCCCCGTCACGGCGGGCGCGGGTGCGCATCGCGCCGGGGTCGCTGCCACCGTCGGGTTCGGTCAGGCCGAAACAGCCGATCAGTTCACCCGAGGCCAGGCCGGGTAGCCAGCGGCGGCGCTGCTCATCGCTGCCGAACGTGTCGATCGGGAACATGACCAGACTGCCCTGCACGCTCGCGGCGCTGCGCAGGCCGCTGTCCACGCGTTCCAGCTCGTACATCATGGCGCCGTACGCGCTGTACGACACGCCCGCCCCGCCGTACGCCTCGGACACGGTGGGTCCCAGCAGCCCCATCTGACCGAAGCGGCGCATGACGCTGCGCACCGGGAGCGAACTGTCATCCCACCACGCCGCGACTTCCGACATCAACTCTGCGTCGCAAAAGTTCCGAACGCTCTCCCGGACCAGCCGCTCATCGGCCGACAGCATCTCGTGCACATTGAATTCATCGAACATACGCACCTCGTCGGACCCGGAACGCCCGTCGCGCGCCGCCCGTCAGACCAGCAGAATTTGAGGAGGCTAGTCTACGCCGTCAGGGACCACTGCGATCCACACCCGGCTGGAATGCATACGAACTGCGGCCCAATGATGGATGAACACCGGTCTCTCCGATAGGCAGCAAAGCGGCATCTGTGGGTGGCGTCAGCGAATCGGCATGCTGGGAGGTAAGCAACGAGACAGACGAAATCCACCCCCTATGACTGAAACGCACAGCCCGCCCAGCGTCACGCCAGCCGGTGGGCATACGCACCATAGAGACAGGGCGATCAACCCTGTACGGTTGATCGCCCTGCGGGGAGAGTTGCAATCAGCGGCGGACGGCGACGGCCCGGTGCGTTGCGGCGCTGCGCGCCCCGAGCACGCTGGCGCCGATGGTCAGACCAGAGGCGAGCAACCAGGCCCAGCCGGCGGTGCTGGCGGCCGTGCGGGCGGCGTCTTCGGTGGCCTTGGCGATATCCTGAGCCTGCTTTTCAAGGCGGTCCACTTCCGTGGTGACGACCGTGCGGACTTCCTGCGCCTGGGGGGCGCTCAGGCCCTGGCGTTCCAGGCGGGTCACGAACTCTTCACCGGTCAGGGCGTTCTTGATGGCGGTGACGCGGGCACCGGCGAAGTCGGTGATGTTCCCCAGGTCCTGTTTACCCAGGTCGTACTGTGCGCGGCGGAAGATGCCGCTGACGACGTTACTGGTGGCCTGCACCTGCTGTTCGTTCAGGTCCTCGCTGTTCCCGGCGATCAGCTCGACAATATCGTCCTGATTGATGCCGCTCACGAAGTCCTGGATGCCGCCACTCTGCGCGTTGGCCGTACCGGCGGCGGCGGTCACGCCCGCTCCAAGGAGATTCCCGGCGGTGGCGGTAGCAGTGCCCAGCAGGCGGCTGACGCTGTTCAGGGCGAACAGGGTGCTGAGCAGCACGAGCATGCCGGCGGTCACCAGGCCGGTCAGGGTGGCGTCGTCGTGGGTCATGGCGGCGATGCCGTCATCGTTACGGGTCGTGGGCGCGGCGGCACGGACGGCAGTGAGGCCCGCGACGTACGCACCGACCAGGGCGGCGATGCCGGACCAGATGGCGGCTGCAATGCCGACGCCGGACAGGGTAAGGCCGGTCAGGGCCGTGATCACGGTGCCCAGAGCCAGCAGGGTGAAGGTGGTCACGAGGCCCATTACCATACCGGCGAGGACACCTCGCCAGGAGAGTCGGTGGGACAGACGGTCTGCGTTCAGAGTCATATCGGCATGGTAGTAGGCCGTACGAACAGGAGTCCCGAACCATAAGCGCCGTCCAAGGGACCGTTAAGGAAACGGTATCACTCATCTCATACATAGGCTCATTGCAGTGGTTTGAGCCAGCGTTCCACCGCAACAGACCGGGAAAGCGGATCAACAGTTCGGGTGTCAATATGGCGGATTTGAGGCTTGGAAGAGGCTACCCATCTCCGCTCCGAGAGGTGACCGAATCGGCTGGAAGTCGCATGCCGCCAACACCAACTGGATGTTCAGTAAGAGCCGTTCAATCTCGAGCTCACGCACGAGAAAGCACAGCGGGTGCCGGACGCAGCGCTGGCAATCCGGCAGCCTCCCTCGTTGGTATTGCGACAGGCTGCAGCCGTATGAGAGGTTGGCCGCCAACCGTTCAGACAGGGCTCATGAGCCCGCGACACGCAGCGGCCAGACTGCCGTATGAGAAGTGACACCCTTCTGTTCGTTCACGCTCTGCTGTCAGCCCGGTGGGGCGCGTGACGGCCCAGCGTTTCTGGGTGCTGCTGACAGCCGCCTACGCCACGCGATTTCTGCGCCTACCGGTGGGCGGCTGGCGCGTCACGGATCTGCGCGATGGGGTCGGCCCGGTCACGCGCCGCACATATTGGGTGGATCTTGCCGGGCCTTCCCGGCCCATGACGGACGTGATGGACAGCGCCCTGCAGCACCTGCCCGCCCGCATCCCGAAGCTCCTGGCCTGGTTCCGGCGGGTTCGGGGCGGACCGGGACGGACGCAGGTTGGCGATCAGTTCACCATTCTGATGCTCGGTGTGCGCCGCGCGCGGGTGCAGGTGACGGCCGTCGGCGCTGACTGCTTCCGCCTCGAAACCCTGAAACAGCACACCGAGTCCGGCTGGATCGAGTTTCGCGCCGAGTCGCTGGGCGAAGACCGCTACCGCCTGCAGGTGGTTTCGCAGATGCGGGCCAGTAGCTGGTTCGACCGCCTGGCGTACCTGCTAGGTGTGGGCATCCTGCAACGCATGACGTGGGAGGCGGGCCTGCGCCGCATCCTGCGTTCCAGCGGGGGGCGCAAGGTCAGTCACGGCACCACCACAGCCGAGTGGCCGTGAGAGCGTCAGGCCCTCCCCTTTTATCGTATGTGCGGCGGACCTTGTGGCGGGCTTCACGCAGCGCTGCCTGCGCGGCGCCGGGCGGCACACTGCTGTCATGAGAATCCCGAAACGACTGCTGCTGACCGCCGCCGTGGGGGCTATCGCCGCCCGCCGCGCTCTGCGTGCGCCGTACGACCTGACGGGCCGCGCGGCGCTGATCACGGGCGGGTCGCGGGGACTGGGGCTGGCCCTGGCCCGCGAACTGCTGGACCGCGGGGCGCGTGTGACCCTGATGGCCCGCTCGGCCGACGACCTGGAACGCGCGCAGGACAGTCTGAACGCGGGCGAGCGGGTTCAGGTCGTGGCAGGCGACGTGACCGTCATCGCTGACATCGAGCGGGCCATCGAGCAGACTGTGCGGGCGCACGGGCGGCTGGACGTCCTGGTGAACAACGCGGGTCTGATTCAGGTGGGTCCCCTGGCGGACATGACGGAGGGGGACTTCCGGGAGATCCTGGAGGTGAACGCCCTGGCGCCGCTGCGCCTGACGCTCGCGGCGCGCCCGCACCTGCGCGGCGGGGGGCGCGTGCTGATCGTGTCGTCGGTGGGGGGGCGGGTGGCGGTGCCGCACCTGGCGCCGTACTCGGTGAGCAAGTTCGCCTCGGCGGGGCTGGGCCAGGCCTTGCGGGCGGAACTGGAACGGGAGGGCATCACGGTCACGACCGTCCTGCCGGGCCTGATGCGGACCGGCAGTCCCAGGCACGCCATCGTGAAGGGCCGCCACGCGCAGGAATACGCGTGGTTCGCCACGGCGGACAGCCTGCCGGTGGTGTCACTGGACGCGCAGGAGGCGGCGCGGCGCATCGTGACGGCGCTGGTGCGCGGTGACGCAGAAACCATGGTGGGCGGCCCGGCGTGGCTGATGCGCTCAGCGCAGGCACTGGCCCCGCAACTCACGGCGGACCTGATGGGCCTGACCAACCGCCTGTTGCCCGCCCCGTCCGGTTCCACCGTCACGCGAATGGGACGTGAGGTCGAGGGTACGGCTACTCGCAGCAATCCCATCAAACGCGCCGCCGAGGTGGAATTCAACCAGCTCGGAGCGCACCAGGACGGCACGCAAAAGTAGTCGCATAGCAGCGGCGTTCCGTGAACGGTGCTGGCAGTGGATGAAAGCGGACGCGCATCCTGCTGTGTGCCGGGACACCTGTCGCGTGCCGGGACATCCTGGCCGCCTGGTGTGGCCCGGCCTCCGTCACGCGTCCGCCGATCAGGGCGGTCAGCGGCTCTGGGTGTCGGCGGCGTCGCGCAGGGCGTCCCCCAGGAAGTTGAAGGCCAGGACGGACGTCACGATCATGAGCCCCGGCAGCAGGAGCCAGGGGTAGAGGTTCAGGGTTTCGAAGTTCTGCGCGTCCTTGAGCAGCAGGCCCCAGCTTGTCATGGGTTCCTTGATGCCCAGGCCAAGGAAGCTCAGGGCACTCTCGCCGAGGATGTAGCCGGGCAGGGCGAGGGTAGCGGTGACGATCAGGAACGAACTGAGGTTCGGCATGATGTGCCGCAGGATCACGCGCAGGTCGCTGCTGCCGATGGCGCGGGCCGCCTGCACGTAATCGACGGTACGCGCACTCATGACCTGCCCACGGATCACGCGGGCCAGTCCGGCCCAGCCGATCAGGGCCAGCACGGCGACAATCCCCAGGTACACCCAGGTGCTGGGCCAGCGGGCCGGAATGATGGTGGACAGGGCCAGCAGGATCGGCAGGCGTGGGAAGGACAGCAGGACCTCGACCAGCCGCTGAATCAGGTTGTCGGTCCAGCCGCCAAAGTACCCGCTGACGCCGCCCAGCACGATGCCGATGGTGAATGAGATTAGGATGCCGATCACGCCGACGGTCAGGCTGACCTGCGAGCCGACCAGCATACGCGAAAGCAGGTCACGGCCGAACTTGTCGGTTCCCAGCGGAAAGTAGTAGCCCTCTTTCACGCCGAACATGTGCCACTGACTGCGAATCACGCCCAGAAAGTTGTACGCGGATTCGGCCGGGTCCTCGCCCCGCACGAACAGCAGGATCGGAAGGGGGCGGCTGGTATCGGGCGCGAAGGTGCTGAGGTACGTGACGGGATCCCGGGTCTTCTTGAAGCCGTACACGAATGGCCGCGTCAGTTTGCCGTCGTGGACGACGTGAATGGGCTGGGGGCGCTGAAAGGAGTACCCCTCGTGCTGAGCGGTAATCGAGTAGGGCGAGAGAAACCCGGCGAGCAGGGCGATGGCATACAGAGCGGCCAACACCCAGGCGCTCAGGACGCCCACGCGGTTGCGGCGGAACCGGCGCAGCGCCAGGGTCAGGGGCGTCTGCCGGGTGGGTGCACCCGGCGTGGCGGCTGCGGCAGTCATTCGAACCTCACGCGCGGGTCCGCCCACGCCAGCGCCAGATCCGAGAGCAGGTTCCCGATCAGCAGCAGCAGCGCACTGAACAGCAGCAGCGTCATGGCGACGTACTGGTCCTTGTTCAGCAGGCTGTCGTACAGGAACGGCCCGATGGTCGGCAGGTTCAGCACGATGCTGGCAATGATGGTGCCCGAGATCAGACTGGGCAGGCTCAGGCCCGCGAGGCTGATCAGGGGGTTCACGGCGTTGCGCACCGCGTGCTTCCACATGACCTGGCGCTCAGCGAGACCCTTGGCGCGCGCCGTGCGCACGTAATCCTGCCCGGTCACGTCCAGCATGGACGCCCGCATCTGCCGCATCAGGCCCGCGACGCCTTCGAGGCCGATGGCGATCATGGGAATCCACAGGTGGTTCATCAGGTCCAGCACCTTCGCGGCGCTCCAGGGCGCGTCGATGAACTGCGGGCTGAACAGGCCGCCCACGTTCGACCCGCCCCACTTCAGGACCAGCGCGATCAGCAGCAGCGCCACCAAAAAGTCCGGTGTGGCGAGGCTCACGTACCCGAAGAAGTTCAGGGCGGCGCTGCGTTTGGAGTAGCGGTTCAGGGCGGTGTAGATGCCCAGCGGCACCGCGATCGCCCAGGAGACCAGCAGGGTCAGCAGGGCCAGGAAGACCGTCCAGCCCAGACGCTCCCAGATCAGACTGGACACCGGCCGGCCGCTTGCGAACGAGAACCCGAAGTCTCCCTGCGTGACGATCCCCTTCATCCAGGTCAGGTACTGCACCCACAGCGGCTGATCCAGACCCAGTTGCCGCGTGATGTTGGCGACCGTCTCCTTGGTGACGCGCGGGTCGTCGAGGTACTGATCTACAAAACTGCCGGGCTGCATCTGAATGACGGTGAAGCACACCACGCTGATCAGCAGGAGCGTGGGAATCATGCCTAGAATGCGCCGGATAGTGAAGTTCAGCATGCTGGGCCGTTGTTAGATGGAGAGGGAAGCTTGAGACACACTGAGAAACTCCCTTAATAAATGGAGAAGGGCGATAGGAGTAATGCTGTCGACTCGCCCTGTTCCATTTACTTCATGTAGATAAACGTGTTGGTGTTATAGGTTGGAATGGGCCCAAGGTTATAAATGAAATTCCCAACCTTATTGCTTACAGCGGCCAGGTTATCCGCCTTGGCGATCATGATGACGGGCAGGTTTTTCGCGAACAACATCTGCCATTCACCGTAGAGCGCACGGCGCTTTATCGGATCAATGGTTGTGGCACCCTGCTCGAAGATGTCGTGAATCCGTTTTTCCCAGGGAAACATGGTCACCGTGTTCAGTGTTCCGTCGGCTTTACGGGTCGAGAGGTGCCAATAGTGTAGGGCCTGGCCCGGCTGCCAGATTTCACGGCGCAGCTGAGGATCAGGCTGATCACCAAACGCGAGGATCATGGCCTCGAAGTTACCGCTCATGCCTGTAGACAGCAGGTTAGATACCAGAATGCCCTTGGGGTTCGCCTTGACCCCTATGCTTTTCAGGTCATTTTGCAGAATGGTGGTCACAGCTGGGTAAATCGTACTGTCGGTGCCGTAGAGCAGATCGAACTCCAGATTTTTCCCGGGCGCAATATTGCGAATACCATCACGGTCAGTGTCTTTAAGACCCATGGCGTCCAGTTTCGCGGCGGCGGCTTTCAAGTCATACCGGCCAAGCTGGTTGCGGGTATTGACATAAAACTCGCTGATCGGCGAGACGCCGTGGCCTGGAAGAACAGCAACCGTGTTGTATATGTCACTGATGATCCGGGGCCGGTTGAGCGCTGACTGAATCGCCTGACGGAAGCGCAGATCACGGAAGACTTTCGCCAGTTGGGGATCCTTGGCGTCAAAGTTGAATGCCAGGTGGGGCGGGCTGCCGAAGAGCGCTTTACTTCGTTGAATCTTGAATGGCGCGCCGCTGATCTCCTTTTGCTTCAAGTCGGGAAATTGAGCACCGTTGATATTGATCTCGTCTATATTGCCAGCCAGGAATTGAGCGACCTGTGCCTGGGGATCACGTATCACCAGGTATTCGAGCCGGTCCAAGTAGGGGAGCTTCGTTCCCTTCGTATCTACTTTCCAGTAGTTGGGGTTGCGCGTCAGGGTGACTTTCTGCCCCGACACATAACTTGACAGCTTAAAAGGACCAGTCCCAACCACACTGCTGGCCTCGTCTGTTCCCCACATCTGCATAAATTTATCCGGATTTTTCAGCGGATTTATGGCCGCAAAAACGTGTTGTGGGAAAATAAAAATCCTCAGAGGCTGCAAGAACGCGCCCGCCGCCTGCTTGAGCGTCATCCGGACGGTATACTGGTCAACCTTCTCGACCTTGATTGGTTCTCCCCCAAAGGTCAAATTGGGAATCTGATTGGCGCGCACACCGGGGTTGAGGATAATGTTGTTATAGGTGAAGACCACATCATCGGCGTCGAACGTTTTGCCGTCATGCCACTTGACCCCCTTTCGAAGATTGAACGTCCAGACCTTACCATCTTTACTGGTCGTCCAGCTTTCAGCTAGACCAGGCTCAAGTTTGTAGGTAGCCAGATTGTACTGCACAAGGCTCTCAAGAACATTATTGAGAATCGTGTAATTGTTGTTATCGATGGCGCCAAAGTAGTTAAACGTCTGTGGGCTGTCGCCCAGGGGAAGAGTGTACGTTCCTCCCGACTTCCCGGGAACAATCCCGGCATTCTTAAGGTTGGCACCTGCTACCTGCTGTGCCGGGGCTATACTACCTAGTACGCTTAATCCGAATGCAAGAACCCATTGTGTACGCATAATGTCCTCCAGTGCAAAGAAGTGGGAGAGTTGGTAAAGTTTCAAATGACGTGGAAGAAGATTGACCAGGGCGCGTGAAGCCTGGGACTAAACCTCAATCTTTACCTACGGAACAAGCTTAAAAGGCTCCGTCAGATGCGTTACTTCTGGTAGATCAGCGGAACGGGGTTGTAACCGGGAATGACGCCCAGGTTGTACACGTAGTTACCGTACTTGTTGCTGACCGCGCCGATGTTCTCGGGTTTGGCGATGGGCGTGACCGGCAGGTTCTGCGCGAACAGCAGCTGCCAGCGGGTGTACAGCGCCTTGCGTTCCCCGACGTTGGTGGTCGTGGCGGCCTTTTCGAAGATGGTGTAGATGTCTTTTTCCCAGGCGGCCATCTTTGCGATGTTGGGTTTGTCGCCGTCCTTGGCGGGCTGGAGGCTGCGGTGCCAGTAGTACAGGGCGCCGCCGGGCTGCCAGATGGGCTTGCGGAGTTCCGGATCGGGCTGGTCCCCGAAGCCGTGCAGGATCATTTCCCAGTCGCCGCTTAACCCGGTGGAAAAGAGTTTGCTGTTCAGGATGCCGCGCAGGTTGACTTTCACGCCGGCCTTGGCGAAGTCGCTCTGGATGATGGTGGCCATGGCAGGGTACGTGCTGCTGTCGGTGGCGTACGTCAGATCGAATTCCAGGGGCTTGCCACCTGGCAGCAGACGGATGCCGGCGCTGTTTTTCTTGCTCAGGCCCATGGCGTCGAGCGCCTGACCGGTGGCGGCAACGTTGAAGCTGCCCAGCTGGGCTTTGGTGTTGGCGTACCACTGCTTGTTGATGGGCGCGACGCCGTGACCGGGCAGGCTGGCCAGACCGTTGTAGACGGTGTCGATGATGCGTTCGCGGTTCAGGGCGCCCTGCATGGCGCGGCGGAAGCGCACGTCGCTGAAGACCTTGGCAAGGGCGGGGTCCTTGGCGTCGAAATTGTACGCGACGAAGGGAGGACTGCCGAACAGGGCGGTGGAACGCATGATCTTGAAGGGCGCGCCGGCGACTTCCTTGCCCTTCAGGTCGGGGAACTGCGCGCCGCTGACGTTCAGCTGGTCGAGGTTCCCGGCGAGGAACTGCGCGACCTGCGCCTGCGGATCACGGATGATCAGGAATTCGAGTCGGTCGAGGTACGGGAGGCGGGTGCCGGCCGCGTCGACCTTCCAGTAGTTGGGGTTGCGGACCAGCGTGACTTTCTGCCCGGCGGTGTAGGTGGCGAGTTTGAAGGGGCCGGTGCCGACCACGTCGCTTTCGGGGCTGTTGGTGGGCCACGCGCCGTTAATGTCGCTGGGCTTGGCGCCGCCTTCCTCCGAGAATTTCAGGAGTTTGTGCTTGGGCATGATGAACGAGCGCATCTGTAGCAGGAAAGCGGGGCTGGGGCGAGGCAGTTCGAACTTCACGGTGTACTGGTTGACGCGGCTGATCTCGACGGGTTTGCCGTCCAGTTTGAAGCTGGCGGCGTCCCCGGCGCGGGCTTCGGGGTTCATGATGATGTTCTTGTAGGTGAAGACCACGTCGTCGGCGTCGAAGGTCTGGCCGTCGCTCCACTTGACATCCTGGCGGAGTTTGAAGGTGTAGGTTGTTCCTCCGTCGCTGACGGTGTAACTTTCGGCCAGGGCGGGTTCCAGTTTGTAGGTGGCGAGGTTGAACTCCAGCAGGCCGTCGAAGAGCTGCTGGGAGACCAGGCCGAGGTTGTTGTCGATGACCCCGTAGTAGAACAGGCTCTGGGGGCTGTCACCGAGCGGCAGGGTGTAGGTGCCGCCCTGCTTGCCGGTCGTGACACCGAGCGTGCCGTACCCGCTGATCTTCTTGGGGGCGGCGTGGGCGGTGCCGGCCAGGGCAGCGGTCATCAGGGTAAGGGTGATCAGTGCCAGTGGGGTGGGTCTACGCATGAGGGGCCTCCGGGGGGTGACGGCTGTCAGGGGAGTGTCTGCTGTGGGCGGCGAATTGTGCAGTGCAGCCCCTAGACTAATACCACTTTGGGTCCACTTGCAAGTCTGCCGCTCAGTGGTCTGAAGGTGGTATGGTTACGGCGATGTCTGACGCCTTCACCACCTGGGCCATCCCGCTGGACGCGGCCAGCGCCACGCCCGTCTACGTGCAGGTCGCGCAGGGACTCGCCAGCCGCATCGAGAGCGGCCAGCTTCGCCGCGGCAGCGCCCTACCAGCCGAACGCGACCTGGCCGCCACCCTCGGCGTGTCCCGCGTCACCGTCCGGCAGGCGCTGTCACTGCTGTCCCAGCAGGGTCTGCTCGTCCGCCGGCACGGCAGTGGCACCTTCGTCACGCCGCCCGCCCAGCCCGGCGACCTGCCCAGCCGACCCCTGGCGCTGCTGGCCTCGTTCTCCGAGGACGTCCGCTCGCGCGGGCAGACGCCCGGCGCGCAGGTCCTGAGCTTCGAACGGGCCCGCCCGAACGCGCAGGAAGCCATGAGCCTTGCACTCTCCCCCAGCGAGAGCGTGTACCGCCTGCGCCGCCTGCGCACCGCCGACGGGGAGCCGCTGGCCGTCGAGGATTCCACGCTGCCCGCCACGCTCGTCGGCGATCTGACCGAGCAGGACGTGCAGGACGCCAGCCTGTACGCCCTGCTGCAGGGCCGTGGCCTGAGCCCCGTGCGCGCCATCCGCCACCTGCGCGCCCTGAACGCGGACCTGCACCTCTCGCCGCTGCTGGGCGTCACGGTCGGCGCGGCCCTCCTGGCGACCGACCGCGTGTCCTGGCTGGCTGGCGGGCAGCCCATCGAGTACGCCCGCGCGCACTACCGCGGGGACCGGTACGACTTCGTGATGGAACTTCGCGGGGACCCGCGTTGAGGGGCGCGCCGCGGGTGCTGGGCCTGATGAGCGGCACCAGTGCCGACGGCATCGACGCCGCGCTGCTGGAACTGCCCGGCTGGCCCGGGCTGCGCGCGCCCCACGCGCCTCCAAGCCCCCAGACCCTGAGGGACCTGAGCGCCCTGAATGACCGGCCGCACGCGCCACGCGGCCGGGTGGTCGCACACACCTTCACGCCCTACCCGCCGGACCTGCGCGCCGCCGTGCTGGCCGCCATGCACGGCGGGGTGGGCACCGCCGACCTGACCCAGCTGCACTGGGCGCTGGGAGAGGCGCTGGCGCTGGCCGCCGCGCCGCACGCCGCGCACGCCGACCTGATCGCCAGCCACGGGCAGACGGTGCAGCACCACCCGGCCCCCGACCCGGCGCGCGGCTGGACCCGCCCCGCCACCCTGCAACTCGGGGAGGCGGCCGTGATCGCCGCCCACACCGGGCGTCCCGTCGTGGCCGATTTCCGGCCCGCCGACATGGCCGCCGGGGGTGTGGGCGCGCCCCTGGTGCCGTTCGCGGACTGGGCGCTGCTGGCGCAGGACGGCGTGAACCGCACCCTGCTGAACCTGGGCGGCATCGCGAACGTCACCGCCCTGCCCGGCCTGGACCCGGGGCGCGTGCAGGCCTTCGATACCGGGCCCGCCAACTGCCTGATCGACGAGATCGCCGCCCGCAGCGGCCAGACCCACGACGCCGGCGGCGCCCTGGCTGCGTCCGGTCAGGTGCACGAACCCACCCTGGCGCGCTGGCTGTCGCACCCGGCCCTCGCGCAGCGCCCCCCGAAGGCCACCGGGCGGGAGGTCTGGACGCTCGGACGCCTGCCGGCCGCGCCGGACCTGAGCGCTGCCGATCTGGCCGCGACCGCCACGGCCCTGACCGCCCGGAGTGTCGCCCAGTCGCTACGCTTCCTGGACGGCCCACCCGGCGAGGTGGTCGTGGCGGGCGGCGGGGCACGCAACCCCACCCTGATGCGCGCGCTGGCCGCCGCCCTGGCGGACCTGCCCACACCCGCGCCGCTGCGGACCTTCGCGGACCTCGGCTGGACCGACGCCGGATTCACCGACGCCACCCGTGAGGCCGCCGCCTTCGCGTTCCTGGGGTACGCGCACGCGCAGGGCTGGCCGAACACCCTGCCGCACACCACGGGTGCGCGCCACGCCGTCATCGCCGGTCGCTGGACGCCCGCTCCTCCAGCTGCGCCACGCCGCCCGGTTCCTGTCACCCCCGCCCTCTTCCCTGGAGACCGCCCTTGACGCACCCACCGGATCCCTCCTCCGAGCCGCAGGTTCTCCAGCCGGACACCCCGGGTCAGAGCCTCACGCCGGACGCCACAGCGCTGCCGGACACGGTGCTGCCGGCCACACCACTGCCGGCCACATCACGGCCCGCCGGACGCCTGCCCCGGCTGGATGGTTCGCCGCGACCGCCCGCGCCGCTGCCGCCCGAGTCCCGCCGCACCGAGGGATTCCGCGCTGACCACCCCGACCTGGACCGTCTGGAAACCGGCGCGCTGGTGCAGGCGCTCGCGGACGACCAGGTGCAGGCCGTGAATGCCGCCCGAGACGCCGCGCCCGCCCTGGCCCGCGCGGTCACGGCCGCGCTGCCCCGCCTGGAACGCGGCGGGCGCCTCGTGTACGTCGGGGCCGGAACCAGCGGGCGGCTGGGCGTGCTCGACGCCACGGAACTCACGCCGACCTTCTCCTGGCCGGCCGAGCGGGCCGTGCCCCTGATCGCCGGGGGCGAACGAGCCATTCGCAGCGCCGTGGAGGGCGCCGAGGATGACCGTGAGGCCGGGCGGCGGGACGTGCAGGCCGCCGGGGTCGGTCCCGACGACGTGCTGATCGGTGTGGCCGCCAGCGGCACCACGCCCTACGTGCTGGGCGCGCTGGACGCCGCGCGGGCCGCCGGGGCGCTGAGCATCGGCCTGTCGAACAATCCGGGCACGCCCCTGCTGGACGCCGCCGACTGCGCCGTGCTGCTGGACACCGGCCCGGAACTCATCAGCGGCAGCACCCGCTTGAAGGCCGGCACGGCGCAGAAGATCGCGCTGAACACCCTGTCGAGCGCACTGATGGTGCACCTGGGCAAGGTGTACGGGAACCTGATGGTGGACGTGCGCGCCAGCAACACCAAACTCGAGGGGCGGGCGCTGCGGCTGGTCATGCACGCCGCGAACGCCAGCGAAGCGCAGTCCCGCGCGGCGCTGCTCGAAGCGAACGGGCAGGTGAAAGTCGCCGTGGTCGCCCTGCGCCTGGGCGTGGGCGTCCACGAGGCCGCCCGCCGCCTGGACGAAGCGGGCGGCCACGCGCGCGCCGCCCTGGGCGAGGCCTGAGCCGCGTGGCCCGCCCGGACCCGGCGGTCATGCGCCCGGTCATTCCCGCCCACACGCGGGCGTTGCTGGAGCGCGCCACGCAGGGTCACGGCGGGCCGAGCGCCGCCGCGCTGGGCGTGGTGAACGCCGCCGGCGAGCAGGCGAGCGTCCGGCTGGGCACGCTGCACCGCCCCGACCAGTCGGCGCACGCGTCTCCCGTGCACGCGGACTCCTGGTGGGACCTCGCCAGCCTGACCAAGCCGCTGCTGACGGCCCGCGAGATCATACGCGCCGCCGAGCGCGGCCTGCTGGACCTGGACGACCCCCTCGGCACGCACCTGCCGGACCTGGCGTGGATGCCGGGCCAGTCGGTCGGGGATGGCCTGCGCGGGCGCACGCTGCGGCACCTGCTGACGCACAGCGCCGGTCTGCCCGCCTGGGCGAAACTGTTCACCTGGGGCGACGAGCGCACCATCCGCGCCCGCTTCCTGCATGAACCCTGGCCGGTCAGCGAGGCCGGGCCGGTCGTGTACTCGGACCTGGGGTACATGCTGCTGGGGCGCGTGCTGGAACGCCTGCACGGGCACCCGCTGCGGGACCTGCCACTGGACGGCGGACTGAGCTTCACGCCCGACCCGGCCGACACGGTCGCCACGGAACACTGCCTGTGGCGCGAGCGTCTGCTGCGCGGCGAGACGCACGACGAGAACGCCGCTGCGATGGGCGGCGTCGCCGGGCACGCTGGGCTGTTCGGCACGCTGGGCGGCGTGCTCCGCCAGGGCGAAGGGCTATTGCGCGGCGGCTGGCTCTCCCCGGCCGCGCAGGCCGAAACGCTGCGCCCCCAGGTCGAGGGCCGCAACCTCGCGTTCGTGACGGCCAGCCCCGGCTGGAGCGGCGGCGCCCTCGCCAGTCCCGCCGCGTTCGGGCATACCGGCTTTACCGGCACGGGCCTGTGGGTGGACCCCGCGCGCGGCCTCGCGTGGACGCTGCTGACCAACCGCGTACATCCGAACCGCCACACCAGTTTCGACATTCAGGGCCTGCGCCGCGCCGTCGGGAATACCCTGCTGGCCGGTCAGGGCCAATGACCGTGATCAGAGCAGGTGCCCGGCCGGGTGGCAGACCTGTCAGGCAGACTGCCGTCTGTTCCGCTTATACGCATTCCGCTAAATTCCACCACAGTCGGAAAATCGCCGCCTGCGGCTCCATACCGCGAAATCCGTATGCTGTTCCTACTCGCGTCCGCTCGGATTGATTTGGAAGTGCGCCAAATCAATCGGAATCCGTATTAGACCTCGCAAGCGCAGTCGGCTGCGAACCGAACAAGTAACCATAAGAGACGGACTCACATGGATATGAGAACGGACTCTGCCTGACCCTAAGGGCAGGTGTGCACCTCCTCAAGCGCCGCTCTGCGGGACACTAAGGCCACTGTTATCTGTGCCTGCCGCATTCCAGGGACACTGGAGGTATGGAACTCCTGTTCGCTCTGGCCGCCATCATGGTCCCCCTGATCTCCCTGCCTGTCCTGTTTCCCGAGCGTGTGCAGACCGCTGCCCGGAACGCGGCGCAGGGCAGCGAGTAAAGACGCGGCCAGGCAGGACACGGCGAGTCAGGACAACACCTGCGTTCCACACCACAACCGTCCGAACAGTCAAGCTTCACCCGCACCGGACACCTCCTCAGGGCGTCCCGTCCTGTTGGTCGGGCTGGCCTTCACCGCTCATGTGGACTCAGGTTGGATAGTTAGAGACTGTTGAACCAGAGCAGCATCAGCACGAGGGAATCACCTACTGGGCATGTCGTTGGCTACCGGGCGCATGAACGGGTTGTGATCAAAACGGGCGGCCGTCCGTCCGGTAGATCAGGGACATCTGAGCGTCTGCTCAGGTATACTGGGGCGTGACATCCTCGCCTCGCCTTCCCTCTCCCACAGCGGTCCGGCAGGCCACACCGTCCCAGCCGACCACCCTGAGCTACTTCGTGCAGGGCATGGACTGCGCCAGTTGCGTGGCAAAAGTCGAGCGGCTGGTGGGCGGCCTGCCCGGCACGGGCGAGGTCAGTACCAGCTTCACGCGGCAGACCCTGAAGGTACAACTGGACGAGACCCGCACGCCCCGGCAGACGCTGGAACAGCACCTGCGGTCGCTGGGGTACGTGCCCACGTTGCAGGGCCGCGAGACGACTCCGGACACGCAGCACCCGCACGAGCACGGACATGAGCACGGAGACAGCCACGCGCCCGGGCACTCGCAGGCGGCCGCTGCGGGGCCTGGGCGACCCTGGCACCAGAGTCCCCAGGGACGACTGGTGGTGCTGTCGGGCGCGTTTCTGGCCGCCGCGTGGGTCCTGGGCTTCGCAGCGCCCGCCCTGAGTACGGCGGCGTTTGTGGCGGCGACGCTGCTGGGCGTGTGGCCGCTCGCACGCCGGGCCGTGGCGAGTGCGCGCCTGGGGGACCCGTTCAGCATCAACATGCTGGTCAGCCTCGCGGCCACCGGCGCGGTCCTGATCGGGCAGGCGGCCGAGGGGGCGGTCGTGGTGTTCTTCTTCGCGGTGGGCGAACTGCTTGAGGGCGTGGCGGCGGGCCGTGCGCGCGCGGGCATTCAGGCGCTCGCGGCGCTGGCCCCGAAAACGGCCCTGCTGCTGCCGGACAGCGCTGACGGGACGGCGCCCCTGGCGCGTGAAGTGCCGGCCGGTACCCTGCGCGCCGGGCAGACCGTGCAGGTCAACCCGGGTGCGCGCGTCCCGGCAGACGGCACGGTGCTCGGTGGCACGTCGGGGGTGGACGACAGTCCCGTGACCGGCGAGAGCGTCCCGGTCGTCAAGAGCGTGGGCGACGGCGTCTTCGCGGGGAGCATCAACGGCGACGGCGTGCTGACCGTGCGGGTGGACCGCGAGGCGAGCGACACGACCATCGCGCGGATCACCGCCATGGTCGAGGAAGCCGAGGCCAGCCGCGCCCCCACCGCCCGTTTCATCGACCGGTTCAGCCGCGTGTACACGCCGGGCGTGGTCCTGGTCTCGGCGCTGGTGGCCACCGTGCCCCCGCTACTGGGCGGCGACTGGCACTCTTGGCTGTACCGGGGCATCAGCCTGCTGCTGATCGGCTGCCCGTGCGCGCTGATCCTGAGCGTCCCGGCCGCCATTACGAGCGGCGTGAGTGCCGGGGCGCGGCGCGGCCTGCTGATCAAGGGCGGCGCGGCCCTGGAAAGCATCGGCGGCGTCCGGACCGTCGCGTTTGACAAGACCGGCACCCTCACCGCCGGTCACCCACGCGTGACGGACGTGCACCCGGTGGGCGGCACCCGCGAGGACGTGCTGCGGCTGGCAGCGGCGGCCGAGGCGGGCAGCAGTCACCCACTGGCCCGCGCGGTCTTGCACGCCGCACGCGGCCTGAACGTTCCGGCCACGACCGACGCGCGCGCCCTGCCCGGCCGGGCCGTCACCGCCCGCCTGACCGGCGCTGAACCTGACGCGGGCCGCGAGGTCACCGTGAGTTCCCCCGGGCACACCGCCACACTGACCGACCTCGCCCCGGACGTGCAGGCGCAGGTCACGCGGCTGGAAGCACAGGGCCGCACCGCCGTCCTCGTCCTGCTCGGTGAACCGGGCGGGCGGGTCGCGCCCGAGGTGCGCGGCGTGATCGGCCTGCGGGACGAACTTCGCCCCGACGCGGCCCCCGCCCTGGCTGCGCTGCACCGCCTGGGCGTGCGAACCGTCATGTTGACCGGCGACAACGGCCGCACCGCGCGGGCCATCGCGGACGACCTGCGGCGCGCCGGGGCGCCGGAACTGGAGGTGCACGCGGCGCTGCTCCCGGAAGACAAACTGCGCCTGATCCGCGACCTGCAGGCGCGCGGCGCGGTCGCCATGATCGGCGACGGCATCAACGACGCGCCGGCCCTGGCCCAGGCGGACGTGGGCGTCGCCATGGGCGGCGGCACCGACGTGGCCCTCGAAACGGCGGACGCCGCGCTGCTGCGGGAGCAGGTGAGTGGCGTGGCCGACCTGATCGCCCTGAGCCGCGCCACCATGAGCAACATCCGCGTGAACATCGCCTTCGCGCTGGGCCTCAAGGCCGTGTTCCTGATCACCACGCTGCTGGGCTACACCAACCTGTGGATGGCGGTCCTGGCCGACACCGGCGCGACCGCCATCGTCACCGCGAACGCCCTGCGCCTGCTGCGCTGGCAGCCGCCCGCCCGGCCGCGCCCGCAGCGTTCCCCCACCCGGAGGCCACGTGACCACGCCCGCCCGCCGCCCGGCAGCTGACCAGGCGCTGCCCGACCCTGACGCGCGGTGCGAGGTCAGATGCCTTCACCCGCAGGAGGTCGCGCAGGCCCGCGCGGAGCAGCCCGGCCCGGCAGACATCGAGGCCGCCAGCACCCTGCTGAAAGTCATCGCCGACCCCACCCGCCTGAAACTCCTGAGTGCCCTGCGGACCGGGGAACTGTGCGTGTGCGACCTGTCCGCCGTGATCGGCCTGAGCGAGAGCGCCGTCAGCCACCAGCTGCGCCTGCTGCGCGAACAGCGGATCGTGACCGTCCGCAGGCAGGGCCGCGTGGCGTACTACCGCCTGCTGGACGCCCACGTCACCACCCTGATCGGCGGGGTTCTCGACCACCTGCGCGGACCGGTGCCAGCCTGACCAGCACGCGGGCAGCGTTCAGGCGAAGCGGGCGAGCTCCGGGTCTGCCCCTGGGTTGCTGCACGACCTTCTTGATGTCCTGCGTGCGGTCCTTGCGGACGACCAGCGTGACGTCCCCGGCCCCGGCCGAACAGGTCGGGGAGGAGTTCCTCGAAGGCGGCCCGCCTCAGCGCAGCGCCATACCTGTGATGTACTGGATGCGGATGTGCCGCTCCTTGGTCGCCTGCGCGGCCCGGCCCTTGCCGGGCTCCCCGACAAGATGGGCGTTCAGGTACGGTGTGCTCCCGCTGCCGCGCTCGATGCTCAGGGGTTCGAGTTCCTCCAGGACGCTGCGCCCGGCGGTGGGGTTTCCGGACCAGCCGACGTATTTCTCGACGTTGTACTGTACCAGCACGCGTTGACCGGCCTCGATGGCGCGTTCCAGGAAGGCGCGTTTCTGGCGGGTGTCGTCCATGATGGTCAGTTCCGCCGAGCTGTTTCCCGGAACGGTCAGGTTCGTGGTGGGGCTCAGACCCAGGCGGTCCAGTTCACGGCGTACGGCGTCCACGTTCGCGGCGTCCACCGTGAACAGGTTCGGGCCGATGACCGGGCCGATCAGGCCTTTCAGGCGCGGGTGCGCGGCCAGCGCGGCGGCCTGCGGGTGAGACAGCAGCGCCACGCTCGCCAGTGACGGCGGCGGCGTCTGTCCGCTCCAGACGCCCAGTTGCAGCCGCAACGCGCCCGGCAGGCGGCCCTTGACGCGCGCTTCGAGGTCCGGCAGGAACGAGGTGGGAAACCCGCCGGGCGTGGTGGGCCGCAGTTCCAGGCGGCCGTCCGGGCGGGTGCTCACGCGGCCACGCAGGAGGCTGCGGGCGTGCAGGTCCACGCTGCCCTGGGCGCGGAAGGACCCGTCCGGGTTGAACGAGAAGGTCGCGGTGGGCGGCGTGTCGGCCAGCAGGATGGGCGTGCCGGACGGCAGTTTGAAGGGGGCGGTGCCGGGCAGCAGGAAGCGCTCGCCGACCGGCGTGCCCCCGATCTTCTTGTGGGCGGCGCCGCGCTCGGCGGGGGTGGGGTACTCGAGCAGCGTGGCGGCGCGGTGCAG
>NZ_JAGLBB010000089.1:7439-7794 GCF_018260555.1 Deinococcus sp. | reverse complement strand
GCCAAACAGGTTCCGTCTGGTGCCGCGACCGGCACGGCGGGACTGGCACGGCGGGACTGGCGCGACGGGACTGGGGCGACGGGACTGGGGCGACGGGACTGGGGCGGAGTGGACCGCTTGAAGCAGACAAAGAATGGAGGCGTCAGGGAAAAGGACTCCTGACGCCTCCATTCTTTGTCCTGCTCGGTCGATTTTACCCGCTCTGCTCGGCCATAAAGACACTTCCTTTATGACCGATGTTCTGCAGGCTGGCCCCGTTCAGCTACTGACGTTCAGCGATTGACGCAGTTGTTGCTTGAGAATCTTGCCGCTGGGATTGCGGGGCACCTCGCCGTGCACCAGTTCACGCGGCACC
>NZ_JAGLBB010000089.1:0-7429 GCF_018260555.1 Deinococcus sp. | reverse complement strand
GGTCATGATGGCGGCTTCTACCTCGGCGGGGTAGATGTTCATGCCGCCGCTGATGATCATGTCCTTCATGCGGTCCACGGCGTACACGTAGCCGTCCTCGTCGAACCGGGCAAGGTCGCCCGTGTGCAGCCAGCCGTCGCGGATGGCTTCGGCCGTCTGATCGGGTTTGCCCCAGTAGCCCTGCATCAGGGTCGTGCCGCGCAGCAGCTTTTCGCCGACCACGCCGGGGGGGACATCCTGGCCCTTCTCATCCACGATGCGCACCTCGATCCCAACGGGGGGCAGGCCGCCGGCGCCCGCCTTGGCCGCGTGTTCCTCGGCCGTGAGCATGACGCCCCCTGGGCCCATCTCGGTCAGGCCGTACATGCCACAGAGCTGAAGGCCAGGGAAGGTCTGCTGAATCTGTTCCAGAAGTGCCAGCGGCATCGGGGCCGCCCCGTAGGCTCCGACGGCCAGCGAACTGACATCCCGCGCCGCCACGCCGGGGACGCGCAGCAGGAACTGGTACATGGTCGGCGGCCCGAAGAACACCTGAATCCGTTCACGTTCGATGGTTTCGATGACCTGCACGGGGTCAAAGCCGGGCAGGACGACGTGGCAGCCTGCCAGCAGGGTGGTGCTGTTCAGGAACAGGTTGAGCTGGGCCGAGTGGTACAGCGGCGCCACATGCAGCGTGCGCGGCCGCTGAGGCATTCTGGTCACGATGGCGCACATGGTCGCCACGCGGTGCAGGACGGCGTGGGACATCATGACACCCTTGGGCTTGCCGGTGGTGCCGCTGGTGTACAGGATTTCGGCCAGTTCGTCCTCTGCCGCGCGGTTCTGGATGGGGTCGGCAGGGGCCGCCGCCATCTGCGCGGTGAAATCGTCGTCTCCGCCTCCGCCCAGTGCGAAGAAGCGCAGCTCAGGCAGGCCAGCCGCGACCCGCTGCGCGAGTTCGGTCAGCCCCAGGCCCACCAGCAGGACTTTCGCGCCGGAATCGCGCAGCAGGTGGTCGACTTCCGGGCCCGCCGAACGCGGGTTGATGGTCACCAGCACGCCGCCCACCTTGAAGATGGCGTGTACGGCCACAACGAACAGGTCGCTGTTACCCGAGTACAACGCCACGCGGTCGCCCGGCTGCACGCCCGCGGCCATCAGCACGTGCGAGGCGCGGTTGACTTCCTCTCCGAGTTGCTGCCAGTTCAGCCGCCGCTCGCCGTACACCAGCGCGGGCCGCTGCGGAAAGTTACGGACATTGCGGTCAAAATCGTCAATGAGGGTCATGTCGGTTCTCCTGTAGGGGTCAACGGGGAGCCATTCTGATGGCCCCGTCCAGGCGGATGGTTTCGCCGTTCAGCATCTGGTTTTCAAAGATGTGCGCCACCAGCGCGGCGTACTCGTCGGGGACGCCCAGGCGGCTGGGAAACGGCACCTGCGCCCCCAGCGAGTCCTGCGCTTCCTGCGGCAGACCCTGGAGCATCGGCGTGAGGAACAGCCCCGGCGCAATGGTCATCACCCGGACGCCGCTGCGGGCCAGGTCGCGGGCAATCGGCAGGGTCATGCCGACCACGCCGCCCTTACTGGCCGAGTACGCCGCCTGTCCGATCTGACCGTCATAGGCCGCGACAGACGCCGTATTCACGATGACGCCGCGCTCGCCGCCCTCGCCGGGTTCGTTCTCCAGCATGGCCTGGGCCGCGAGGCGAATCACGTTGAACGTGCCGATCAGATTGACCCGGATGACCCGCTCGAACAGTTCCAGCGGGAAGGGGCCTTTTTTTCCGGCAGTGACGGCCGCGTTGCCGATGCCCGCACAATTGACCGCGCCGTGAATGGCCCCGAAGCGTTCCCGCGCCCCGTCAATGGCCGCCTGCACGTCACTTTCGCTGCTCACGTCGGCGGTAAAGGCCAGCCCGCCGAGTTGACCCGCCATCTCGGCTGCGTCCTGACGGTCAAGGATGATCGGGTGCCCACCACGCCCGGCAATCATGTGAGCGGTGGCGGCGCCGAGACCCGAGGCGCCCCCGGTGACCAGAATAGCTTTGCCCTGAACGTTCATGCCTGTCCTCCTGTCCACTGATGACCTTTGTACTGCTCACGGATTTCGCGCTTGAGGTACTTGCCCGTCGCGCCAATGGGAAGCTCCTGCACCATCACGAAGTCGTCGGGAATCCACCACTTGGCGACGTAGCTAGCGAGGTATTCGCGCAGGGCGGCGGGGTCGGGCGCCTCACCTCTGGGAATCACTAGGGCCAGCGGGCGCTCAGTCCACTTGTCGTGCGGTACGGCCACGACTACAGCCGCCGCTACATGCGGGTGGCCCATCAGCGCGTTTTCCACTTCTGCCGAGGAAATCCACTCGCCGCCCGACTTCACGAGGTACTTGGCGCGGTCTTGCACCCACATCTCGCCGCCCGCAGAAAGGGTGGCAATGTCGCCGGTATCCAGCCACAGTTTGCCGCCGCGCTCGACAAAGTCGCTCGTGCGTCCCCGCTTGTAGTATTCGCCCACCACCCAGGGGCCACGCACGAGCAGGCGGCCCATCGTCTCGCCGTCATGCGCCACATCCTTGCCGTCGTCGTCGATCAGGTCAACCTCGACAAAGGGCACCACGCGGCCCTGCTTGCTGCGGTGAGAAAAGCCCTCCTCGCTGACGGGATCAATGCCTGCGGGCACGTTGCTGCACGTCGCCAGCGGGCTGGTTTCGGTCATGCCCCACGCCTGCATCACGTGAACGCCGTGCCGCCAGTGGAACGCCCGCATCAGCGCGTCGGGCACGGCCGTGCCGCCGCAGCCGACTTTGCGCAGGTGGGACAGGTCGTAGTTGCGGCTTTCCTCCTGTGCCCGGTCGAGTTCTTCGAGCAGGCCCAGCATCACGGTGACCACACCCAGGCAGAACGTCACTTTTTCCGTTTCCAGCGTCTGCGCCACCGTCTTGCCGTCGTTGAAGATGCCGGTAAACACCAGGGACGCCCCGAACATCAGCGCGATGTGCGGCGCACCCCAGGCGTTGGCGTGGAACATCGGCACGATAGGGTACACCACGTCCCCCTCCCCCACGTTGAACGCGTCGCGGCTGCCGCCGGCCAGCGCGTGCAGCATCAGCGAGCGGTGGGTGTACAGCACGCCCTTGGGGTTGCCGGTGGTGCCTGAGGTGTAGCACAGCATGGCGCCCGCCTTTTCATCCAGTTCGGGCCAGGGGTAGGTTACGGGGTGAGGTGCGATGAAGTCCTCGTAGGCCCTTAGCCCGGCGGGAGCCTGCGCTCCGAACACCACTACCGTTCTGAGCGCTGGGCAATTCGCCTGGAAGGCTGGCAGCATCGGCAGGAACATGGGGTCAAGCAGCAGCACTGTTGCACCCGAATCGTTCAGAATCCAGACCAGTTGCTCCACGGGCAGCCGGATATTAAGCGTATGAATAACCGCGCCCATGCTGGGAATGCCCAGGTACGCTTCTAGGTGGTAAAAGGAGTTGACCGCTAGTGTCGCTACCCGGTCGCCAGCCTGCACGCCGGCGCCGCTGAGCGCCCCCGCAAGCTGCGCCGCACGCTGGGCTACTTCACGGTAGGTGGTGTGGTGCTTGACAGGCACGGGCTTTCCCGCTGCGTCCTGCCCGCCCACGAGCAGCGAGGTGACGGTTTGCTGCGGAAACAGTTGCAGGCAGCGCGGCAGCAGCGCCTGGGTGGTGAGGTGAACGTCCATCATAGGGAGACCTCCGAATATAGGCGAGAAGAAAAAAGTGGAGGCCGCAGCAAAAGCGCGGCCTTTTTGTTGTTGGCTTTAGTTGGGCAGTCCGCTGTACATGCCGCCCGAGAGGTCGACTCCCGGCGCGGCGCTCAGGCTGGCGGGCGGCTCGAAGCGGGGGCCGTGCTTGGCGGCCAGTTCACGGGCGCGGGCCACGAAGTTTTCCCGTCCGGTCTGCTCGATGAACTGGTGCGCTCCGCCGGTCCACACCGGGAATCCCAGGCCCATGATGCTGCCGATGTTCAGCTCGCGGGCTTCGGTCAGGGTGCCCTGGTCGGCGACGTGCGCGGCGTCCACGGCCTGCGCGTACAGGAAGCGGTCACGCAGCTCCTGCATGTCGTACTCACCGCGCGCTTTCTGGGGGTACAGGTCTTTCAGGCCGCTCCACAGCCGCTTGGGCTGGCCCTGCGGGTAGTCGTAGAAGCCCTGGCCCTGGCTGCGGCCACTGCGGCCCAGTTCCACCAGTTTCTCCAGTACGGCCATGCCGGGGTGGCGCTCAGTGGGGGCGACCCCCGCTTTCTTGGCCGACGCCTCGACGTGCAGGGGCAGGGTCAGCGTCACCTCGTCCAGCACCGCCAGCGGGCCGACAGGCATCCCGGCTTGCAGCGCGGCGTTCTCGATGACGGCCGCCGGAATCCCCTCGGCCAGCATGGCCGCGCCCTCGTTGACGTACTGGCCGAACACGCGCGAGGTGTAAAAACCACGGGCGTCGCTGACCACAATCGGCGTCTTGCCGATCTGCGCGGCAAAGTCCAGCGCCTGCGCCACGGCCTCTGGACCGGTTTCCTTGCCCTTGATGATTTCAATCAGGGGCATCTTGTCCACCGGGCTGAAGAAATGCAGGCCGATGAACCGCTCGGGGTGGGCGCTGGAACGGGCCAGGTCGGTGATCGGAATGGTGCTGGTGTTCGACGAGAACAGCCCGCCGGGACGCAGCTTGGGCTCGGCCTTCTTGGTCACGTCGGCCTTGATGTCGGGGTCCTCGAAGACCGCCTCGATGATCAGGTCGCAGCCCTCCAGGTCGTCGTAACTGGTGGTCGCTTTGATGCGGCCCAGCGTCTCGGCCTTGCGTTCCTCGGTGACCTTGCCGCGCTTGATGCCCTTGTCGAGCAGGTTTTCACTGTACGCCTTGCCCTTGTCGGCCCGGTCCTGGGCAGTATCGAGCAGCACCACTTCGATGCCCTTGGTCGCCGCGCTGTAGGCGATACCTGCGCCCATCATGCCTGCGCCCAGAATGCCCAGTTTCTGCACCTTGAACCGGGGGATGTCCTTGGGCCGCGCCGCGCCGCCCTTGATTTCATTGAGGCCCGTGAACAGCGTGCCGATCATGTTGCGGCTCACCTGATGCAGCGCCAGGTAGGTCAGGTAGCGCGACTCGATGCGCAGCGCCGTGTCGAAATCCACCGCCGCGCCTTCCACCGCGCAGCCCAGCACGGCCGCGGGGGCGGGCATGGTGCCCTTGGTCTTGGCGATCAGCATGGCCGGGGCGACTGTCTGCACCTGCGCCAGCTGCGGGCTGTACGCCCTGCCGCCGGGAATCCGGTGGCCCTTCACGTCCCAGGGCTGCACCGGGGCCGGGTTGGCGTCTATCCAGGCCAGCGCCTGCCGGGTCGCGGCCTCGCTATCTGGGGCCAGTTCGGCCAGGCCCAGCTTCGCCAGGTCGGCGGGCCGCATCAGCTTGCCTTCCATCAGGTAGGGGCCAGCGGCCTGCACGCCCAGGTGCCTGACCATGCGGGTCACGCCGCCGCCACCGGGCAGCAGGCCCAGCGTGACTTCAGGCAGACCGAGCTGGATTTTGGGGCTGTCCAGCACCACGCGGTGATGGCAGGCCAGCGCTACCTCGAAGCCGCCGCCCAGCGCCGCACCTTCGATAACGGCCACCACGGGTTTGCCCAGCTTCTCGATGCGCCGCAGCTGCGCCTTGATGCCCTCGACCATGTCGAAGAGTTCCTGCGTCTGCTCTTTTTTGGCGGCCATGAACATGTTCAGGTCGCCGCCCGCGAAGAACGTAGGCTTTGCCGAGCGCAACACGGCACCCTTGACGCTGTCCTTGTCGGCCTCCAGCTTATCCAGCGCTTCCCGGAAACTGGGAATGAAGCTGGTGTCCATCAGGTTGACGGCCCCGGGCCAGTTCATGGTCAGGGTGGCGACGTCGCCGTCTTTTACGTATTCAACGTGGTTGCTCATGCGTCCGCTCCTTTAGCCGGGGCGGTAAAATCCGTGACCCGCTCGATGATGACCGTGTTGCCCATGCCGCCGCCCACGCACAGGGTGCACAGGCCGTAGCGCTTGTCCTGCCGTTCCAGTTCGTCCAGCACGGTGTTGATGATGATGGCCCCGGTGGCGCCCAGCGGGTGCCCCAGCGCAATCGCGCCGCCGTTCACGTTCAACTTGTCGTGCGGCACGTTCAGGTCCTTCATGAACTGCATGGGCACCACCGCGAACGCCTCGTTCACCTCGAACAGGTCGATGTCCTCGACGCTCAGTCCGGCGGCGGCCAGCGCCTTCTGGCTGGCGGGTACCGGGCCCGTGAGCATGATGGTGGGTTCGGTTCCGACCCGGCCGATGCTCACGATGCGCCCGCGCGGTTTCAGGTTCTGCTTGCGCCCGGCTTCTTCAGAGCCCAGCAAGATCAGCGCCGCGCCGTCCACGATGCCGCTGGAGTTCCCGGCGGTGTGGACGTGGTTGATGCTCTCGACTTCCGGGTACTTGAGCTGCGCCACGGCGTCGAACCCGGCGGCTCCCGTGTCGGCGAAGGCGGGCTTGAGTCCATTCAGGCTCTCTTTCGTCGTCTCGGGGCGCAGGTACTCGTCCCTGTCCAGGATGGTCAGGCCGTTGATGTCCTTGACCGGCAGGACGCTCTTCTCGAAGTGCCCGGCTTTCTGCGCGGCGGCGGCCCGCTTCTGGCTTTCCAGGGCGTAGGCGTCCACGTCGTCACGGCTGAAGTCTTCCAGGGTGGCGATCAGGTCGGCGCTGACGCCCTGCGGCACAAAGTGCATGTGTATCGCGCTGATGGGGTCCATGTACGCGCCCATGTCCGATCCCATCGGCACGCGGCTCAGGCTTTCCACGCCGCCCGCCACGATCAGGTTTTCCCAGCCGCTCCGGATGCGTCCGGCGGCCTGCTGCACGGCTTCGAGTCCCGACGAGCAGAAGCGGTTGAGCTGCACGCCCGGCACCCCCTCGTCCCACGAGGACAGCAGCACGGCGACGCGGGCAATGTCGAAGCCCTGTTCCATCAGCGGCGTGACGCAGCCCAGAATCACGTCGTCCACCTGCGTGGTATCGAGGTTGTTGCGCTCCTTGAGGCCTTCGAGCAGCCCGACGACCAGTTGCGCGGGTTTGACCTCGTGCAGTGAACCGTTGGCGCGGCCCCGGCCACGTGGCGTGCGCACGGCGTCGTAGATGTAGACCTCTTGGGTCGTGGTGGATGTATGGGTCATGGTGTCTCCTTGAGTGGGGTGGGTCAGGGGTTGGAAATGGCGTGCAGGGGCAGGTCGTGCTCCTGGGCCAGGCGGTTACAGTCCTCGACCGTCATCTCGCTCAGCACGTCGTCCGGGTTGCGCCCGGCCGCCACGGCGCTGGCGCGCACCTTGTCCACCTGCAGCTTGGTGCTGGCCTTGTCCCGGCCGCTGATGAACACGCACTCGGCATGCTGCCCGGCGAACACCAAGCCACGCTCCGAAGTGCCGGCCTGGAACAG
>NZ_JAGLBB010000088.1 GCF_018260555.1 Deinococcus sp. | reverse complement strand
GGACTGGTCAGCGTGTTCACGGGGGATATTCTCATGCCCAATTTCTCTGTCTGATCGTCCCCTGCTGAGCAGTTACCCTGGAACGAGGTTGCCCTTCTGGCATCCTGATCGGTCAGGCAGCCCGCTTTCGTCAGCCCTACTAAAACATAACCTGACAGAACCCTCTCAGGTGACCCCTACATCAAGCAAGAGTTTCCAAGCAGCACAAGATGCGCGCCAGGACGCTGACGACCACGGATCTACACAGGTTTTTATCGGTCGGTACAGCATTCTGCGCGTTGCTGTTCCCTGCGCCCCGCACCACACGACATCCAGCTTCTCGCGCCTTCTCGTTCTTCGATCGCTAGGCGCTCGTTTCCGGGCTGTTCAGGCGGAGAAGAGCCTGTCACGGCCAAAAATCCCCTCCAGAACGCAACGGGGAAAATGACGTGCTGACCGATGTTTCCCCTTCCCTGTGCCGTCATGACGTCGTGTGGCACACGACTCCAGCAGGCGTGGAAACTCTTGATCAAGAGAAATTCAGCCGGTCGGGGCTGACGGCCACTCTTCACTTCGCAGAGGTAGCTCATTGAGTTCTGCACGCGCTTCCCGCCAGGTGGGGGCGTGCTCGTTCAGAAGCGTGAGGAAGCGTTCTCCGTGTGTGGGATCAATCAGGTGAATCAGTTCGTGGATCACCACGTACTCCAGCAGGTCTTTGGGTTTCTTGACCAGCTCGGTGTTCAGCCGGATGTGCCCGGCCTGTGGACTGCAACTGCCCCAGCGGGTCTTCATCCGCTGCAGGAACAGCTTGCGAACCCGGACGCCGAGCCGATCTTCCCAGGCCGCGATCATGGGCTCGGCAGCCGCCCGCAGCAGGCCCTTGTGCCAGTCGTGAATGACCTGGGCGCGCTGCGCTGGCGAGGTGCCGGGGCGAATGGTCAACGTCAGGCGCCGGTGGTCCAGGGTCACGCTGGGTTTCCGGTCCTCTTCCTGCACGCGCAGCAGGTATCGCCGACCCCACACGTAATGGCTCTCGCGTTTGATGAAGGCACGCGGCGTCTCGCGCTCCTGCGCCTGTAGCGCGTGCCTCTGCTGCTCAATCCACCTCAGTTTCGAGATGGCGTACGCGCGGGCGACGTCCAGACGGGTGTCAACCGGCGCGACGAGCGTAACGCGTCCGTCAGGTGGGTGAACGCTCAAGTGCACGTTCTTGACCGCTTTACGGATCACGGTGAGATGCAGGTCGCCGATGGTGACCTGATCCTGGCGGGGAGTGTTCATGGTCAGTATGTGTCCTGGTGTTTGAGCAGTTCGAACAGGGCGAGCGTGGCGGGTCGGTCGCGGTTCAGCAGAGGATAAATGGCGTTCTGGATCTGGCGCTCGCGGGCCTCGTCGCCGCGCCAGTCCGCCGGGGCATGGTCGCGCACCGCGCTGTCCAGGTCCAGCGCCAGCCGGGCACGGTCCTCCTCGTCGGACGGGCAGGTGAAGTGCCCCTGGGTCGGCAGGCCCTGCAGGTGACTGTAGAGGATGGCGGCCTCCCGGCGGCCGTGCAGGGAGGCCGGGACGCCCTGATGTCCGCGCCCCTGCGCAAGGCGCCGGATGAGTTCCTCAGCTTCCTGGAGAAAGTTCTCGTAGAGGAGGGTGCCCTCTACGCGCTGGCGGATCAGGTCGTCGAGGAGCGTGGACATCTCCTCGTAGAAGCGCGGGTCGGTCAGCTGGTCACGGATGATGGTCCGGCGGACGTTATTGATGATCGTCTCTGCCACTGCCCGGTTGGAGAGCTTCCCGGAGCGGTTGATCTGCTGGGCAATCACGTCGTTGATGCCGGTCTCCACGATCGATTCCAGCAGGGACAGGCCGCTGAGCGCGCCGAGGTCCTGGGCGTGGTCCGCCTGGACGTACGTGTTGATCAGGTGCCGCATGCCCTGCTCGAAGGGTTTGATGTCGAGTTCCTCGCCGGACGCCTTCTTGATGGCGGCGCGCACCTCGGCGTAGAAGGCGCTGCCCTTCTGGAGCCTCGCGATGTCGGCCGGGCTGTACCCGAGGTCGGTGAGGTTGGCCGCCACCTCTCCGTACGCCCGCAGGAAGGCCGCGGTGCTCTTGTAGAAAGCGATGCGGAGCGGTTCGGTCTGCGAGAGGTTCTCCGGGTTCATGACGCTCCCGCAGAAGTAACTGATGAACGCTTCCAGGGTCTTCGGGGCCGGTACCGGCTCGCACAGGTACTGCAGCTCCTGCCAGGCCGTATCGAGCCGGACGCGGCTTTCCGTTCGCCAGTCTTTCAGGATGACGTTGCCGGTTTCGCCCTTCTCGTCCACGTCCAGTTCATCCGAGGTGTACACGGCGATGGCCTGCTGCACGTTCTGGAAGAGTTCCTTGTAATCGACGATGTGCCCGTACTCCTTGTCCTCGCCGTCGAGGCGGTTCGTGCGGCAGATCGCCTGGAACAGGGTGTGGTCGCGCAGTTCCTGGTCGAGGTAGAGGTACGTGCAGGACGGCGCGTCGAAACCGGTCAGGAGTTTGCTGACGACGATCAGCAGCCGGCAGTTGGCGGGCTCCTTGAGAAAGCGGCGTTTCATCTCGTCCTCGTACTGGGTGGTCGTCTGGCCGGTGGCCAGCACCTGCTGCGTGTACGTGTCGAATTTGTACCGCTCGTCACTGCCGGGGGGTTCGCGTGAGATCAGGTTGTGGTTCGGCTCATAGGACGTGATGACGGCCACCCGGCCGGCCAGTTCGGTGCTCTGGAACAGCCGGTAGTAGTGGCAGGCGTCGTAGATGGACGCCGCGACTAGGATGGCCGTGCCACGCTCACTGATCAGGCGGGGCTTGAGGTTGAAGTCCTCGATGATGTTCGCCACGATCCGCGCCTTGCGTTCCCCGGAACTCATCAGGTCTTCCATGGTCGCCCAGCGCTTCCGGAGCACGGCTTTCTGGTAGGCGTTCAGGTCACGGGTCTTGTTCGTGAACCACTGGTCGACTGCCTGCGGGGAACCCAGGCGCTGCGGCACGGTGCGGGCCTCGTATTTCAGGTCGAGCACCACCTTGTCCCGCACGGCCTCGTCGAACTTGTAGGTGTGGATGTACGTGCCGAACACCTCACGGGTCGTCTGCTTGTCCTTGCGGAGCAGCGGCGTGCCGGTGAAGCCGATGAAGATGGCGTCCGGGAACCAGCGGCGCATCTGGCGGTTCATGTCGCCGCCCTGCGTGCGGTGGCATTCGTCCACGAAGACGTAGAAGCGTCCCCGCACCGTCGGCAGGTCGCCGCGCAGGTCACTGGGGTCGATCTTATGCAGCAGGGCGCACATCAGGCGCTGCTGCGGGGACGCGAGCTTCTCGACGAGTTCCCGGCGGGACGTGATGCGCGGCGACGGTGCCTCCTGGGGGATCACGCCGGTGCTGCGCATCACGCCGGCGATCTGCTTGTCCAGCTCGTCCCGGTCGGTGACGATCAGGACCCGGGCATCCGGTTCGTTCTCCAGCAGCCACTTGGCGAGCAGCACCATCAGGATGCTCTTCCCACTTCCCTGGGTATGCCAGATCACGCCGCCTTCACGCCGACGGGTGCGTTCCTGCGCCGCCTTGACCGCCTCGAACTGATGGAGCCTTGGCACCTTCTTTGTACCCGCGTCGAAGATCACGAAATTCCGCATCAGGTCCAGCAGCCGCTCTGGAGCCAGCATCTCGCGCAGCGGACCGTCCAACAGTGCCCCTTCCACCAGGGCGGCACCCTCCACTGGGGGCTCCTTTCCAGCGGTCAGGCCCTTCCAGGGCATGAAGAACTGTTCCGGCGTGCCCACCGTGCCGTAATGCAGGCCCTGAGCGTCGTTCCCCGCCAGGACGAGTTGCACCGTGCTGAAGAAGCCCTTGTGGAAGATCTCCTCCTGATTGGTGATGAGTTGCCGCACGCCGTCTGCCACGTCGACGGAACTGCGCTTGAGTTCGATCACGGCCACGGCCAGACCGTTCAGGTACACCACCAGGTCGGGGCGGCGTCCATGCGCGCCCGGCGCCTTCAGCGTGACCTCCTCCGCCACAGCGAAGCGGTTGCGTTCCGGATGCTCCCAGTCGATCAGGTGCACCGTCTCGTGCGGCGCACCCGCGGCGACCTGCACCGGCACCCCGTAGCGCAGCAGGCCGTAGGTGCGCAGGTTCGCCTGGTAGAGCGTCATTCCAGTGCTGTCCGCCGCGGCGAGCAGCTTCTGCAGCGCCTGATTGATGTGCGCGGCGGAGTAGCCACGGGCCGTCAGGTTCTCACGCAACTGCTCCTCTTCGATGCCCCGATTGTTTGTACGCAGGTGCCAGTCGCCGAGGTAGTCGTACCCGAGCGCCTGCAGAGTCTTGATGACGCGCTTTTGTGTGCGGATTTCAGGTCGGGCAGTCATGACGGGCCTCCGGCCGGGGATGATGAAACGGTCTGCGCCAGGCGGGCGCGGCCCTGTTCGGTCAGGCGGTATTTCTGCAGGCGGCTGGTCGGTGCATCCGGGCGGGTCATCTCGATCAGGCCAGCGTTCAGGGCAGGCAGGAGGTAGGCGAGCCGGAAATGCTCCGCGTCCTTCAATCCCAGGCGTGCCTGAAGTTCACGGCGGCTCAGTTCGCCCGTCATGATCCGGAGGAGCGCGACTTCCGTGGTGACTTCCGGGGACCCCCGGAAGTCACCCGCCAGGTCAGAAGCAGTCGGGAACGTGAATTCCACCCACAGCCCGGTCTCCTCGTGCCGGAGTACCGGATCGGGCGCGCCAGCCGCGCGGCACACCTGCATCATCCGCTCAATGCCGCGCCCCCACGACTCGATCTGACCGGCACGGAAGAAGGTGTTCGCCACGTCCGGGTTGAACGGCACCGACGGGTGCTTTCCCAATAGCCGCTCGACCGTCCAGGCGGGCGGCAGGTGCCCTGGGTTCCAGATCAGCAGGCGGTCCGGGTAGACGCTGATCTGGACCGGCACACTGCTCGCGTAATCCTTGTGAACCACGGCGTTCAGCAGCGCCTCGCGCAGGGCCGCCTCCGGCACCTGCAGGGTCTCGAGGCGCTGCAACCCCTGGTAGGAGATGAGCGCTTTCAGGTACTTCGCCTTCAGCAGCTCCACGGTCTGCTCGACCTGCAAGAGCAGCGGCCCATGCACCTCATCCTGGAAGCGCAGATCGGCGTCGTCGGTCCCGAACGCGCCCACCTTGATCCACGCGCCCCCGATGAACGCCTCCGGGTCCGGATGGAACAGCAGCGCCGCCGCCCGCTTCAGGTACGTCCCGTCCAGCAGCCGCAGGCGATCGAGCAGGACCAAGTCAGGCTCGTCCAGCCACTCGGCCGCCACCCGACCGCTGCGTTCTGCCAGCTGCCGGAAACGCCGCAGGGCCGCCGCGCTCAGGTCGGCCACGCCTACGCGCGGCAACGGCACGCCGTCCCAGTGCCGCCCCTGCATGCGGAGCAGGAAGGCGTCCAGCGCCGAGCCGCTCAGCTCCTGCGTGGTGCTCCCGCTGCGCACGTAGTACTTGCCGCGGTACGTCACCGGGTAAGGCGACCCCTCCACCTCGATCTCGATCAGGTCCAGGCCCGCCTCCTGGCGCAGGTGCACCGGCACCACCAGGCCCAGCAGATTGCGGATCTTGTTCGGCAGGTCTTCCAGCAGCCGCGCCGCGTCCCGGACGCCCACCGCTGCGCCGTCGTCGTCGCGGCCCACGACCAGCGTACCGCCGTCCGTGTTGGCGAACGCGCACACCCACTTCAGGTACTCGTCGCGCCAGGACTCCTTCCACTCCAGGTGCTGCGACTCGGCGCTTTGGGTCATTGTGCGGCCATCTTCAGCTCGGGTCCTTGGGTGTGAACTCGTAGCGCACACGGAGGCTGTCCAGCTCGCCGTACTTCAGTTTTTTGTCTATTTGCAGACGACCCACGACGATACCGGGACAGATGTTCTCGCTTGCTGCGAACGCCTGCACAGCTCGCACGGAATAATCCTCCGCCTGCACGAACGCTGAGTATGCCTCTGCGGAAATCAACTGCTCCGATGCAAAGGCATTTGCCTCAGCCTCTTGAATGGTATCTCCCCCCTCGTCTAGAAAGACGTTGCGGCGGTCGGGCTTGTGCAGCAGCACATGACCGAGTTCGTGTAACAGGGTGAACCAAAAGGTGTCGCTGTACTTCCGCCTCAGGGTGACCAACACGACTGCACGATCTATCCCCCCGCGTCTCTCCCAGAACACCGCCCCCTGAACACCCGTGCCCGCGAAGTGGGGAAGCGGCACCAAGGCCACGCCACATGCGGCCAGCCGTTCTTTGAGCTGAGGGACAGCGGTCTGTGGATCTTCACAACTCAAATGTCGAATGGCTGGGAGGCAGTCCGCCAGCGTGTCGCGGCTGAATTCCATCGTCTCCTGCTTGGCTGCCATGAGCGTTCCCATGCGCAGCCAAGCAGCAATGGCATAGGAGTGGTCGTTCCTGCTGTTCTGCTGACGAAAGGCAGGTTGATACTCCCGCACCTTCGGAATGGCGTTTAGCGTGGCCACTCCGAAGAAAGCGCGGACTTCGGCCACCTGTTCCACCTTGTCCCTAAAGCGTCGGATGAACCCCCACTGCGCCATTTCTGTCAGGGGAAATAGCTTCAGCAGCCCACACTCCGACTCCAGGCGTTTTTGTTCGGCCTGTCGCGCCAGCACCAGACGGTAGTCATTTTCTAGACCCATCCATATATGGGCCGGCACGCCCACAACCTGCGCTAACTGGAGGGCTGTGTCCGGGGTCAGTTCTTTGTCCCCCTGGATCAGTTCGTTGATGGCCTGGGCGGGCCGACCCATGCGGCGGCTGAGTTCTGCCTGGTTCATCCCCAGGTCGTCCAGCACCTCTGCCAGGTACTCCCCTGGTGGAATGGCCCAATCCGCCATGGGGGGAAGGGAGGTCGCATGAGCTTCAATCGCCATAGTGTTTGCTCACCTCTTCTACACATACCACTGTCAGTTCGTCGTCCTCGAAGGTGAAAATCAGCCGAATGAATCCGGTGAGATTAACAGCCCACTGTCCTTGCCGATCACCCTTGAGAGGGTGGCAGCGGAGGCCAGGGAGGGCCTGTAATTCCGCCAGTGTTCTGGTTTGCCGGATGATGCCGATGCGCTGCACATACTTTCGGCCTACTTCCGGCCCGTATGCCTTGATCGCCTCTGTGCCACTCTCGTACTGCTTGCACAGCTTTCGGGTTCTGAAATTCACCTGCACAAGGACGCCCCACAAGTAGAGTTATTCACCCTTGGGGTGAAGACTAGTTTACCGCCTCGATTCTGATTCTGCATGAGTGGGCACCACATTCAGACCAGCCGCGTGCGCCCGGTCAGGAGTTCCTGCATCATCCCTTGCTTCAGGTCACGGGTCTTGGAGAGACGTTCCTCCAGGGCTTCCAGTTCGGCGTCCATTTCGGAGAGGATAGCGGCGATGGCTTTTTGTTCGGGTAGAGATGGAAATGAGACAACTATGCTATTTAATGACTCTTTATTAAGGGTATATCCTTTAACGGCCTGTTTTCCATAATCTGCAAAGTTGACTCTCTGCATTTGATAATACAAATATACGCTTTCGGCCTTCAATTTATTAAAACTACAAATAGCTTCGTTAGAATACATATCTTCGCCAGTGAAGGCGAGTTTCCCGAGTGATAATTTAAAACTCATAATAAGTGTTCCCTTCGGTATAACATTCATCAAGACTGCTGCTTCTACTGTGATTTCCTCTTTAGTAGACTTGACAACTTTACTTCCCATATCGGCTATGGAAATCCACTTGCATCCAGAACCCCAAAATTTTGACACAATTCGACTTGGAGTCCTCCCCATCCTAATTTCTGCAATATCCCCCAGCCGCTTCTCTTCC
>NZ_JAGLBB010000087.1 GCF_018260555.1 Deinococcus sp. | reverse complement strand
CCGTTCACGCGGGGCGTGTGTCCGGCGCGGCGCAGGGCGTCCAGCGCGGCGGCGTCCGTGCCGGGGCGCAGCAGCGCGAACGTCGGCGAAAGCCGCTCGATCACGTGTGCGCTCAGGCGCGGGTCGCTCAGCAGGGCGTCCAGGTCTGCCGGGTCCTGCACTTCCAGCAGGCTCAGGCCCACATGTGCGGTCAGGCGCTCGGGAACGAAGCTAGGTTCCGGTAACTCCGGGGCCCCCGTGGTGCCCACATCCGGGGCCAGGGGGCCGGTCGTGGGGGCTGCTGTGGGCGGCTCTTCAGGGCGTGCCCTGGGGGGCCGTCCGCGTCGTTTGGGAGTCTGATCGGTCATAGGGTACCTGTATCCTGCGCACGCGGCGGCGCCGTGTCAATGCACGCCAAGCGCTCAGAGCTCGCTCTCGTCGATGATGTCGTACGTGTAGCCCTGCTCCGCGAGGAACAGCTGCCGGTGATGCGCGTAGTCCTCCTCGACGGTTTCGCGTGTGACCAGCGAATAGAAGTGCGCCGCGCGTCCGTCGGCCTTGGGGCGCAGCAGCCGCCCGAGCCGCTGCGCTTCCTCCTGCCGGGAGCCGAACGCGCCGGACACCTGCACGAGCACCTCGGCGTCCGGGAGGTCCAGCGCAAAATTCCCGACCTTGGAGAGCAGCAGCACCCGCAGCCTCCCTTCACGGAACGCCTGGAACAGCTGCTCGCGCTCGCGCTGCGGGGTCTTCCCGGTGATCAGTGGCGCCTCCAGGTCGGCGGCCATCAGTTCCAGCTGGTCCAGGTACGCGCCGATCACCAGGGTCGGCGCGTCCGGGTGGCGGGACAGGACGGCGCGCAGCGCGGCGCGCTTGGCGGGGTTCGCGGCGGCCAGCCGGTGCTTTTGCCGGTCAGGCGCGGCGGCGTACGCGGGCCGCTCGTCCGCCGGGAGACGCAGCCGCACCTCGGCGCAGGTGGCGGCCGCGATCCAGCCCTGCGCCTCAAGGGTCTTCCAGGGCTGGTCGTAGCGTTTCGGGCCGATCAGGGCGAACACGTCGCCCTCGCGGCCGTCCTCGCGGACCAGGGTGGCGGTCAGGCCCAGGCGACGGCGGGCCTGCACGCCGGCCGTCAGACGGAACACCGGGGCGGGCAGCAGGTGCACCTCGTCGTAGATGATCAGCCCCCACTCGGCCGCGCCGATCAGGCTCATGTGCGCATACTCCTCCCCGGCAGGCGCTCCGGGGCGGCGGTGGGTGAGCATCTGGTACGTGCACAGCGTCACGGGCGCCAGTTCCCGCCCGGCGGGGCGGCCCGGCGCGTACTCCTGCACGTCATCCGGGCGAAGGTCCGTCTTGGCGAGCAGTTCGCGTTGCCACTGGTTCACGCTGGTGCGGTTGGGGGTGAGCACCAGCGTCCGCTGCCCCACCAGGCTCATGGCGACCATGCCCACCACCGTCTTGCCCGCCCCGGGCGCCAGGACGACCACGCCGGACCCGCCCGTGTCACTGCCCCCCTGATAGAACGCCTGCGCCGCTTCACGCTGGTAGTCGCGTACCGTCAGGTCTGCCGCGAGGGTCACGGGGAACGCCGCCCCCTGGGTGTACCCGGCGCGGTCGTCCACGGGCCACCCGGCGTCCATCAGGGCGCGTTTGAGTTCCCCGCGCGCCCCGGCATCCACGGTGTACACCACGTCGCTCATGCGTTCACGCAGCAGCGGCCCCACGGCCTTGTGGCGGGCCAGTTCGCTCAGCAGCGGCCCGTCACCCGGCGCGGCGGACAGGATCAGCGCCTCGTCGAAGCGGTCCAGGGTCAGGCGGCCCCAACGGCCCACCAGTTCGCGGATGTCGGTCACGACGTTCCCCGGCAACGGGAATTTCGCGTGCCCTTCCAGCGCGCCCAGCATGGCGTCGGCGGTCATGCCGGTACTCGCGGCGTTCCACAGGGACAGCGGCGTGACCCGGTACGTGTGCAGGTGCTCGGGGCTGCTGACCAGTTCCGCGAACGGCGCGATGGCCGCGCGGGCCTCGTCCGCACGCGGGTTGAACGCCTCCAGGAAGACGCTGCGGTCCGCCTGAACGATCAGCGGGTTCATGGGATCAGTCGGCATATGCACGGCAGCATAGCGGCGCGCGTCAGGGGCAAAGTGAACTGCGCGTACGGTGGGCCGCGATGCCCCGCCCATCCCTACCCTAACTGCCCTCATTGCCCTCCCGGCGCGGCCGGTCCGCGTGACCGCCCGCCGTGCCGCCGTCACGTCCGTTTTTCTGCGGAGCGTAATGCTGCCTTATTGAGCGTGGTGCTGGGCTGGGTAGGCGAAGTTCTGACAGGCTTTTATCTTGACTCGGGTCCAACAAAACGGGCTGACTGGGAGTTGTGAGACCACCCATCAGCCCGCTCCCATTTCTAACCCAGATTCCAGACTGGCGTGACCCTACCCGCGTCCATTACCCATGGGACGCCCTCTGGACCGTCATTCTCACTGGCTTTCTCGCCGGACCACCCAACATCCTCGCCCTCACCCAGTGGCTCGCCGGACACCGCGAGGTGCTGGCACAGCACCTCGGCCTCGACTGCCTCCCCCGGCAGGCCATGATCTACCGCTTCTTCTGGTCGCTGGACCAGCATCTTCCTGAACTGCAAGGCGCCCTGCTGGACTGGGTGAAGGCTCAACATCCCACGGCGCATGACCGCCTGGTCATCCTCGCCGGTGACGGCAAAGTCCTGAAAGGGAGCGCCCGAGAGGGCCGACCCGGCCCTCTCGTTCCTGTCGGTCTTCTTCCATGAACTGGCGCTGACCGTCGCGCAAGTCGATGAAGCAGGGCGTCATGAAGCCAAGGTGATGCAGTAGCTGCTTCCCACCCTCACGACCCGCTTCGGGGCCGGGTGGCTCATGACGTTATACGGATTCCGATTGATTCGGTGCATTTCCGAGTCAATTCGAGCGGATGCTGGTGGATAGAGAATCGAAGCCACCATTGCCGGGAGGCCGTGCTGCACGAGGACCCGTGTCGGTTGCGCAAAGGAGCACAGGGACGGGCGATGCTCGATGGCGTGATTGTTGCGCTGCTCAGCGGACAGACCCGTCAGATCACGGCGCTGGTGCGCCGCCTGACCATTGATCCGTTGCTCGCTCTTCAACTCCTGATCCCTGAACTCGCGTCAAGATAAAAGGGTGGGAAACTCTTGATCTACACCACGCCCAAAGACCGACCTGATATGCTGATCTGACCTGGAGAACACGTCATGGAGTATGTCAAGAAGAAAAACAAATCTTCTGCTCAGTCCACGCCTGCGGCGCTCACTCCCAAACTGGCCCTCAACCCGGCCCAGTGGGCGGAACAAGCTGCCGAGCACCAAGCCGCCCTCCAGCGACAGAAAGAATGGCGGGCGGCACATGACCTTTTCACCTTCACAAGTCGGGATGTCAGTGTCAAACGCTCGGTGGCCCGGCCTGCCCTGAGTGCCTTGAGCCTTTTCAGTCAGGCGGTGCAACAGGTCGAAGGCGCACGCCCAGCGTTGCAACGCCAGGTGGCGGCCTTAAAGCAGACCTACACTCCAGAAGCCGTGCAGGCCGCCATTCAACGTGAGCAGGATCGCACCGCTCCTACATCCGTCATTCGCAACCCCCAAACCAACACCGACTGGGTCACAGTCATGCGCCAACAAGCTGAACAGGCGGACGGCAAATGGATGGGCGCACGCGAATCAGGTCAGTTCACGGCTCTGCAAAGGCAGATTGCCCAGACCCTCACGCGAAACTACCTCAGGGACCGTCAACCCCCGTTACGGCGCCATGCGGAATATGCCCAGCATGTGGTCGCTCTTCAAAGACACCCGCTGAGTGAGGTCGTTGGGCAGGTATTCATGCGAAGCGTTCCAGCAAGTGAACGCCCCACCCTGCAACGCGCCGTAGATGCGGCGCTGCAACGCGAAGCGGAACTGCAAACGCAGGACGCCGGAGCCTTAGAACTCCACAGCTTGCAGCGTCAGCTCGCGGAATTGGATGAACAGGCCAGCATTCCGGTGATGCAACGCATTCAGGCCCGCAAAGGGGCAGGCAGTCCCCTGCCCGCCGATGTGCTGGGCCATCTTGAGCAAGGCTTAAACCACGATCTGAGCGGCGTTCGCATCCATGACGACGCCGAAGCGGACAGGCTCGCCAAGAGTGTGAATGCCATCGCGTTCACCACTGGCACGGATATCTTCTTCCAGGCAGGCAAATACGAACCAAATACTCAAACTGGCCTGGAACTCCTGGGTCACGAAGTCACGCACACCGTTCAGCAAAGTAGGGGGAATGTTCCCAAAGGCATTGACGGCGACGCAGGACTGGAGCTAGAAGCCCGCCAGATGGGACGGGTGCTGGCCCGTGCGGCGCGCACGCAAGCACCGGGGCGCGGGGTCCGCACGGTGGCCGCTCAAACGGCGCGTGTCAGTGGAGCCTTGCAACGCCAGGCCGTCAAAGAAGAACCTGCCTTCCTGAAAACTCTCACGGCAGGACAAGCACCTCAGGCTCCTTTTGGGTTCGTCTGGCAGACCAAGGACGGTGGGGTCTTCATCCGGGAAACGCTCGGTGGAAACGGCAAGGTGTTGGTCAAGGTTCCCAACAAAACCCGCCTGCAACTCCTGCGCTACGAGCCGAACCATAAAGCCTACGCAGTTCGCACTTCCTCCGGCGTGCAGGGCTGGGTGGCCGCAAGCCACCTGAAAGTCCCGCCCTCACACATTGCTCAGGACGCGGGCCTGCGCTTCTACGTTCCTAAGGACAAAGAAGGCATCTTCGCCGTGGTGGGCCGCGAGTACGGAGCCACCGAGTTTGGTCAGGACGCCCGGTACTTCACGAACGTCCTGCGGGCGGTCAACCAACCTGCGGCGTTCATGGTTAAGGACCCCAAGTACAAGGGATTCCTGGAAGCGGGCTATGAGCGCGTCATCACGGCCATGACCGAGGGGCGGGACGCCAACGGCGTCCAGCTCATCTCCGGCGTGCCCTTCTGGCTACCCAGTCCCGCTGCCGCCAAGAAGATCAAAGCGCCCAGTGGCAGCTTCAGTAAGCAAGTGCTCGACACCACCAAAGGGACCTTTGGAGCAGCTGGGGAGAAAGCCCTTTTCGGTGGCCTTTTCCTGACTGGACTGCAAGTGGGATTACTCAAGAGCCTCTGGGACGCGCTGGTGGGTCTGGTCGAGATGGTCAAGCTACCCGTCACGGTGGTTACATCCATCTACAACGTGATTCAAACGGCACTACAAGGACAACTCCTGAACAAAGTTCAGGAGATTTACGCCTTCCTGGTCGGGGGCGGACTTAAAGAGATAGCGAACATGCTGGTGGGTGATTTCAAAGCAGGCTGGGACAACAAAAACCCCCTAAAAGCCTGGGGGTATCGGGGGCAGGTGATCGGGTACGTCGCCACGGAAATCATCGTCACCTTTATTCCCATTGCAGGGATCGTCCTCAAGGCCGCCAAAGCCGGGAAGGTCCTGGCCTTCCTGAGCAGCAAATTCAAGTGGATTGGCGAAGCTGGGAAGAAAGCCATGGCGCTGCTGGACAAGGTGAAAATCCCGCAGGTCAAACTGGGGCCAGAATTTGCAATGGCGGGCGGAATCCCCATGAGCGCCCCGCAGCAGGAATTGACTTTGGGCCAAGTGCTAAGGATGGCGAAACCCAAGGTGGGTGGCGCTGGAACAGCCGCACTCTCTAAAGCAGAGCAGCTTGCCCAGAATGCTGCCAACTGGCCCAAGGTGAAGAAGCTCATCGGCAAAGACCCACCAGCGACCCTACCGGAGGGGTACTTCTACCGGACGCAGGGTACACGACGTCAAATCGTTCGCACCAATGCTGATGATGACAAGTTCGCCGCCCTGACCATTGACGAGAAAGGAAAAGTGCGGGTGGCTGATCCCAGTGTCAGTGACCGGATCAGCGATCCCACGAAGATGAACAAGAATTTCAAGCTGGCGATGGGTCGGGAGAAGTTAGAAGGGTATCAGCTTCACCATCTGATTCCAGACAACAAGGTTCGCAGTCACCCTCTGATGCAGTGGGCACAGGAGAAACGCTTCTATGACCTTGACCATATAGACAACCTGATTGAGATGCCAGGAACGGTAGTCGCCCGCACCAAGGCCACCCAAGAAGGTCTGGACAACGGCGTGGAGATCATCGGCCATTTTGGAAGCCACATGGAGTACGACGTCATTGTTCAGCAGAGACTCGATGAATTGTATCGGCTAATGCGTAAGAACTTCGGCACTGATCTCACTGAACCGGGAGCGCGGTAGGCCTTCGAGTTAGGCATCAAGGACATTGAGAATTACCTCCGAAAAATGATTGAAGACGGGAAAGCGCCCACGCGCATTGACCCAGAAACAGGCACGAAAGTCATTTCCCAGGTCACACCTCTCCGTACCGAAACAGGAAACTCTCAAACATGAACAGCAAAACCGCAGACCCAGCCTTCTACTTTCTAAACTATGACTATGATCGCCTGAATCCCGATCTTGGTGGCAATGAAATTGAACTGGTCTACCCCAAAGAGGTCACTTCTATATTTACAACGGTGAACGGCCCAGAGACAGCCACCTTAGACTTGGTGGATTGGCTGACGGGTGATGACCCTTTTGAGTTGGAGGAACCCGTTCAGTTTAGTGGCTTTTTCCCTACAATCTTAAAGACAGATGCGCCTATCTCCGAGAGGGCCTATCCGCTTTATTCCAAGAAATTTCTTGATGCCTTGAAATCATTAGGGCCATTTGATGGCCGGGTATTTCAAACACAGATTGAGGATGACGTGGTTGGCAGCGGAGATGACCCAAATTACCGACTGGGCCAAATCACCGACCAGTTCGTCCTGATCTGGTTTCCTCACCTGGACATCCTTGACGTTGAGACGTCCGTCTACTCAAATCGTTATCCGCCCGCAGGGATGGTCACTGGACTTCAGAATGTGGTACTGAATATTCCAGAAGAAGGCTTACCTCCAATTTTCCGTCTAAAGGCTTCCCCAGTCTTCACCTTAGTCTCAGCATCGGCGAAGGTCGCACTTGAAGAGAGAGAGATCAGTGGTCTGAAATTTTCAACCCATCCTTTCGGCTCTCAGTACCGGACAGGCTGAGTTTTATCCGCTCCTGGCGCGGAATAAGGGTAACTGCTCAGCAGGGTAAATTGCTCAGAATCTGAATTCAGCCCTATAAATTGCTAAGAAGCTGCTTTCAAATGCCTGAAATTGCCGATATGGGCGAATTGATTCGTCCAAGGCAAATTTACAGTAAATATTATGCTCATATAAAACGGAAACACGCGTTTTTTGCCGTGTTTATCGTGCTGATCAGTTACTAATCTAGTAGAATAGAGCAATGAAGGAGGCTATTTAGGCAAGACTGAGGCATCCAGAAGGACAGCACGCTCAGTACCTGACAGGTTGAGTTTTATCCGCTCCTGGCGCGGAAAAAGGCGTATTTAACAGCTCCAAGAGCGTCTGGAACGACTCCGAGGCCCAACGCACGGCACGGCTGAGCACTTCGTACCCCCGTCTCGTCCTGCTCTGAGCAGGACGACCATGCTTTTTCAGGCGAGTCGGCTGCTCTGCCTCCACTTCTTCCCCGACTCGCATCATCCAAGCCAGAGCGCTGCAAAGGAGCCCGAACAGCTTGCCGATACGCTCTGGAGCCGTCATATGGGTTTGCTCCAGGTTCAGTCCCCTGGACTTCATCGCCGAGAACGTCGTTTCAATACCCCACCGCCGTCGGTAGGTTGAAAATGTGTCCCAGACGGATAAATCGGAAGCAACGACGATGCGCTCTCCCTTTGGGGAGAGCGTGGCAACGACATGCATCCAACTGCCATACACCCATGCCCGTTCAAAGAGGGTCTGAACCTGGCCTGGTTGAAGGGAAGTGAAGCAGTCACGAACACATTCATCGTCGTCTACAGCGGTGTCTTCCCGGATTCGGATGCAGCGCCTGATGCCTTTCCACTTGAGAAAGGCAGTAACTGCTCAGCACGATAAACACGGCAAAAAACGCTTGTTCCCGTTTTGTATGAGCATAATATTTACTGCAAATC
>NZ_JAGLBB010000086.1 GCF_018260555.1 Deinococcus sp. | reverse complement strand
GTCCTCGTTGGAAGCACTCAAGAACGGCTGGCACGTCAGTTTTCACTTCATCTCATAAAATCTGTCAGGCGGTCAGGGGAGACACCATGAACGACTACATCAACGCCATCCGCAACAACTACGCCAACTTCCGGGGCCGTGCCCGCCGCCGTGAGTACTGGATGTACACCCTGATCAATGGCATCATCCAGTTCGTGCTGTCCATCCCGCTCTATGGCGTCCTGATGAGCATGCAGAACGACGCTGCCGCGGACCCCAGCACCGCCCTGACCGGCAGCACCCTGATCTTCGCAGTGATCTACGCGCTTTACGTGCTCGCCACCTTCATTCCCAGCCTCGCCATCGCCGTGCGCCGCCTGCACGACACCGGCAAGAGCGGCTGGTGGTACCTGCTGAACTTCGTGCCGCTGGGCGGTCTCGTGATCTTCATCTTCACGGTCCTCGACGGCGAGCCCGGCAGCAACAAATGGGGACCCAACCCCAAAGGCCTGACCGGGAGCACCCCCACCCCCGCGCAGAACTGGTAAGCCTGTGCTCTGAACGCCGCCTCCGGTCACCTGGGGCGGCCCGTGCGCACCTGCGCCCCGCCGGGACTGCGCGCGCCGTTACGCTGAGAGCATGAGCAGTGCGCTGATAAACGAAAGCAACCTCAGGGTTCGTCCGCTCGTTTCCACTGCTTTCGAGCGGGGACGGCCCATGCTGCTGGACATGGGATTCATGGAAGATGAGGGGGAGGGGGAGCTGTTGTTCGGGATCGATCCGGGGGACCCGGCAACCCGCACCCGGAGCGCAGTCCGTGACCCTGACCTCGCACGTCACGCCCCGCGACGCTCTAAGTACACTGCGTTTACTTGTAGATAAACCGCGCGAAGCGCGGAGCAGAAGAAAGTACGTTGGAGCGGGAATGGAGAGGTTCCGGCGCTTTCCCGGCATGGCGCCATGTGAGCTTCAAGGTACTTAACGCCGGAACTGGAGGCCGGGCTGCGGTCCCTGCTGATCGCTGCGTACCCGCACATCGCGGACTTCTGGGCGGGCACGTCGTACTGGGGCAGCAAACCGGAGTGGCACCGGTGGCTGGCCGACCCGGCAGGCTGCCGTGGTGAGGGAGCAGGGCCGGATCAGCGCCCGGCCGGTCGGACGGCTGGGGGCACCGTGCCGGAGCGGAACCAGTCGATCAGCGCCTGCGGGTCGGTGGGTGTCAGGTAGTACTCCCGGCCGTTATGGGTGAGGATTACGGCCTGCCCCGGGCGTGCGGCCCCTGCTGCGGCCTGGATCTTCCCGCCGGTTCCGGCGCGGCTGCTGAACGTGCCGGTGTAGTAACCGGGCACGGCGGTCCCGAACAGCCGCGTCCCCAGGGGGGTGTGCGTCAGGGCGGCGCGGGTGTCGTGCCGGGGGAACCGCAGGGTGGTCGAGGCAGTCCGGACGGTCAGGGTATCGCCGTCCAGCCGGTAGGCCAGGCGCGGCCGGGCGAGCAGCAGAACAGCGATGGGTACGAGCGGCAGCAGGAGCAACAGCGTCCAGTCGGGTCTGGCGGCGCGGGCGGGCCGGAAGCTGCCATTCTCTCCCGCCCTCCAGGCGCGCAGCAGTGCATGCGGGTCGGCGGGCGTCAGGACGGTGGGTGGCCGGGTGGCGAACACCAGCGCCGAGTGTCCCTGCGAGCCGTCGCTGAACACCTGGGCGCGGCCGGTGGGCGTGCGGAACAGGCCAACCGTGTATCCCGGCAGGACGCTGCCGATCACCTTGCCGCGCAGCGTGACGGCCCGCGACTGGACGGGCGTGCCGGGCGCAATGACGACCCGCGCGCCCAGCGATCGCGCCGTGAGGGTCCCGCCCTGCACGGAGTACACCGGCAGCCTCAACACGGGTGGAAGTAACAGCACGGCTGGCAGGATCAGCAGGGAAAGAATCAGGAGCAGGCGCGCGGCGGGCCACCAGCGGGGCGTTTCCTCGACGTGTACGGGCAGCAGGGGCATGTTCCCAGTATGTGCCGCGTGCGTGTGCGGTTGCTGCCGCCTGTTCCCGGGCGCTATCCTGCCTCCATGAAGCTTCCCGCCCGTCACTCCGGTCTGGTGATGCGTGGCGTGGGGCTGCGCCGAATGCCGCTGTTGCCCGGGCTGGTCACGCGAACTCTCAGTGCCTGAGAACCCACCTTCCGTGGTTTTCAGGCGTTCTGCTGGGTGTGGTCAGGCCGGGCTTTCTCGATGGACGTTGGTGGGCGCTGAAGGCGGCCTGCCGGAAAAGAGGTTGATATGCACGTAGTTCTTCCCGATGGTAGACAACTGGAACTCACTCAGGGCGCGACCGCGCTGGACGCCGCGAAGGCCATCGGTGAACGCCTTGCCGGGGACGCCGTGGCCGCCACCGCGAATGGTGAACTGGTGGACCTGATGACGCCCCTGCCCGACGGCGCGGCCATCACGCTGATCACCAAGAAGAACCCGGGCGACGCCGCGCCGCTGTTCCGGCACTCGCTGGGGCACGTCATGAGTCAGGCGGTCGGCGAGTACTACCGCGCCAAGGGGTACGCGGACGATCAGATCAAGCGTGGCGTGGGCCCCAGCATCGAGAACGGCTGGTACCAGGATTTCGACCTGCCCGAACCCATCAAGGAAGAGGACCTGCCGGAAATCGAGAAGGTCATGCGGGACATCATCAGCCGGAACCTGCCGTTCACACGCCGCGAGATCACGCGCGCCGAGGGCCTCGCGCAGTTCCCGCACGACCCGTACAAGCAGGAACTCATCGCGGGCCTCCCCGAGGACGAACCCATCACGTTCTACACCCAGGGTGACTACACGGACCTGTGCCGCGGGCCGCACTTCCCGAGTACGGGCCGCCTGCCCGGCGCGTTCAAGCTCATGAGCACCTCGGGCGCGTACTGGCGCGGCAACGAGAAGAACCCCATCCTGCAACGCGTGTACGGGGTGGCGTTCGCCACTCAGAAGGAACTCGACGGGTACCTGCACGCCCTGGAAGAAGCCAGGCGCCGCGACCACCGCAAACTGGGCAAGGAACTCGAACTGTTCACCATCGACCCCATGGTCGGCAAGGGCCTGCCGCTGTGGCTGCCGAACGGCACGGTTCTGCGCGAGGAACTCACCGCGTTCCTCAAGGAACAGCAGTTCAAGCGCGGTTACCAGGGTGTCATCACGCCCAACATCGGGAACCTCGACCTGTACCGCACCAGCGGCCACTACCCGTACTACGCCGAGTCGCAGTTCAACCCCATCGAGGTCGATGACGAGCAGTACATGCTCAAGCCCATGAACTGCCCGCATCACGTGCGCATCTACGGCAGCAAACCCCGCTCGTACCGCGACCTGCCGGTGCGGCTGGCGGAATTCGGCACGGTGTACCGCTACGAGCAGAGCGGCGAACTGAACGGCCTGACCCGCGTGCGCGGCTTCACGCAGGACGACGCGCACATCTTCTGCCGCCCCGACCAGCTGAAACGGGAATTCCTGGATGTCCTCGACCTGACCGTGCTGGTCCTGAAAACCTTCGGCATGACCGATGTGCGCTTCCGCGTCGGCACCCGCGACCCCGGCTCGGACAAGTACGTCGGGGACGAGGCCAACTGGAACCTCGCCGAGCGGCAGATCACCGAAGCCGTCGAGGAAGTCGGCCTGCCCTACACCATCGAACCCGGTGACGCCGCCTTCTACGGCCCCAAACTCGACTTTGTCGTCAAGGACGTCCTGGGCCGCGAATGGCAGCTCGGGACCATCCAGGTCGACTACAACCTCCCGGAACGCTTCGACATCAGTTACGTCGGCGAGGACGGCCAGGACCACCGCCCCATCATGATTCACCGCGCCCCCTTCGGCAGCGTCGAACGCTTCACCGGCATTCTGATCGAACACTACGCCGGGGACTTCCCGCTGTGGCTCGCGCCCCGCCAGATCATGATCATCCCCATCGCCGACCGCCACAACGACTACGCCTGGCAACTGCGGGATGAACTGCACGCCGCTGGCCTGCGCGCCGAAGTCGATGACTCGTCAAACCGCATGAACGCCAAGGTCCGCACCGCCGAACTGAGCAAGATTCCCGTCATGCTGATCGTCGGCGACAAGGAGCAGGAAGGCCGCGAAGTCAGCGTCCGCGAACGCACCCCCGACGGCCTCAAGGAACGCAAAGGCGTGGGCTTCGACGACCTGAGGAACGAATTGCTCACGCGTTACAAGACCCGCGCATAACGCCACGCGACATACAGCTCGGCCCCCTGCGCTGGGGCCAGGCTGTGTGTCGTACGAATTCGGTCTGCTGCGGTGCCCACTGGCCTTGCTTCCACTGGGCTCCGCTCGGATGGGACGGGTTTGGCAACCCATTTCATCAGAGTTCGTTTCATCTCGAAGGTGATCGTCAGATCAACCGAGCGGCGCAACTACCGAAAGACGTACGCTGGGACAGGAATGGAGAGGTTCCGGTGGTGTTCCAGAACCCCGCGCTGTTCAGGGCCAGGTACCTACCGGAACAGCTTGAGCCGCGCGTCGATCAGACTGGCGGCTCCCGGCGTGGCGGTCGTCACGGCCCGCACCTGCGCCACCTCGGCCGTGTCCGAGTAATTCTTGAGTTTCATGCCGTTCAGGAACACGGTGGGCGTACCCTGCACGGTTACGCCCGCGCCGGACTTCACCTGCGCGTCCACGTCGGCCCGGAAGGTCCGCTGACCCACGCACGTCTTGAAGGCGGCCGTGTCCAGTCCGGCGGCCCTGGCGTATGCGGCGTACCTGGCGGGAGCGTCTTTCGGGTCCAGTGGGGTCCAGGTGGCAAAGTTGGCGAACAGTTGATCCGCGAACGCCCAGAATGTTCCCTGCGCGGCCGCGCACTCGCTCGCCTCGGCCGCCCCCTGCGCGTTCCGGTGGAACGGCAGCGGGAACTCGTAGTGCACCACCCGGAACGACGCCGGAGCGGCCCGCCAGTCCCGCATGGACGAATCCCACAGCTGCTTGCAGTACGGACACTGGAAGTCACTGAACACCCGCAGCACGTTCGGAGCGCCTGCGGCCCCCACAGCGGCCTTCACGGGAGGGAAGGCGCTGTCCGGCCAGATCTTCACGGCCACGTAGCCCAGGTACCGCGTGGCCGGGCCGGTCCCCGTGACCTTCAAGGCGATCAGGTCCGTGCCGCTGTCGTCCGTCAGGTCCACGTACCCGGTGCGGGCGGCGGCCAGCAACGCCGGGTTCGAGAGGTTCTGTACCAGCTTCGGCAGGTCCTTCTCGGCGACGTTCCACCCGGCTCCCAGGCCACGGGCCAGTCCGTCCACCGAGTCGGCCTCCACCAACACGCCCACCACGCGCCCGCCCGCCACGTCCGCCGTGACCCGCGTGCCACCGCTGACCAGCAGGCCGCCGCCCTGCGCCGCAAAGCCCTTCAGGGCCGGTTGCGCCGCCAGTTGCGCCGGTGTGCCCATCAACTGCGCCTGAGACACGCTCAGGGCCAGGGCCGCGCCGAGTGCGACCACGCGGGCCGTCAGAACCAGATGTGTTCGTTTCACCCAGGCACTCTAGAACAGTTCACCGAATGACGGGATCAGGGACAGGAACTCACGCCCTGCGCGTCAGCCCGGACAGGGGGACCGGACAGGCGGACCTCTTTCGGTGGCAGGTTGGCAACGCGGCCCGGCGTGCCGCGCAGGACCATCCGGCGCCCGCCCAGCCCCCCTGTTTACAGCGCACAAGGTCCGTGCTAACATTCCTTCCGCTGGAGAGGAAAGACCTGCCAGCCGCCCGCAAGGGACAGCCTGACGCCAGATGGAACCAACGCCGGACGGCACGGACCAACGGGCATGGCGCTGTAGCCAAGTGGTAAGGCAGAGGTCTGCAAAACCTCCACCACCGGTTCGAGTCCGGTCAGCGCCTCCAACACACCCCGCCCACACAGCACCGCGCTGCACGGCATACAGACTCGTAGCTCAGGGGTAGAGCACTACATTGACACTGTAGGGGTCAGGAGTTCAAATCTCCTCGAGTCTACCAACCGGAAACTCCCGCTCAGGCGGGGGTTTTTCTTATGTACCGTGGCAGTCATCGCCGCCCGGCACGGGGTAAGCAGGGTGTCGCATGAGCAGGTTGCGAACCCCGAAAAATTCAGGAGGCCGGAACGGGCCGACGCCAGCAGGCGCAAGGGAACGGGTTCCAGGCGTGAAGTTGACCCGGAGACGTTCCGCGTTGTCAACGAAACAGACGTCATCCGTGTCAGCATTTGAGCTTTTCCTTCGGGTGCTTATCGTTGGTGCCAGCGTCTATAGCGGCGGGGGGTGGCCCTGTGGATTGCGGGTGTCACCTGTCACGCTGAGCCGCCAGCGAGGCTGCACAGGTGGAGAACGCTGGGGACGTTTGAGGCGCCGCAGCGGTTAGAGTGATGGGCGTGCTTCCTGTTCGTCTGTTCGTGACGCTGCTGGGCCTGCTGCTCGGAGCAGTGGGCGGGCGTGCACTGGCTGCCGCTCAACCCACCGAGCTGGGGTGGGTGAACACCCTGAGTCTCATGCTGGCCGGAATGCTGACCGCGCTGCTGATCGCGCCCCGTATCGAGAGCGCCGCGCAGGGTCTGCTGGCCCGCTTTGGCCGCTGGTACGTGGGTCTGTCGCCGCGCACGGTGGCCGCCGCGACCTTCGGCCTGATCGTGGCGCTGCTGCTGAGCGTCCTGATCAGCACGCTGTTCAGGAGCCTGCCGCTGTACAACTGGGTGTGGAACGTGGTCATCACGTTGAGCCTGGGTGCGTTTTTCGTGTCGTTCGCCGTGCGGAACGCCGAGGCCCTCGGGTTGCTGGCCTTCGCGCCGGTGCGCCGCCGTCCTGGGAGCAAACTGCTGGACAGCAACGTGATCATCGACGGCCGCATCCTGGAGCTGGCCCGCACCGGCTTCCTGGACGGGGATATCGTCGTGCCGGCCTTTATCCTGCGGGAATTGCAGATCCTCTCGGACAGTTACGACGCGCAGAAACGCACGCGCGGCAAGCGTGGCCTGAGCGTCCTGGAGGAACTGCGTGAGGTCCGGCCGCTGCGCGTGGAGGACTGGGACGACCCGGCGCTGCCCACCACCGACGACAAGCTGATCCGCCTGGCCCGCGAGACCGGGGCGCGCATCATCACGAACGACGGGAACCTCGGCAAGATCGCCCGGCTGCACGGCGTGCAGATCCTGAGCATTCACGAGGCGGCCGTGGCCCTCAAACCCCAGGTGCAGGCCGGGGATCACCTGACCGTGACCATCAGCAAGGGCGGTCAGCAGAAGGAGCAGGGCGTCGGGTACCTGGAGGACGGCACCATGGTCGTCGTGGAGGAAGGCCTGAAGTTCCGGGGTAAACCCACCCGCGTGCTCGTGGTGAACAACGTGCAGACGAACGTGGGCCGCATGATCTTCGCCAAGCTGGACCGGGAAGAGAACCAGCCCTAAGGGTGGCCAGGAGGGCACGCAGTTGGCAGGCGCGCACTGCTGCGCGCGCCCCCTTTTTCCCTGTGGCGTGAATGCGCTACAGGTCCAGTCGCTGCACGGAGCTGCCCGCCACGCTCTTGGTGACCAGTAGGCGGCTGGGCAGTCGTTCGGAGAGGCTCTCGACGTGCGTGACGACGCCCACCATGCGGCCCTGGGTGCGCAGGTTCTCCAGGGCGTTCGCCACCGCTTCGAGCGCCTGAGGGTCCAGCGTCCCGAAGCCCTCGTCAAGGAACAGCGCGCCCAGCACCTTGTTGCCCGCCAGGTAATCGCTCAGGGCGATGGCCAGCGCCAGGGACGCCAGGAAGGTCTCGCCGCCGGACAGGGTCTTCACGCCGCGCACCTCGCCGGCGTTCCAGAGGTCCTGCACGACGTACTCGCCGCCCTGAAGGGCCAGCCGGTAGCGGCCGTCACTGATCTCGTGCAGCAGGATCCCGGCGCGGGTCAGGAGTTGCGCCTCGATCTCGGCCAGCAGGAACTGCTGGAATTCGTTGGCCCTGAGGCTGTTCGCCAGGGCCTGCCAGGTGTCCAGGGTGTGGGAGGCGGCCAGCGCGCGCTCCTGAAGTTCTGTCTTGCGTTCCAGGCGTTCGCGCACCGAGCGTTCCTGCTCGGCGAGGCTGCCGGCGCGTTCGCGCGCGGCGCTCAGGGCGGCGTCGGTGGCGCTCAGGTCGCGCGCCACCTGAGCCAGCGCGGCCGG
>NZ_JAGLBB010000085.1 GCF_018260555.1 Deinococcus sp. | reverse complement strand
CATTTGAAAGCAGCTTCTTAGCAATTTATAGGGCTGAATTCAGATTCTGAGCAATTTACCCTGCTGAGCAGTTACCTTCGACGTACTTAACCGCCAGTGTGCTTCACCGTGTTCATCAGCTGCCGAACGGAAGCGTGATGAGCTGCCAGAGAAAGAAGGCCAGCACGAAGAACGCCCGTGTCACCGGTGACGACGCACTCGCAAAACCGATGCAGGCCAGCAGGACCGCGAAGCTGGGGACCGGCAGGACGCTGTACGCGGTGATGAAAAACAGGATCAGGGCCAGATCCCGCCAGACGACCCTGTGCCGTGGCAGAGGTGCCAGAAAGACGACCGCGAGCGCGACTTCAAGGACCTGGGTCAGCCGCGTGAACACCTCGGCGGTGAGCGCGATGTTCGGCGGTCTGATCAGTGGGACGGTCAAGGTCGAGCTCTGGTTCAGAAGACTTGTGATGGTCTGGATGTTGTGTTGCAGCTGATCCTGCGTCAGGCCAGTCACCGGCTGGGTGGTGACCCCGATCGGGATGGTGGTTGACATGAAGTACCGCATGGTCGTCCCGTCGAGGAATTCCGGGGAGATGAACTTCCACAGCGCGGCGAACAGGAACGTGGCGCCGATCAGGTACCGGCCGGAGACGGCGAGCATGCCGCGCTGGTCGCGTGCAAAGAACGACAGGAACACAGCGCAGATCCAGTACAGCAGCAGGAAGGTGTGCCCTCCAGGCACCCACCAGTTGTTGGCGACAGGCAGGGCGGCGGCGAGGAGTACGGTAAACCAGAACACCTGCTCGTGGAGCACCTGCCGCAGGAGGATGGCCACGGCCAGGAGGCAGGCGTAGATGGTCTGCACCTGATCCCCGAAGCTGCTGTACCTTGCCAGCACGAAGAGGGTCATCAGGCCGAGCGTGGGCCACCCGTCGAGTTGATCGCAGAGGCCCGTCCACCAGCGGACCGCGTTAATGGCAGGGCGCAAGGCGCACGGACTCCTTCAGGGTGTTGGTCACGGTGAAGCGCTCAGGATCGAAAGTGAGTTCCCGGTACTCGACTTTCAGGGCGATGAGGCCGCGCGGGGCCTGCCGCAGCTCAGGGCTGCAGGCGGCCGCCTGACCGTACGCCCGCAGATCGGCTCGTGAGGGGTGCAGCATCAGGGTCTCACTGACGCCCCGGAGTGACCGGGGTCCCTCCACCTGCTGCCAGTGCCCGCTCCGGTCCAGGACGAGCAGGGAGACGCGGCGGCCCCGCTGGTCATTCACCGTGGCGTACATGCCGAAACCCCCACCCCGCCAGGCGCTGACCTGTTCGTGATGCCAGCGCCAGACATGGGCCGACGCGACCGCCGCCAGGATCAGGACTGGAACGGCCGCGAGCATCTGATCAGACGGGCAGAGGCGTGACGCAGCGGGCATGGTTGGGGTCTCGCTATACATTACGGCATGTCCACCGCACTGCAGCACCTTGACCGCCGGGCACAGGCCATCGTTGACGCGCAGCGGGCCCTGGCGGACCTCGGGCCAGGCCAAGACGCCCTGCCTGGCTGGTTCCAGGACTGGAATCAGTTGAAATGCCGGATTCAGAGCCTGTGGCTGGAGCAGATCGTCGCCCAGCACACCCGGCCGGAGCACGGGGAGACGGAGGCGCTGCACCGCCGGTTCTCGGAGCACTGGCTGCCCGAGCTTGAACGTCTCGACGGTGAGCTGCAGCGTCTGGCGCTGGCCAGTGGACTCGCGGACCTGCACCCGGCCGTGGCGGCGGCACTGGAGGAGGAACCGGAACCGTCCGCGCGCCTGCTGCAGTTGCGCGCCGCGGAGCGTCAGCTGATCAGGGACTACCAGGTGATCGTCGGGCGTCAGCAGGTGGCGTACGGGAGCGAGTCCCTGACCGTGGCGGACGCGGAGGCGCGGCTGCGATCAACGCCGGAGCGGGCAGAGCGTGAAGTGCTCTGGCGGCAGATCAAGGCAGCGGAACTGGCCTGCGCGCCTGAGCTGGACGCCCTCCTGGGGCGCCTGCTGCAGGTGAGGCAGGACATCGCGGTGGAGAGCGGTGCTCCGGACTACGCCAGTCTTCACTGGGCCAGCCGGGCAGACACCATCGCGGATACCGAGGCACTGCTCGAAGCCATCGGCGAGGTGTTCCAGAACGTGGACCTGGCGTTGCGTGACCACCGGGCCGGAGCGCTGGGCGTGCCGTCCCTACGCCCCTGGGATCTGGACGTGGCGCTCACGGCCCCCACGACCGCTGCGCTGCCCATCGAAGAGTATGTGCCGACTGCCGAACGGGTCCTGAACCGCATCGACGGTCAGTTCGGCGGGGTGGTCAGGCAGATCCGTGACCACGGCGGATTTGACCTCGCGCCCCGGCCGGGAAAACCGAACGGCAACATCTGCGCCCATGACCTCGACAGGGGGCGCTCGGTGCTCGTCTGTAACTTCTCCGGTGGGGTGGAGTCCTTCCGGGGCCTGCTGCATGAACTGGGGCACGCCGCGCACCATCACAGCCTCTCGGGTGTGCCCGGTCACGTGTTCTGGGATTTCACGGGCTTCTGGGAAGTGCAGGAGTTCTACGCCTTCGTGTTCACCTACATCGGCCTGCTGGAATTCTTTGAGGTGCAGGAGGTCAGCGCAGAGGAGCGGCAGTGGTACCTGCGCTCGACGGTGGAACGCATCATGGAACGCTTCAGTGACATTGAAGAGCGCACCCGGCTGGACCTGTGGCTCTACCAGCAGCGGCCCCCCACCACCGATCAGATCGACGCCCGGTACCGGGAACTGACCCGCACCTCCGGGGTGGACTGGAGTGGGCTGGAGGACGCCCTGAGCAAGCGGTGGCAGAAGCCTCACACCTTCAAGTACGCCTTCTACAACATCGATTACGCGGTCGCGATGCTCGCGGCGCTGCAGTTCGTGCATGCCTACCGCGAAGACAGAACGGCGGCCCTGACGCGCCTGAAGTGCAGTATGCTGCTGGGCGCAACCGTTGGAGCGCAGCGCATCTTCGCCGAGGCTGGCATCACCTTCCCGTTTCAGCGGGATCAACTGGTCCTGGCAAGGTCCGTGCTGGAAGACTGGTTGTCATAAGGGGGCTCACCATGAAGAAACTGCTTGGGTACGCTCTTGTTCTTCTGATTGGCCTGGGATCAGCGTACGCCGCTGGGACCAGAGGGCACGTCGTTCAGGCGGCAAAAGCCGCCTGCTGCATCGCGATCAATGCCGACAAGGACTGACCGCCGGCCGGCCGCTGTCACCGGGTAAGAGATGGACGTTCACGCCGTTGATCTCGACTCCTCGCAGGTCTTCCAGGACTGGTTCATCGAGCAGATCGAGCATGTTCCACCCGAGCAGATCGTGGACGCCCTGGAGGGCATCGGCTCAGACACCGCGTACATCCGGGCGCTGATCGTTTCCTACTGGCGCCGCACGCCGCAGTACGACCGGCTGCTGAAGCGGTGCCTGACCATGGGTGACGTCGTGGCCAACGAAGTGGCCAAGGGATTCGCGGTCTACCAGCGGTCGGTCAACATCATGATGGAGGGCGGCGCGCACATGCATGCCCGCCTGGCGGAGATGCGCGGCGCGCTGGCGTTCTCACTCCGGCGGCTGTCGCAGGTGCCGGTCACGGACCTGCTGATTGAGGCCCAGATTGGGATCTACCTTCCCACAGCGGTCCTGTACCTCAACGAGCAGAACTTTGAGGAGTCCCTGCAGTACGCCTCGCAGGCGCTGTTTCTGGCGGAGCAGATCAAGGGGGCCGTGTCGGTCGCCCGGACCCGGGCCTCCCTGATCTCCTGTCATTCGGCGGCCGGGCACGTGGAGACGACGATCGCCCTGGCCCAGGACGACCGCCGGCAGCAGTTCCGGTACGGATGGCGCTTCACGGAACTGGCCCTGGCCAACAGCCTGTTCCTCCTGGGCAATTACCCGGAAGCGGTCGCGACCCTGACCGATCTGACGCAGCGGGTGGACGGCGTCCATGAGCAGCGCGCCCGCTCGCTCCTGCAGCAGAAGGCGGCCTTCTGGGGGGTGGGTGGGCTGGAGGGTGACGTGTTCCCCACGCTGCCGGGTGAAGAGCCGTTCGGCTGGATGACGGAGGTCATGCGCGGGATGATGCGCGCCACCGCCCTGCCGCGTGAGGGTCGGGAAGCGGAGGAACGCGCCAGTCAGTTCGCCACCGTCATTCAGCTCTGCCGCCTCGCGGAGGATGAGGGGCGGCGGATCTACCAGTGGCAGCGCGCGTTCGCGAAATGGGCGGCGGCGACGGCCCACCTGGGCCGCGGGGAATTCTCGGCGGCGGCCGGGGCGCTCGAACGGATCGGTGACGTGCCGGCGGAACTGTTTGACCTGCGGGTGCTGTCGCTTGGCGCCGGACTGGACCTGGCGCTGACCTGGGCCGCGCCGGGGGACTGGTCCGTGGCGCGGATGGAGGCGGGGTTGCGGCAGGTGTTCGCCGAGGTCGAGGAGCGGCGGTACGCGAGTGCGCCCGGCCTGGCGCGGCTGCTGCACCGCTGGCACCCGACCGCCGCGGCGTATCTGGCGCTCATGCCGGAACCGGTCGGTGCCTGCGCCTTCGCCATCCGGGACGTGATGAAGGTGGGCCAGCAGAACGTCGTGTTTGATGACGTGGTGCTGCCGCCGGTGTACGCCTGTGATCTGGTGCTCCGGGCCCTGGATTTTGACCTGCGCCGTGATTTCTCGTTTGTGCAGAGTGACCCTGGTGGCAGCCGCCGCAAGAAGAAGGAACTGCGGCAACAGGTGGGTGAGGTCACGGTCTGGAGGCAGCCTGTCTCAGCCGTGCGGATTGCCTACGGCCTGTTGACGCACCAGAAGGAGGCTTATCACCTCCGTGCCCGTTCGGTCGTGCAGAGCTATGGTGTGCGGCCCAGCACGTCGGCGATGTACCCCATGATCGGGGCGCTTGAAGAGGTGGAGCTTGCTGTTCGCGCCCTGCTGGAAGGGTACCTGACGCCAAAAGGACTGGCTGCAAGGATGCTGGAGATCCGCTGAGCAGGCAGGCCGACAGACCTTCACATGCGGTACTCATCAAGCAGTCGCCTCCCTGTCGGCCCCTCTTTCTGTCATGACTTTACGATCCGTTCATGGGGCAAGTCCTGAACAGTGGTCAGGTGAGCGCAGCCACGCTCACCGGATTGACTCCGTCCCGTCCTTTTCCCCTCTCAAGTTCCCACCACCCACCCACCCTCCACCTCGAATTCATCCTGCCCGAATCGCTGCGCAGCGCGGCCGAGGCCCGGACACACTGCAGTCAGTTCCTCGCCGCGCTCCTCGAGACCGAACTGACGCCCGGACAGCGGGGCCGCCTGCTGTACCACCATCCGCCCGGGGCCGTCCGTGCTCCCTGTGTTCTGTCCATAGGTCGCGTTCACGGCTCTTCCCGGACGACAGGGACGCGCGGCACCGACCGCCACTGCCTGATCACCCGCATGCGCCAGTGGGGCCTGGCCGCGCGCCTGCTGACTGAGGCTGAACTGACCAGCACGCAGCGCGTCAGGAGCACCCCCGCACCACGCGGCGCCACCCTGCTGACCCTGCAGTGCGGCCCGGAAGCGACCCATCCGCACATCACCCGCGCCCTGCGCGAGGCCCTGCACAACGACGATTACGTCTACATCCTGGACTTTCAGCGTCTCTCCGGCCGTGACCTGGCGACGCAGAGCGCAAATTGCCTCTATGCCCTGAGTCTGGTGCTGCCCGGCGCCACCAGGGACGCCGCCGAGCGTGCTCAGGCCGCCCTGTTCGAGATGAACGGCGCACTGGCCCGCCGACGGACCCACCGTTGCCCCGGCGGATCCTTTCCCACCCCCGGACGACTCACCCATCCCGGCAGCATGTACACCATTGCCGATCTCATCCCCGCATGACCAGGTGCCCATGAATTCACCTCTGACGCTGTACCAGAATGCTGTGCTCCGTGCGCAGCAACAGGACTGGGATCTCGCCACGGCGGCGCTGGACGCGGCCTACCGGGCAGCTCCCCCTCTCGAACTCAGCCTGGATGACTGCCAGACCCTCAGACGCCACAGCGACGAGCTGGCCGTCGTGGGACAGCAGTTGCCCTGCCTCACCCCGACCCTCCAGTTGTTCAGCCGGTTTCTTTCTCTGTCGGCCTGAGGTGTCAAGCAACGATGCGGCGCGCACACCGGTCGACATGGGTCACAATCAGAGCGCATGAATCCTCATGACCTTGCCAACGCGGAAATGATTGACCTGCTCAGGGCCTCTCTCGAAGCGCAGGAAACGTCGCCTACCGGGCCGGACGAGCCGGAACGCCCGGAAGAACTGGAACCGGAGACGGCACCCGAGCCACCCGCTTCATGATATTCTGCGTGTAGCACGAGCAGGAGGTGTTGCATGACTGTACTGGATTCCCCGATCCTGGCCCAGGAGGCCCGGCGCAAAGCGCTTGAGCACGCCCGGCATGAAGCGCGCCTGGAAGGCCTGTCTATTGACCCTGCGTTTGAAGGTCACCTGGACGGGTACGTCCGCGGCGAGCTGAGCGCGGATGAGGTGGTCGAGCGCCTGAAGACGGCCCCACTTCCAGCCCGCCGTCCCTGACCGGCTGACCGTGGCCGCCGATCCTTACCTTCAGGAGAACGGCACCTTCAAAAACCGGCTGGGTCTCACAGACGCCGCCGAACTGCAGGCCCGCGAGACCGTCATCAGTACCGTGCGTCTGGCCCAGATGAAGCAACTGGAGCGGCCCATCGGCCGCTTCGATCTGGATCACCTGCGCGAGATCCACCGCCGCGCATTCGGCGACGTGTACGAGTGGGCGGGCAAGACCCGCGGTGAGTGGACCACCATTCAGGGCGAGCGCTTCATGCCCCCTGCGGGGCTGATGAAGGGCGGGACCCGCTTTGCCGATGGTCCCATGGTTGAGCCCTTCCTCCGGGACACCTTCCGCCAGCTGGAGCGGGACAACCAGCTGCGCGGCCTGTCCCGGCCGGAGTTCGCGGGGAAGGCTGCTGAGCTGATGGGGGACATGAACGCCGCCCATCCCTTCCGCGAAGGCAACGGCCGCACGCAACGCGAATTCATGCGCGAGCTGGGGGTGGAAGCGGGCCACCAGCTGAACTTCTCAGTGGTGAGCCAGGCGCGCATGATTCAGGTCAGCATCGAATCCGCCCGGGGAGACAACGAGGGGCTGCGCCGGATGCTGCTGGAGATCAGCGACCGCCAGGCGGTCAGGGCCTTGCAGCAGGCCGAACAGGCTCTGGAGAAGCGCGGGCAGGACTGGAATGGGCTCTACGTCGCCACCGCGAATAAAGGGCAGAACTACGCCGGTGAAGTGGCCTGGAAGGGACGTCAGCTGTCCGCCGTACAGGACGGAAGCCGGGTCATCGTGGCGCTGACACGCGAGCTGGGGCGCGGCGTGCAGGAAGGACAGAGCGTGCAGTTTACCGCGAGCGGCCGCATGCGGGAGATGGACTTGGAGCGTTAATCAAAGGAACTTGGCCCTATAATTGTTGGGAATGATAACAACATCTTCGGTTGAGATGACTCGCGCATATGTCTACTATTGGGATATATTGGGTTTTACTGCCCTGATATCCGGAGATGACGTAGAGCAACAAAATATACTCTTGAACAAAATCAAGAATGCCTTTTCCGCAGCATATCAAAAGGTCAAGCTCAATAATGGCATCTGGACTTCAAGGATTTTGACTGACAATGTTGTCATTGTCGTTGAAACAATTGAAGAAGAGGATGGGGAATTGGAAATAGGTCTATTGCTTGGGGTGATCAGCGAAATCCAATTTGAGCTTGCTTTAGAAGGGTACTTTATTAGGGGTGGCATAGACTACGATTACATTTACGTCGATGAAGAGATTATATTTGGACCGGCGTTAATAAACGCATATAGAATGGAAGCCACTTCGCTTTACCCAAGAATTGCCTTCACTGAGGCTGCTATTAAAAAATTGAGAACATATCATAAATACTATGCCTCTCCGCATTCCAATCCTATGAGAAATGCAATATTGCTTGATGGTGGGGACGGGCTCTATTTCCTGAACTATATGCGTGGATCGTATCTACCTGATATCATAGATGAGCGACTGTCCTACTATGACGGTCCTAAAGATAATGTCATAGGTTCTAATGAATTTTCAGTAATGGATTACCATAGAGACGTGATCTCGGAAAATATAAAACGTCATGCTAAACAACCAGAGGTAAGACGCAAATATAACTGGCTTGCGGGTTATCATAACAAATTCTGTGAGATTCACGGCCTTCCTGATTCTTATAAAGTCGGTACAGAAGTTTTAAATGCAGATTTCGTAACTGCTCAGCACGATAAACACGGCAAAAAACGCTTGTTCCCGTTTTGTATGAGCATAATATTTACTGCAAAT
>NZ_JAGLBB010000084.1 GCF_018260555.1 Deinococcus sp. | reverse complement strand
GCATTTTCGGTCTTCACAACCAGAAAGTGTCCCCTACCGGGGACGCTTTCTCATAATTTCTGTCAGGCGGTCAGGTTTCAGGGCGTCGGCGCGGCGGTGGAAGTTCAGACCGAGTTCATCGTCCCAGAAGCGCAGGCCAATGTCGCTGGTGCCGCCGAAACTCAGCAGGTTGCAGATGCTGCGGTCGGTGATGGCCGCCTGAAAGCGGGTGGTATGCGCGGTGAGCCAGTTGGTCATGAAGCCGCCGTAACTGCCGCCCATGACCGCGGTATGCTCCCGGTCGAGGCGGGGGTGGGTGTGCAGGCAGGCGTCGAAGAAGGTCAGGAGGTCGTCGGCGTCCACGGTTCCCCAGCGGCCGTGGATGGCGTCAACCCAGGCCTGCCCGTAGCCGAGACTGCCGCGTGGGTTGCTGTAGCACACGGCCTGGCCGCGCGCGGCGTACAGCTGGAATTCGTGCGTGAAGGCGTGCCCGTAGTCGGTGTGCGGCCCGCCGTGAATGCTGAGCAGGGCGGGCACGGGGTCGGTACCGTCCGGCAGCAGGACCCAGCCTTCGCCCTCGCCGAGGTCGGTGGGGAAGGGCACGCGGGTGGGCGTGCGGGCCGTGAAGGGGAGGTTGGCGTGCAGGTCCGTGACCTGGGTGCCGTTCAGGACTACTTCGGGGAAGCGGTCGGCGCGTTCGCGGATCAGGGCGAGGCCGCCGCCGCGCGCGGTAAAGGCCGGAATGACGGCCTGCGAGTCGTGATCATGGACGTGCACCGTTCCGGGTTGACCGTCGCCCGGCAGGGTAGCGGTGAACAGGCCGCAGCTGCCGCGCACGGTCGCGGAGAACAGCAGGGTCCGGGCGTCCAGCCACGCGGGCCGTTCGGGCAGGGTGCCCACGTGGCAGTCGCCGCCCACGCCGTTCCCGACCGGGTGGTCGTGCCCGGCGTCCAGGCGCAGGGGGTCGGCCTCGCCTTGCAGGGGCAGCAGGTACAGGTGTGTGTGTTCGGTGTTGCCGTGCCCGGCGGGATGGCCCAGCAGCGCGAAGTGCTGGCCGTCCGGGTGGGGGATGACAGCGTTCACGGCGGACGCCCAGCGCGTGACCTGCCGCCGCTCGCCGTTCAGCGGCAGGTGCCAGACTTCCTGCTGCCTGCGCACGTCCGCCAGTTCGCTGGTGGCCGCCACGAACAGCACGCCGCTGCTGTCCGGCAGCCACGCCACGTCGCTGATTTCCAGGTCCGGGGCGTGCCAGACGCTCAGTTCGCCGCTGGCAATATGCAGGCGGTACAGGCGGGCGGGCGTGTCGGGCAGCCAGTCGCGGCCGTTGAAACGGTAGCGGGGTTTCGTGATCACGCGCGCCTCGCCGCGCTCGTCGCGTCGGTCCTCGTCGTCGCCGGTACTTGTGAACGCGATGAACTGTCCGTCCGGGCTCCAGAGGGGAGTGCCCACGCCGCCTCGCAGGTCGGTTAGGCGTCTGGCCTCGCCGCCTGTCAGGGGCAGCAGGTGCAGTTGCGCGCTCCCCTCTGCGGCCTTGCGGGTAAAGGCCAGCGTGCGCGCGTCCGGGGACCAGCGGGGGCTGCTGTCCCGGTTCTCGCCCTGCGTCAGGGCGCGGGTCAGGGTGCCGTCGGTCAGCCAGATCTGCGAGCGGTAACGCGGTTTCGGGAAGTCCCTGTCGGGCGTGCGGGGATTGTCCTCCTCGATGCGGGTCAGCACGAAGGCGGCGGCCTGGCCGTCCGGACTGACCTGCGGGTCGGAAGGAAACACCAGTGGCAGCAGCGAGTCGGGACCGGGCCGCGCGTCGGCGGGCGCACTTGGGTGGGGCAGTGTCATGCACTCCAGTCAAGCACACCCCCGCGCCAGCTGCGGCGCGCCGGCGTAACTGCTCAACCCGGGCGGACCCGTCGAGCTGCGCGGCAGAGCAGGCCAGAACGAAACGGGTTGCGGCCCAGGTCATTGAGGAAACCCAGGTCATTGAGGAAACCCAGGTCATTGAGGAAACCCAGGTCATTGAGGAAACACAGGAGCGTGCACATCATTTTATGTTCATGATGCCTTCCTCAACGCGGAACGGGTGATTGCTTTCCATTGCCGTCTGTGACTGGCCTATGCTGTTCTTACCGGCGCAACAGGCCCGTAACGTCATGTGTCAACGAACCGCTGGGTTGGTTGCGGCGTTCCGACCGGGTCAACCGAATACCGAGTGTCCTGCCTGCCTTCGCCCTGGACCTGCCCTTCTCCCGTGGGTTGCCGCGCCGCTCACCACTCTTTTTCTGGAGGTCTGCCATGCAAGAACTGTCCTGTACCTGGGTTCCCGGAACCACCGATCTCGTTCGTCTGAAAGTGGCCGGTCATACCGTCGAGATGACGGCCACGCGTGTCACGCGCCTGTTCGGACAGAAGGCACTTCACGACCTGTACCTCAAGGGCAGCGCGAAACTCAAGGTGGACGCCCGCCAGATTGCCCTGCTCGGCTGAAACACACCCCGCCCCGCGCGGCCCCCGCCACTGGTTTCGCGGGGGCCGCGTTTCTGTGCCGGCGCACCCGCCCCCGCGCACGCGGTCAGAGGCCTGCCGCCGCCGGTGGGGGCGTAGCATGACGCTCATGCCTGACTTCACCCCCGACCTGAAAGCCATGCTGGCCGACCTGGACACCCTGGCCCGCATCGAATCGCCATCGACCGATCCGGCCGGTATCGCCCGCGTCATGGACGTCGTGGAAGGCTGGGCGCGCGCCATGGGCGCCGAAACCCACGCCCTGGGCGGCGGCGCTCGCCTGTTCAACTTCGGGGTGCGCCGCGCCGACGCCGAACACGGGCTGCCCGCACCCGGCCTGGGCGGCCAGAACCAGGGCGAGCAGGACCTGGGCGGGCAGGACCGGCCGGTACTCGTGCTCACGCACGCCGATACCGTCTGGCCGCACGGCACGCTGGATCATATGCCGCTGCGCGTGGAGGGCGACCGCCTGTACGGTCCCGGCACGTACGACATGAAGGCCGGCATCGTGGGCCTGTTCCACGCGCTGCGCTCCCTGAACGGCGAGTGGCCGGCGGGCGGCGTGCAGGTCCTGCTGTCCCCGGATGAGGAAACCGGCAGCCTCAGCAGCCGCGCGCACATCGAGAACGCCGCCCGGTTTGCCCGCGTGGCGCTGGTCGTCGAGCCGCCCGTCGCGGATACCCACGCCCTGAAAACCGGCCGGAAAGGCACCGGCAGTTACGTCCTGACCTTCACGGGCGTCGCCAGCCACGCCGGAAACAAACCCGGCGAGGGGGCCAGCGCCGTCACGGCCGCCGCGCAGGCCATTCTGGACCTTCAGGCCCTGGCCCGACCCGACCTCGGCACGACCGTCAGCGCCGGGCTGATCGCCGGGGGCAGCGCCGTGAACGTGATCCCTTCCCACTGCCGCCTGGAACTCGATGTGCGCGTCAGCAGTCTGGAGGAGGGCGCGCGCGTAGACGCCGCCGTGCACGCCTGGACGCCAGCGGACGCCCGCGTCCAGAGCCGCGTGGAAGGCGGCCTGAACCGCCCGCCCTTCGAGCAGGGCGAAGGCACCCTGGCCCTGTACGCCCAGGCGCGCGCCATCGCCCGCGAGCTGGGTTTCGACGTTCCCAGCGCCGTCGTGGGCGGCGGCAGCGACGGCAACTTCACTGCGCCCATCATTCCCACCCTGGACGGCCTGGGCGCACCCGGTGACGGCGCGCACGCCGCGCACGAACACGTCCGCCTGGACCGCTGGCCTGACCACGTGCGCCTGCTGGCCCGCCTGCTGCGCGAAGTCTGATACGGACTCCGCTAAATTACGCCACAGACGGAAAAGCGCCGCCTGCGGTTCCATGTCGCCCAATCCGGACCTTGTTCCCACTCGCGTCCGCTCGGATGGATTCAGAAGTGCAGCGAATCAATCGGAATCCGTATGATACGGATTTCAGCCTCCGGCTTGCCCCACACAGGCCAGGGCCGTTGCGTACCTTGCGGGCAGCTGACCTGCCGCTGACCCAGCCGACACACCCTCCTGACACGGTGAGCGGAAATTAAGAGGCGATGAAAAAACTGTTGCTCACCGCCGCTTTTGCCCTTGCCGCTACCGCCTCTGCCGCCAGCTTCAAGTTCGTGGCGCTGGGCGACATGCCCTACAAACTGCCCGACGATTACGCGCGCTTCGAGGCCCTGATCGGCGAGGTCAACAAGCTCAAGCCCGCGTTCACCGTTCATGTGGGCGACATCAAGAGCGGTTCCAGCCCCTGCACCGACGAGAACTTTCAGAAGGTCAAAGGCGAGTTCGGAATGTTTGACGGTCCCCTGATCTACACCCCCGGCGACAACGAGTGGACAGATTGCCACCGCGAAAAGGCAGGCAAATTTGACTCGCTGGAACGCCTCGCCAAGGTGCGCGATATGTTCTTCGCGCAGATGGGTGACAAGTCGTTCGGTAAAAAGCCCATCACCCTGACCCGCCAGCAGGGCCAGATTGAAAACAGTCGCTGGGAGCACGGCAGCGTGCTGTTTGCCACCGTCAACGTGGTCGGCAGCGACAACGGTCTGGAGCGCAACGCCGCCAGCGCCACCGAGTACTTTGGCCGTAACGCCGCCAACCTCGAATGGATCAAGGCTACTTTTGCCGACGCCAAAGCCAAAAACGCCCCGGCAGTGGTGATTGCCATGCAGGCCGACATGTTCTACGGCGCGCCGTTTACCCTGACCGACATCGGCCTGCGCGACACGGTGACCACGCTGGCAACCGAGGCCAAAGCCTACGGGAAGCCCGTGCTGCTCATCAACGGCGACTCGCACATCCTCATCATTGACCACCCCGTGACCGAAGCCGGGGCCAACACGGGCCTCGGGCAGACGATGGCCAGCCCCACACTGCGCAACCTGACCCGCCTGCAAGTCATGGGCGAGGCCGAAGTAGGCGCAGTCGAAGTGACGGTCGATACGAACACCCCCGGCGTGTTCGGCTTCCGGCCTATTTTCACCAAGTAAAGTTCAGCCACACAGAACGGGTACGGGCTCGGGTCGAAGGGTTTTCAGAAACCATTTGGCCGGAGCGGACTTGTACAGCTGCGCCGCGAAGCGGGTGATGCGGACTGCGCTTGGTTCGGCGCAGTCCCGGATCAATCCGGGCGGATATGAACAGGAACAACATACGCCCCTTCGCGCAAGGGAGCGGCGTCCGCATCAGGCCGCTGCGTTCTGGTACACCAGTGGGCTTCGGGCGGCCTGGAGCGCGTGCGGTATGCTGCGGATCAGATGTTCAACCTGTTCAGCAAGAAGCCGCCCGCCAACCCGAACGTGAAGCGGGACGACGCGCAGACGTACCGTGTGCGTGTCCGTACCCGCCCGCACGCCGAGGTGGTCGAGTTCCGCTTCACGAAAGGCGCGCACATTGGTGTGGACGACGACGGCACGTACCTCTTTCGCAAGCCGGTCGTCAGCCCTCAGCACCTTGACCGGGGAGAATTCACGGTCCGGTTCGACCGCCACTACGCCGTCACGAGCACCGACGCCGAGGGCCTGGAATTCATTCCTGTCAGCGACTGGGAGTAGACCGGGCGAGTGGTGGTAGAGGGCTGTCCACGCCCGACTGCCCGGTCACCACTGCCCACATACCACCGCCCTGCTCTTTGCGCGCGGTCACTGCACCTCGTGGAAGGTTTCTTCCGGGACGCGGTGCGGGAACTTGCGGATGAAATCCACGGTGCTCAGCGCCTGCGTGCGGTGGCAGGCGATGGCCTGCAATTTGCGCACGAGGTATCGGCTCACGTCGTGGCGGACGTTCGGGGCGAGCCACTGGGCGCGCAGGTCCTCGTTCTCGGGCGGCACGTCGCTGGCGTAGTACCACAGGCGCGGACGCTCACCGTCCGGCAGGGCGTCCCAGGCGGCCTTCACGGCGCGGTGCGTGGTCACGTGATCCGGGTGGCCGTTACTGCCGTTGGGCGGGAAGGTCAGCACGACCTCCGGGCGCAGGCGGGTCATGGCCTCGCTCGCCACGGCGCTCAGTTCGTCCAGGGACTCGTCTTTCAGGTACCTGTCCGGAAAGTGGTGGTGTTCGAACACGCTGCCGCCCGCCCGCGCTCCGGGGCTGGTCAGGCCGATCACGTCCAGGCACGCGGCCAGTTCCACCTCGCGCATCCGCGCCAGTTCCTGCGGCGTGTCGCACAGGCCCAGCGTGCGGCCCGCCTCGCCGCGCGTCAGGGTCACCAGTCCGCAGGCTTCCCCGGCTTCCAGGTGGCCCATCAGGGTGCCGGACGCGCCGTACACCTCGTCGTCCGGGTGGGGCACGATCAGCAGCAGTTTCAGTCCCTTGCTCATCCGCCCAGCATAGGACGGGCGGCACGTCACTGGGCGGGAACGTCACCGGGCGGGTCACGCTGCCCGTGGCGCAATGGAGCGCAGTCCCCATGACCACTGCCCTGATACGGACTGCCGCTCCACTGCGCCCAATCCTTCTATTGTTCCCACTGGCATCCGCTCGGATTGATCTGGGACTGCGCCGAAACAGACGGAATCCGTATGATACCGACTCCGATTGAATGGGCTGCAAAGACCATTCAATCTGAGCGGATGCGAGTGGGAGTAGGGCGGGTTCCGGACGTGGAGCTGACAATCCGGTGAAGTTCCGGATTGTCAGCGAAACAAACGGAATCCGTATGAGTGGCGCTGCCCGCACCTGGCGGTCAGGTCGCGCGCTGCCACGCATCCGTTAAGCTGAGAGCGTGCTGCTGAGTATCGACTGGGACGCCTTTTCAGGAACGCGGGAGCTGGTGTTCGACGCGCCCATCTGGGGCACCCGCGACCGGGAGCATGACCGCCACGCCGCCTGGACGCACCGCGTTCACAGGCGCGGCGGGAGCGGCTGGGCGGCCCTGGACGCGGACTTCCCCCTGTACCCCGGCTGGGAGGCGCTGCGGGTCTACGCGGGCGTTCCCGCGTTCGTGACCCTCAGCCACGCCGATGCCTGGGCGTGGCTGGAACGGTACCCGGGCCTGGATGTTCTGAATCTCGATTCTCACCATGACCTGGGCAACCGCAGCGGCGACTCCACGCGCGTCCGCCCGGGCAACTGGGCGGGCCTGGGCCTCGCGCGCGGCCTGATCGCTCACGTTACCACCCTGTACCCCGACTGGCACGCGGACCTGCCGGTCGCGGAGGGACACGACCTGGACCGCACGCGCGGCGAGCTCCACGACCTGCTGCCCGCGCTCCTGCTGCCGCGCACCACCCTGCTGCGCCAGTCGGAACCCGGCGCGGGCCTGCCCGACCCGGCGCGGGTGACCTCGCTGCTGCTGGTGCAGTCCCCCGCCTGGACGAACCCCTCGCACGACGCCGCGCTGGAAGAGCTGGCCTGCACGCTGAACGCTGCACCCATCGTGGCCCCGCTGCGCCGCTCCTGATACGGACTCCGATTGATGTGGTGCAGTTCCGAATCAATCCGAGCGGATGCGAGGAGGAACACCATACGCCCCTTCGCGGTATGGAGCCGCAGGCGGTGTCTTCCCGACTGTGGCGCAGTGGAGCGGCAGTCCGTATGATACGGACTCCGGGTTGAATGGGCTGCAAAGACCGTTCAACCCGGGCGGCTGCCACGAGAAACAAGCGGAACCCGCAGGGCGACCCATCCCCCCCGTCCGGATACCCCCGGTGGGTCGGGTGGTCAATCTCTCTTCGGCGATGGCAGGCAGGCACTACAATGGTCACAGCGCCCGGTCGGGCAGGGCGACGCCCTACCCCCGGCCCCCCGCGCAGGAGTTCTCGTGACCAGCATGCACACTGTAGAACAGACCGTGCCCGCTACCTTTCAGGTGGGTGTGTTCGCGCTTATCCGGCACCGGGACGCGTACCTGATCGTGCGGCCCTACACGCTCCTGCTGCCCGGTGGGGATCAGGGGCTGCCGGGCCTGCTGCTGGGCCTGAGCGGCGGCCAGAACCTCGTTGAGATGAACCTGCGCCGCGTGATCCGCGAGCACGTCAAACTGGTGGTCAGTGACCTGCAACTCATTGGGTCGCACACCTCGCGCGGCCCGCAGGGCAGCGGCGCAGACGCCCGGCTGAATATGATCTTCGGCACCGAGTACAGCGCGGGCATCCTGGCCCCCGACCCTGAACTGATCGGGGCCGCCGACTGGATTCCGCAGCAGGTGCTGCTGGAATCAGGCGCGTACCCCGAGTGGTTGGCCAGCGCCGTGCGTGAATTCGAGAGCACCCAGGCAACCGCCGTGCGCGACGAGCCCACCCAGCTTCGCCTGCGCTTCGGCCGCCGCCGCTGACCGCACCCGTGACGGCCCGCGCACGCCCGGCGCCCGGAACCATACGGACTGCGGTTAAGTACCTTGTAGCTCACATGGCGCCATGCCGGGAAAGCGCCGGAACCTCTCCATTCCCGCTCCAACGTACTTTCCT
>NZ_JAGLBB010000083.1 GCF_018260555.1 Deinococcus sp. | reverse complement strand
CGGCCCTGAAGATGAAAGCGCCCCAGCTGCCGGCGTTCCCGTTTGATCCGCAGGCCGCGCAACTGCCCAGTCAGCTGCTGAAGACCCAGGTCAGCGCGCCGGACGACGAGCGGGTGCATCCGCGCCGTCAGGGTAGCGGAGCGGGCGGGCCGCCGCAGGTCGGGTCGCCTCCGGAGCACAACGATGAGCAGTTGCTGGAGCTGGACTAATAAGAGGACAGCCACGCCTGAGCGGCATTCATGACCTCATCCTCTGGTGTGAGGTAGTCGCCCCACTCCGTGTGCACGAGGAGATCCGGATGCACTTCCGCCGTGTAAACCTGACCAGTCCGGTCTGCCTCGTAGCAAGTCGCCAGCCAGATCGTCGCCCCATCAGGCAGTGGATACGGACCGTTGGCACTCGTCAGCCCCTGGGTCGGTTCCCCGAAAAAACGAGTGGCTGGGCGTCCCTGAAACGAGAGCGCTACGATCTCACCGCTGCTGCTGGTGAGCGGCGACAACAACACGGCGACGGGAATATCTGCGTCCAGTGGTGGGTGAGGCTGACCGGTGATCCGGCTATTCACCTGCCCATCGACTGACACGGCGCCGTCCTGATAGCCCCACGACCAGGTCTCACCATCTCGAACGAACGCACCCAGTGGCCCTTCCCCTGTGAGTGGACCGATACCCGCCAACATGGGATACATGTTGCCCCCCTCGTTGAGGCGCAGATCCACGATCCACTTCCGGGCGCCAGCACTGTAAAGCTCCGTAATGATTTTCTGAACGGCGTCCTGGTAGAGCTGATCATCCGGCAACGTTCCGTCACCGCCATGATCGGGCAGATCGATCCATGCCACATCCGGACGCACCAGCCGACCCTGGGGCATTCGATTCATGCCGAAGGGAGCGCGGCGGAGGTGAAGATGCTGTACGTCTGGAGCGTTGCGGGACTGGTAAGTGATCGAGATATCCCCTGCACGGGGCATCTCCTCGTTGACACCAGGGCCGACAGGCCGGTCATTGATCGCCAGGACTCGGTCCCCCACCTGCAGACCAGCGTGATCTGCGGGGCTGTCCGGGTACACGCGGGCAATGACGCCCTGCACGTACTTGATTCCGAAGCCACCCGGCGAGGTTCCATGCGGCTGAGCAGGGCGCTGAAGGAAGCTATGCCGGTCCTGTAATGCGCTCAGGGCGAATTCAATCGCCGAGTAGGTCTCAGCGGTGGTTGTCGCGTTCGCGGCGAGACGGTGGGCTTCTGCTCGCACAGTGGTCCAGTCAACGCTGACTGACCGCACGGCGTCACTCTCGATGAGGTCAAGGGCAGTATTCAGGTAGTCCTTGATGGATTCAGCTGGCTGAGTCGTCTCGGTTGGCATCTGGTGGGTCACGAATACACCTCAGTGAGAATTGGAGCAGCGTCTGAGGTTATCGTGTTGCCCCTGCCTATTGCACGCAGCATTGTCCTGCAGACCGTCGACGCCTAAGGGGAATTGGTGCGCCCACACAAAAGTCGAAACGGTGCAGTGGTCGCGGACGGCCTCCAGGTCTACTGTCAGCTGGGGATGTCCAAGGATAGAACCATCGGTCGGTTCTTTCCTTAGTCTCTAAGACCCTCTGCTTGGAAATTGGATTCCCGCCCGTCCTGGGCGAGAATCTGTTACCATTTCGTTATGCAACTATATAGAAAACTTATATCAGTTCTGTTGGCCGCATCGGTCAGTGGCGGGGTGGTCAGTGCGGCAAGTGTGCCGCTGGTGGTGCAGGTCTCCGCCAGCGCCGCCGAGGTGAACGGGCGGACGATCACGCTCAGCCCGTCCTACCAGGTGGTGCTGGCGTTCCCCCAGGCCATTGATCTGGTAGGCGGCAGCAACACGGGCCTGTTCAGGGCCACCGTGCCGGACGCGCCCCAGGACCGGTACCTCCTGCTCGATGCGCTCGCCACCACGGGCACGGCCACCATCACCGTCATCACGGGTGGACGCGTGCTGCCCCTGACGCTGGTGATTGACGGCAAGGCCAGGACCGGCACCCGCAAGTACGTCTTCACGGACGTCGAGGCCGCCGCACCGGAGACGGCCTCCACAGTGGCTGCTCCGGCCACCCCGAAGCTGACGGTCACACCGGGGACACCGCTCACGGTGACCCCACAGGCTGCCAGTGACGCCGCCCTGAACGCCGCCCGGGCCGATCTGGTGACGGCCCTCACGCGCATCCAGGACCTGAAGGGACAGGGTGCAGGCGCGGTCGCCGCTGCGGTCAGCCCCCTGCGTCTTCAGCTGACCGCGGCCGTCACGACCGGAGAGGCCACGGACGCGCTCACCCTGAGCGTGCAGAACACCGGCACGGGCGCGGTGACCCTCAATGCGGACGACCTGCAGCTGTGGGTGGACGGGCGGCGCGTGCAGGTGCAGGCCGAGGACCTGGAAGTGGACGCGGGCGAAACCCAGCGCCTGAACCTGGATCTGGGCCTGAAGCTGCGCGCAGGCGACGCCGTGCGGGTAACGTGGCTGGCCGGGGACGGCCGCGCCCTGAGCCGCCTGGAGACCACCACCCAGGCGCAGTGACATGAAACGGATTCCGTCTGTTTCGTTAACACCCCGGGAGGACACCGGGTTGCCAACTCCACGCCCGGAACCCGCTTCTCTCCTGCTCGCTCCGCTAGCGTTGAAAGGCTTTGCAAACCTTTCAACCGGAGTTCGTGTGAGAGCTCTTACTGCCCTCACGCTGGCCTGCTGCGTCGCCTGTGCCGGTGCGCAGAACATTCCCGGACTGACCACCGTGCCGGGTCTGCCGACATTGCCCGCGCTGCCTGGCGTGCGTGACGTGTGGGGTGGGTCAACCCCGACCCTGCCCACCCTGCCGGTTCTCCCCCCAATGCCCTCTCTCCAGAACGTGGACCCCTCACTGCTGACCGGCACGCGGAACGATCCGCCACCCACCTACACCCGCAGGAACGTGTTCTCGTTCCCCGACGAGCGCCTAGGCGTGCTGGCCAGGGGCAAGTGGCCCATCCTGGAGGTCATCAATGTGGAACAGCAGGCGGAGTGGCAGAAGAACGCCGCCGCCTGCCGGCAGCAGCAGCAGGGCAAGACACCAGCAGGCGGCACCGTCAGCTGCCCGCAGTACGAGTGGACGGTACCCCTGTCCCTGGAGAGCGAGTCGAAGGACGCGGCCACCGGCATCCGCAGGGCCTGGCAGCGCTTCGAGGATCGCTACTGGTGGCGGGCGCAGACGAACCTGAACAACACCTCCATGGTGCCCGTCCACTGCTGGCTTGGCCTCGGCATGGGCGCTCTGGACACCAGTCCCGCCACGGTCAGGACCACCGTGGACCGCAGCGACGTTCCAGAGGTGCTGGCCAGCAGGATCCCGACCAGCACCCCAGAGAACAATCTGCACCTGGACAGTTACTGGCCGTTGCCGCAGGTGCCTCCAGGGGACTTCTGCGATGGCCTGCACTGGAAGGTCAACCTCATGTACCTGCCGGGCGGCTGCACGTACATCTTCGGTGTCCGGACCTTCTGCCTGCAGGGCAACGACACCGTAACGGGCCCAGGGGTGGCCCCCATCTACTTCAACATGGGAGAGGCGCAAGACAGGGTGTTCGACGCCATGCAGCACGCCGCTACCATGTACTACCCCCAGTACCAGGCGGATGCCCTGGCGGAGATGCTGCCGCCCAGGCGCCGGGGGCTGTTCATGCTGCCGTGGAATTCACACCTGCCCGGTCAGGGCGCGATGGTCGCGCCGGTCATGAACCAGGACGTGAGCCTGACGCAGTTCACCGACCTGGCCCAGCGGGCCGGGGACGCCCTGGGGGACGTGTACCGGCCCACCAGCCCCCTGTACTACTTTCAGAGCGTGAAGCGACTCCCGGCTTTGGACGTGTTCTCCCTGCCGGGGCGAAAGGACCTGCTTGGGTCCCCGCCCGGCGTGTGGAAGTTCGAGGAGTTCAAGCGCACGCTCGGGCCCAGCAATCCCGCCTACTACGATCTGTTCGGGTACGCCACGTGGTTCCAGACCTGGAACCAGCTGGACGCGGCGATCCTGCCGGAGCCGCTGTCCGCCAGGCCGCTGCGCACCCTGACCTTCTTCGCCGGAGCCATCGACCATTACGTGGACTTCAGTGGTGTCCACGAGGTGCCCGTGCCCACCGGCGTGCTGGTGCCCCCCTACCACCTGCCCTTCCTGAACTACCGCGTGCACTACACCTGGACCAGCGTGCCCGAGGGCTACGACATTCCGCGGGTCAGCGGCACCCCGGCCTTCGATTACGGCCCGGTCGTGCGGTGAGGAACTCCATGAACCACCTGCTCACCGCGCCGCTGCTGCTGGCCACCCTGGCAGCCGCGCAGCCCCCGCCCGGCACCCCCCAGGTCAAAGCGGCCGTCATGACCGAGGCCCAGCTGCTGCCCCTGCTGACCGGTGAGCTGCTCATCCTGGGCAGCGAATTTCCCGGGCGGCTGTTCCAGAAAACCGTGCTGGAGCGCCTGAAAGCGGGAACCCTGCGGGTCCGTGTGCTGACCGGCAAGGGCAGCCTGGCCTACTTCGCGCCCGTGCAGCAGGCCGGCGGTGTAGTCAGGGCGTTCCCCGGCAGGATCACCGGCGCCGTCGCCGTGGCGGGCGGCAGCCTGATCGTGGCCAGAGGCGCCGGGTATCAGGTCGTGAGCGGCCCTGGCGTGGCCGCCAGCGTGCAGTCCCAGTTCGAATCCGCCTGGAGGTTCGCCAAGTGAACACGTCCGCAAAAAACTACCCTCTGCTGCTGCTGGCACTGCTGGTCACGGCCTGCGGCGCCGCAACCGAACTCACCGAGGGCAACCCCCCCACCCAGGGCATCACGGCCCAGGTGAGCGGCAACAACCTCACGGGTGACCATGGCACCGTCTACGGCGGCGGCGCGGTCACGATCACGCTCACCGGCCCCGTCGAGCAAGGAACGCCCGTGACCTGGAGCGTCAGTCAGGGGGCCATCGTGGGCCAGGGCCTCAGCGCGACCCTGCCGTACAACGACATCAACCGCCAGGTCCTCACCGGTCAGCCCATCACCGTCACGGCCACCGTCACCACACCCCTCGGCGCCGTGCCCATCACCGTGCCGCTGCGGGTGGACGATCAGGCACCCCGGGCGAACGGTGGCGTCACCGCGACCGTTCCCGGCCGCCCGGCCTTCTTCATCGGCGAGAACGCCGAACTGTCCGGCACGGCCACGTTCCAGGCCAGCTTCACGGACGACGGCGTGGGCCTGAACCCCGTGAAGCTCAGCGCGTACCTGCGCGGTCTGCCGGTGCTGGGCGACGTACGCGCCGCCAGTGAACTGCCCGAGGCGCGCGGCTACACGCTGCGCGTGGACGTGATCAGTGACCGCCTCGGCAACCGCGTCGATGTGCCGCCCGGCACGGTCGCCGGGCCGTTTAACGTGGACCTCACGGCCCCGGTCGTGACGGGCAGCGCGCCGCAGGGAGCCAGGATCCAGGACAGCACGGTCCTGACCTTCACCGGCACCGACCCGCTGCGCGCCGACCGCACGCCCGGCAGCGGCGGCGTCACCCTGACCAGCGATCAGGGCGGCACGGGCAGCAGCAACACCCTCACCCTGACCGGCGCGCAACTGCGCGCGGGCGGCGCCAGCGGCCCGGTCACCATCACCGTCACCGCGACTGACGCCGCGGGCAACTCCACGACCTTCATTCAGACCGTCACCCTGGAGTGACTGACCCGGATGCCGTCTGTTCCGTTGGCCCATCGGGAGAGCACCGACGCGCTAACTCCACGCCCGGCATCCGCGCTGTTCCTTCTCGCTCCGCTCGGGTGGGAAGGTTTGGATAACCTTCCCACCGAAATTCCTGATGAGGTGCCCATGCGAACCATTCTCTTTCTTGCTGCCCTCGTGCTCGGCGCGGCCAGCGCGCAGACCACCCCTGCGGTCACCCCTGCGGCCAGTGTCACCATCACCGACGTCCCAGCTAGCCACTGGGCGAGGGAAGCAATCGGCGTGCTGATAGGCCGAGGCATCCTGCAGGGCTTCCCTGATGGAAGCTTCAGCGGACAGGCGCCCCTCACCCGCTACGAAGCGGCCACCCTCCTGTACCGCCTGCTCACGAATGGCACGCTGTCGCAGGTGCAGCTGACCCCTGCCGACCTGCAGGCCATCGCCAAGGGGCTTGAAGAGGTCACGGCTGAGATCCTGACCCTCAGTACCCGGCTGAATGCGACTGAGGCGAAGAACCGGGACCAGGACGCCCGACTGTCCACCATCGAGGGGCAGGCACCACTGGTGGGGGCCCGCCTGGATGCCGTGGAGGCCGCCGTGCTGGCCACGGCGCCGCTGCTCACCGACACGGTGCCCCGCAGCGAGTACCTGGCCCTGCAGGCCCGCGTGGCCGCCCTGGAAGCGGGGCAGGAGGCGAACATCCCAGCGCCCGCTCCCACCGTGGCGCCGGCCCAGGTGTTGGCGCCCGCCGCGCCGGTCACACCAGCCGTCACCACCCCGGCGTTCCCACCCGCACAGAAGGCCGCCGGGGAGCCACAGCAAAACGCGTCCCAGCCCCGCAACCTGTACCTGGGCCTGACCGCCACCACACCGATCAGCAGCGAAGCGCGCGTGGGAGGCGAGGCCACCCTGGGCATGAAGAACGCCGTGGCGGGGTTCGGCGTGCAGGTCAGGGCAGGCTACCGGCCCAGCGCGAAGGCCTTCACGGCTGAAGCGGCCGTGACGCGGCCGTTCGCGTTCCAGGGCGTCACGCCCTACGCCGGCGTGGGTGCGGGCGCGGCGTTCAGTCCGCGGCGCGGCGCGATCACCCAGAACGCGACCGACTCTTATCTGAGCGGCCTGGTGGGAGTGGACTACCCTTTCAATGAGAGCGTCGCACTGACCGGGGAGCTGGGCGTGCGGTACTTCCTGTCGAATCACGGGTACGCCTCGGGCCTGGACGCAGGCGTGGAGCGCGGGGTGAGTCCGGGTGCCAGACTCGGGGTGAAATTCCGGTTTTGACGCGACGCTGCCAACTGACCCGCCGTCACGCCCAGATGAGGCACCAGCGGCGGGTCATGGGCCTGTAATGTGACGGCATGCAAGACGCCGACCTTCACGCCATCCTGCAGAACCTCGCAGACTGGGGTGGCTGTGAACTGAATGACTTCAACACAACGTTCGGGGAGTCAAACCTGAACGTCATCAAACGACGCCATTACGTGGAACAGATCGACACGCCGTACGGGAAGATCCTGTACCTCACCCGCGACGGGCGCCTGGCCGTGGGCCTGACCAACCTGTACCACCCCACCGTGCAGGCCCTCGTGAACAACGTGGCGGTGCGGCGGGCCGTGGCCGCCCTGACGGCAGAAGGATACACCGACCCCAAGCCGCGCGTGTACGGCAACGCCCACGCGCAGATGACTGATCCGGACGGGAAACTGGTGTGCGTGAGTGCGCGGGCCACGTCCTTCAACTCGCACTCGATCCGGCTGCTGGCCGGGCGGCTGTTCGACGGGACCCGGCCGGAACTGTCGCGGCTATTCGTGTTCGTTCCCAGGGCGAAACGGTTCCGGACGCTCCATGACCGCTACCCGCTGGAGATCCGCGAGGTGGACATGCCGCAACCGTTGCAGGTGAAAGTTCCGGCGGCGTCCAGAGGCAGAAAGAAGGCCGCAGCGGATGTCTAACCGTCGAAGGGACCCAGCAACTCGTGCGGATCGAACAGCGGACTCTGCCCGTTGGCTTTCCTGCGTTCCAGGTGCTCCAGGGCCATGTGCACGCCTTGGGAGCGCAGCACCTGAAGATTCTCTGGGCGGTTGTCCCCCTTGTCCCCATTGAGGTGATGCACCACCTCGCCCGGCGCGAGCGGACGGCCGAGAGCGGCCTCCGCTACGAGGCGGTGCTCACGCATCTGCACCTTGCGTTCTGCGTCCCAGATTCGCCGATAAGGAGCCATGACCCAGTGTAAAGCTTCCCTCTCTATGTCAGTATCACGAAAGAGGGGAAACGCACGCCCAGGGCCACTTTTCGGCTTACCAGAAGGTGCTGAGCGTGAGCGGCCACGATACGCTCCAAACCCTCTGGCTTCCACGGGCTGTCCGTGATGAAGTGTTGCAGGTGATCTTGTTCCCTAGGTGCAACTTGGTCGGCCAGTGGCTGCATGCTTTTCCGATGCACCAGGCCGCACAAATCCTGCACATACACGGGAGCCCAGCACTGCTAGGCTCAGTGGCGAAAAAATGTCAGGAATGGAGAAGACCAAGGGGGAAAGTGGCAAGTCGACCGCGGGCGTCGAGAACGCTTCACCAAGGCGACCAGCATAGTTGCTGGCCTGGACGACTCCCCTGCATATTTTCCAAAGTAGTAACTGCTCAGCAGGGGGGTGGGGTGCGGCGCAAAGTGTAGAGTCTGGGTATCGCTGACGATGCCTGCCCAAACT
>NZ_JAGLBB010000082.1 GCF_018260555.1 Deinococcus sp. | reverse complement strand
CGGTCGCGGCCATCAAGACCGGCGCCCTCGGCACGGCCGACGCCGTTGACGCCGTGGCCCGCGCCCTGCACGACTGGCACGGCCCGCTGATCGTGGACCCCGTCATGATCGCCAAGAGCGGCGACGCCCTGCTGGACCCGGCGGCCCTGCACGCCCTGACGCACCACCTGTTCCCGCGCGCGGCCCTGATCACCCCGAACCTCCCGGAATGGAACGCCCTGACCCGCGCTGGCCTCGACCCGGCCGCGCCCGTGCTGCTCAAGGGCGGGCATGCCGCCCACGCCGGGCAGCCCACGCCCACCGTGACCGACGAACTGCGCCTGCCCGGCCAGCCCACCCTGACGCTCATCGCTCCCCGCCAGCACACACGGCACACGCACGGCACCGGCTGCACCCTCTCGGCCGCGATCACCGCCAACCTCGCCCTCGGGCACCCCATGAGCGCCGCCGTGACCATCGCCCACGCCTACCTGCAACGCGCCCTGCACGCCGCTCCCGGCCTCGGCGCCGGACACGGCCCCCTCGGGCACAGCGCTGCCCGGCACAGCGCTGCCCGGCACAGTGCTGCCCGGCACAGTGCTGCCCGAGACAGCGCCCCCCATGACAGCGTCCCTTCAGAGCAGGACCACCGCAATGGCTGACCCTCACTTGCTGCCCATTCATTGAACCCGTGCTGGCAGCCGGATCCGACATGCTGGCCGTGCCCCTGGGGCGGACATGCGGTACTCTGCGGCGTTCCTGTTAGCTGCTGTCCTCTGTCCGTTCCTGCCGGGTGTCTGTCCGGTCTTGCGAGGTGCCCATGACCATCTATTCTTCCGTTCGTCAGCCGGTGTTCGCGCGTCAGGGCATGGTGGCGACCAGTCAACCGCTGGCCGCCCAGGTCGGTCTTCACGTGCTGCGTGAGGGCGGGAACGCCGTGGACGCCGCGGTGGCGACGGCGGCGGCCCTGACGGTCGTGGAACCCACGAGTAACGGGATCGGCAGTGACCTGTTCGCGCTGGTGTGGGACGGCGGTGAGCTGCACGGCCTGAATGCCAGTGGCCGCTCTCCGGCCCGCCTGACCCGCGACGCGCTGGGCGGGCAGGACATGCCCACGCACGGCTGGTTGCCGGTCACGGTGCCGGGCACGCCGCGCGGCTGGGCGGACCTGCACGCCCGCTTTGGCCGCCTCCCGTTCGCGCAGTTGATGGAGGGGGCCGTCCATTACGCCCGCAGTGGGTACCCGCTGTCGCCTGTGCTGGCCGAGAACTGGGGTCGCGGCGTCCGCGCGCACCACGCCCGCAGCGGCCCGGCGTTCGATCACTGGCGGCGCGTGTTCGCCCCGGAGGGCTTCACGGCCCGGCCCGGCGAACTGTGGCACTCGCCAGAGCATGCGGACACGCTGGAACGCATCGGGCGCAGCGCGGCCGCTGACTTCTACGACGGCGAACTGGCCCGCCGGATCGCCGCGTACGCCCGCGACACCGGCGGCCTGCTGGACCTGGACGACCTGGGCGAGCACACCAGCGAGTGGGTGCAGCCCATCAGCGCCGCGTTCGGTGAGCATCGGCTCTGGGAGATTCCGCCGAACGGTCAGGGGCTCGCCGCCCTGATCGCGCTGGGCATCGTCAACGGCCTGAACCTGCCCGACCACCGGGACGACCCGGCCGGACTGCACGCGCAGATCGAGGCGATGAAACTGGGTTTCGCGGACGCCCACCGCTACGTGGCCGACCCGCAGCACCGCGCCGTCCCGGTAGACGCCCTGCTGTCCCCCGGGTACCTGTCGGCCCGCCGCGCCCTGATCGGCGAGCAGGCCCTGGACCCGCAGGCCGGCGACCCGAACAGTCACGGCACCGTGTACCTCGCCGCCGCTGACCGGGACGGGCAGATGGTCAGCCTGATCCAGAGTAACTACATGGGCTTTGGCAGCGGCGTGGTCGTGCCGGGCACGGGTGTCGCCCTGCAAAACCGGGGGCATAACTTCTCCATGCAGGCCGGGCACCCCAACGAGATCGCGCCCCGCAAACGTCCGTACCACACCATTATTCCCGGTTTCCTCACGCGCGGGGGGGTGCCGGTCGGGCCGTTCGGCGTGATGGGCGGCTTCATGCAGCCGCAGGGGCACCTGCAGGTCACGCTGAACACCGTCCGCTACGGCCTGAACCCGCAGCAGGCACTGGACGCCCCCCGCTGGCAGTGGACCGGCGGCAGGACCGTGGAAGTCGAGCATGAACTCGGCGCGTTCCAGGCCCGCGCCCTGCAAGCACGCGGCCATGACGTGCAGGTGCAGTTGAACCCGAACGCATTCGGACGCGGGCAGATCATCTGGCGCGATCCGCAGACGGGCGTGCTGGTGGGCGGCAGCGAATCGCGCACGGACGGACAGGTCGCCGCGTACTGACGTGACCCCGGTTCTCCTCTTGCCCCAGGGGAGAGGCAGGAGAGAGCGACGCGGCTGGAGGCCTGGGAAACGTGTGGCTCGCGCGAGCCGTGAATTTTAGGGTTGGCTGGGCGGGCCGGGCGGGGTGTGGGGCGCGTACCCGCGTGCCTGAAGGTCGTACAGCTGCGCGTAGCGGCCCGCGCGGGCCAGGAGTTCCTCGTGGTTGCCGCTCTCGGTGATCACGCCGCTTTCGAGCACGATGATGGTGTCCGCCAGCCGCACGGTCGAGAAGCGGTGGGAGATCAGCAGCGTGATGCGGCCCTGCGCCTGCGCCCGGAGTGCCTGAATGGTCTCAAATTCCGCCTGGGCGTCAAGCGCAGCGGTGGGTTCGTCGAATACCAGCACGGACGCCTTCCGGAAGTACAGGCGGGCGAGCGCCAGCCGTTGCCACTGCCCGCCCGACAGTTGGCGTCCGCCCTGGAACAGGCGGCCCAGCGGAGTGTCAAGCCCGCCGGGCAGGTCGTCCACGAAGCTGGCCCCGGCGCTGCGGACAGCGGCCTGCACGCCCGCATCGTCGTTCAGGCGCTCACTTTCGGCCAGGGCGACGTTGTCGCGGGCGGTCATCTGATACTGTCCGAAATCCTGGAAGATGATGCTCATCTCGCGCTGCACGCTGCGCGGACTGAAGCGCGCGGCGTCCAGTCCGTTCAGCAGGATCTGCCCGCTGGTCGGCTGGAACAGCAGCGTCAGGAGTTTCACGACCGTGGTCTTGCCCGCGCCGTTCTCGCCGACGAGTGCCAGGGCCTGCCCGCGCTGCACGGTGAAGTTCACGCCGCGCAGCACGTCCCGCGTGGTCAGCGGGTACCTGAACCCCACGTCCCGGAACTCGATGGTCTCGATGCGCCCCTCCCAGACTTCCCCGGCGTCCAGGTCGCGGCCCGGCAGTTCCAGGAAGGCGTACAGGTTGCGCATGTACAGCAGGTTCTGGTAGATGCCGCTGACACCACTCAGCAGGCCGCTCACGGTCGCCTGCACCTGCGCGATACCGAGCACGAACACACTGAAATCCCCGACCGTGATCTGCCTGGCGGCGGCGCGGCGCAGAATCAGGGCGCTCGCCAGTCCGATCAGCAGCGCGGACAGCAGCGACGCCCCGAAGTTCCACGCGGAGCGCTGGCGCACCAGCGTTTCGAGTTGCGCGCGGAACCCCAGGTAGTAGTTGTGCCAGCGGCCCAGCAGGTACGGTTCGAACCCGAACAGCCGCACCTCCTTGACCAGCGTGTCCGAGGTGAGCAGGCTGCCCAGGTAGTTCTGCACGCGCGCGTCATGCGTCTGCCGGCGCAGCATGCGGTAGCCTTCCACCCCGAAGCGGTTACTGATGATCACGCCCGGTACGCTGGCCAGGATCACCAGCGGCAGCACCCACACGCCCAGCTGGGTCATGAGCGCCCCGACCGACCCGAGCGTGACCACGCCGCCCGCCAGGGACACGAGTTGCGTGGCGACGCCCAGCGGCCGTGACCCGACCTCGCGGTACGCCTGTTGCAGGCGGTCGTACGTGTCGGCGTTCTCGAAGGCCTCGACGCTCAGGGTGGTGGCCTTGTCCAGAATGCGGCGGCTGACGCTGTGCTGCAGGCTGTCGCCCAGCAGTTGCTGCGAGGCGCTCTGCACGGTCCCGAGCAGGGTGCCCAGGATCACGAGGCCCACCTGCGCGGCCAGCAGGGTCAGCAGCGCGCGGTACGTGACCTGCCCCTGCGCGGCCTGGGCGACGGCGTCCAGCAGGTGCTTACCGACCAGCAGGTTTGCGGCGGGCAGACCGGCGCCCAGCAGGTGACTGAGCGCGAAGGTCAGCGCGTGCCGCGGACTGGCCTGCCACACCAGACCCAGTGTGGCGCGCAGGTCACGCAGTTGCTCACGCGTGGTGGGCGGCGGTTCGGCTGGACTGCCCGCCGTCTTGATGGTTGAGCGGTTGAAATCAGGTCGGTTGGAATCTGGGCGCTCGGGGCCGCGCCGTGGGGGAAGGCTCATCCGCTCCAGTCTGGATCAGCCGCCCATTCACAATGGTGACGGGCGGACGTCCAGGGCTGAATTTATTCATCTGTATATGACAGAGCTTATGGACTGGTATGCGGAGGAATGAGGAAGATGTGGCAATCAGTAGAGGGTACGCCGGGTCAACTCGCTGCAGCTGTTTGCGCTGGCGCTTTGGCCTGACAGGTTTGCAGACTGATGTTGGCTGGTGCCCTCAAGCCTTGGCATCCGCCCAAGCGAGAGGGTGCTCGAGACGTGGACCTATTAGGGCTTAACCTAGCGAAGGGCCAAATTCTGGCCAACTTACCTGAGCCCCTTATGCATTCAGCGGCAGGCGTTCATGCATGTTGAGCGTGAAGGTCCCGTACGGATTGATGTGCTGCCACTTCAACGGCGTCAGGGCCCGCAAATCCACCGGGGTCAAGCGTCCCTGCCACTCTGGCTCGGCCAGAACCTGCTGCATCATCAGTGTGTTGACGTAGACCAGGCTGACCTGCAGCAGATGCAGGCCCAACATCTGGATTTCCTGATCCTCAATCCGGTTGCTGGTGAACTCCCCACCCTTGCCGTACAGGATGAAATCGTTGGCACTGTTCCATGACTCGATCACCTGCAACCCCTCATGAATCTCCCGGCGCAGGTTTTCCTGACGTAGGTAGTCGCACAGGAAAGCGGTTTTCACCGCTTTCCCCAGTTCCGCCAGTGCTCGGTACGTCGGGTGCTGCACGTTCTGGCGGGTAAAGCGCCGCAGAATACTCTCGGCGTCCGCTGTCCCCAGCCGCAGGGCTGTGGCGAGTTTGATCATCTCGTCGTATTGCTGCTCAATCAACTCCCACACAATCGGACGGGTCAGGATCGCTTGCAGGTGAGCGTACTGGTCTGGTTCGCCCTTCTTCGGCCGATAGAGCTTCTGGCGCCTGATATTTTTGAGGCGCGGCAGGAGCTCAAACCCCAGAAGGTGGCAGAACGCGAAGCCCACCTCGCTCTGCCCGTGGGTGTCCACATAGTTTTTCTCCACGTCCATCTCGGTGTCGTGCCGCAGGACACCCTCAATCATGGCGGCCACCTCGCTGCTTGAACAGCTCTTGAGCTGGCTGTAGATGCACACGGAGTGGTGCTCAACATGCCAGTACACCATTACGCCAGGCCCACCATAGCGGGCATGCCATTCGGTCATCAGATTTTGATCCCAGGCTCCGAATTTCTTGCTGTCTGAGGCACAGGCCGTCGTCGCTTCTCCCCAGAGCTGGGCTTCCCGGGCCTGGAAAATCGCATTGCATACGCGACTGATCGCTGCCCGAAGCTGATCTTTATGAATCTAGCGCCGGCGGATGTACTGGAGGTCAGCGAAGCTGTCCTCCCCGCCCCCACTGCACATTCGTTTCAGTCCTGCATTGGTTCCGATGCCATGCAGGCACAGCAGCAAGCGGCGCTGAACCACGTCGCGGCTCAGAACTTCGCGGGCGGCGGCGGTCTGGAAGACGTCCGTAAATCCGGTCCGCAACTCCGTTTCCTTGAGCACGTCGAGCAGGTTGGTCATTGGCCAGCGCTGAACCAGCGCGGCCGCCAGCCGGGTGATGTTCTGTGGTTCGGGCAGCGCCGAAAGTGGTGACACCGAGAGTCGCCCTTTTCCGTTCTTCGGCGCAATGAGTTTGACACTGGCATTGGTGGGGAGGTTTGTATTGAGCGCGTCCAAGGCGGTCTGCATGCGGAGACGCAGCTGACAGGTAAAGGTCTGGGCTTCGCTCGGCTGGCCCAGAGCCGAGTAGTACTCGGCTCGCCTGTCCTCAAAATCCGTCGGGAGATCATCATCGGGGTTTCGGAAGCGCCGCGCGCCCTCAATCCAGACTTCCTTACAGCGAATTTTGTCGCGCAGCGTCGCCAGGACACACATTTCGTACGTCACCCGGTTCACCTTGCGGCTTTCAGGGTCGTCCAGTACCAGGGGCTGCCAGTCGTCTTTGACGACCCCGCCGAGCGGCACCTCCTGGCTCAGGGGAAACGTCTGGATTCGACGGTCGCGGTATTTCGAGAGCAAGTCAAGGGCCCGCATGATGGGCCGGTGCCGGTCGTTGTTGCAGCGGAAGATCAACGCGTCCAGAAGCAGGGAAACGGCGCGCCGATAGTGGTAGCCATACGAATTGCGTGTGACCAGACGCACCTGGCGGTCATAGCTGTTCTCGGCTTCCATTTCCCGGATCAAATCGTCAAGGATCGGCTCGGGGACGACCGGATAAATCACAGCCCGCACCGCGCCTTCTGGTTGGGCACGGGCTGCTTTGGCCAGTTTGAAGAGCAGGGCACTCTTGCCTCTGACCCGCCGGAGTTGCCGCAGCAATTCCGCTTCCACCTTGCTCTCAGCGCGGGTGCCGATATGGTGAGCGACTGAAATCAGCAACTCCACCAGGTCATCCGTGACCTCGGCCAGACGTTCCCAACACAGCGCCGCCAGGAGGACGTGACGCAGGGCTTCAGGGTGGCGGCGCAATTCGCGGGGTGGTTCGCTCGCGGCCCGGTGGCGATACTGGCCGACGACTCTGGGTGGAACACCCTGGAACAGGTGTGGCGGGAGGCCGAGGGCGCGAAGTTCAGCCAGTTTGGCGAGTTCTTCCAGGACGGTGTCGACTTTCACGCGTCCAGCGGTGTCTTTCAGGGTGGCCAGGGTAGAGCGGATGACCAGTAGCGGCTGATCGTCATCGGGTGCGGCGTCCGTGCTGATCAGAGCATCAAATGCCTGACGGGTTTGAGTGCTCAGGCCCTGCTGAACCATTTGAATCCAGCGGACTTCCTGCGCGTTCACCGCAGTGCGTCGGCATCTTGTGAGGCGTTCCGCTGAAGGCGGAACAATCCGTTGTTCTCGCAGAAAGGCTTCGCTCTGCTGTTTCAAACGCTCCACGTCAGGCTGAAGATCAGCAACCAGTGGCGTGAGGTGGGCGATCAAGTGGTCCTCGTCGCCAGACCGAAAGGCACGGAACCCACAGAACTGCGCGACCTCATCGCGGTAACGCCGTGCGGTGCGGGAGGTCCAGTCCACCTCGTCCCAGAGGGCAGGCGACACCGCCAGTTGCCGGGCCAGCGCACGGACAATGGTGTCGGCAACGGCCTGTGGGCTGTTCAGAAAGTGACCCTGAACCTGAAACGTTCTGAGGAGAACGGCCAAACTCAAGGACGCCATCTCGCCCTTGAAGCCCAGAAAATCCCGTTCTATACGGGTCAGCGTGAAGTGCTGGACCAGTTCTTCAGATGACCAATCGTATTTCACCCTGGGGCTATCGCTGAAGGAGCCGGGTGATGGTGCTGGGATGCACTCCAAAAAGACGAGCGCACTGCGCCGCAGTGCGCCGCCCGGACTGAACGGCCTCGCGGATGTCCTGCTCGTGGTGGGGCAGCAGTTTGCGTTTGCGGCCCCCGACGCGGCCCTCCAGCCGGGCTTGTTCCAGGCCGACTTCCGTTCGCTCCCGAATCATGGCGCGTTCAAACTCTGCGAAGGCTCCCACCATCTGCATCATCATCCTGCCCGCTGGCGTCGTGGTGTCGATGGCTTCGGTCAGGCTGCGAAAGCCGACCCCACGTTCGCCCAGCAGCTCCATCAAGTGGAGAAGATCCTTGAGACTGCGGCTGAGCCGGTCCAGTTTCCAAACGATGACCACATCACCCTCGCGCAGCTGATCAAGCATCTTGTGGAGCTCGGGTCGGTCCCAGCGCCCACCAGACGCGTGTTCGGTGAACATGCGCTGGGCCCCAGCATCCTGGAGCGCTCGCAGTTGAGCGGCGGTGTCCTGCTCGTGGGTCTTGCTGACGCGGGCGTAACCAAGCTGCATAGAGCCTCCACAGGTGCGAAAACAGGTTGCCAATTCAGTTCATTGTGCAACAGAGTTTTGCAATCCTGGGAGCACGTGTTGATCGCACACGTCAAAAGAGTGCGGAAACGTTCGTTTTCGCGTAACTGCTCAGCAGGGGACGATCAGACAGAGAAATTGGGCATGAGAATATCCCCCGTGAACACGCTGACCAGTCC
>NZ_JAGLBB010000081.1 GCF_018260555.1 Deinococcus sp. | reverse complement strand
ACGAGTAGAAACTCTTGCCCAGTGCAACGACGGCTCCCCCTGCCCCCCTGGGGTAGGGGGCTGGGGGGTGGGGCAGCACACGGAAAGCCCGCCGCCAGGCGCAACGATTCCAACGGGGCAGCCCCCCCAAAGACCGCCCACCTCCCCCGGTCCGGAAAGGCGCGCCGCACAGAACAGCAGCCTGTTAGCCTGAGCGCATGACTGATCACCCGAACTGGACATCGTTGATCGAGGATGAGGTTCAGCCGTGGCAGACGCTGGAGTCCCGGCAACTCGTGTCGGGGTTCCGCACGGTGTTCGAGGACCGCGTGCGCCTTCCGGGCGGCGCGGAGACCACCTACCAGTACCGGCCGCGCGGGCCGCGCGCTGTGTTCGTGTTGCCCGTGACGGCGCAGGGTGAGGCGGTCCTGATCCGTCAGTACCGCTACCCGCTGCGCGCGACCGTCACCGAGGTCGTCGCGGGCGGTGTGGAGCGCGGCGAGGACCTGCTCACGGCGGCCCGGCGGGAACTGCATGAGGAGGTTGGGGGTGTGGCGGCGCAGTGGGTGGCGCTGCCCGGCTTTTACCCGCAGCCGAGTATCAGTGGCGTGATCTTCTACCCGTTTCTGGCGCTGGGCGTCACGTTGGGGGGCATGCATCACGAGGACACCGAGACCATCGAGCGCGTGGTGGTGCCCCTGGCCGAAGCGTACCGGCGCCTGGATGCCGGGGAGATCCTGGACGGCTCGAGCAGTCTGACGTTGTGGCATGCGCGCGCCGTTCTGGCTGGGCGGGGTCTCCTCTGAGCGTGCCGGACACGGAGTGGCCCGCGCCGTTCACGACCCTGGCGGGACCGCACCGTTTTGACGCGGTGATCGAGAACAGTGAGTTCCTGACGTTCGCGGATCGGGCGGATTCGCCCGAGGGGGCGCTGGCTCAGCTGGCGGCGTTGCGGGAGCGGTACCCGGACGCCACGCATCACTGCTGGGCTTACCGCGTGGGGGGTGCGTACCGCTTCAGTGATGATGGCGAGCCGGGCGGCACGGCGGGCGGGCCGATCCTGCGGGCCATCCTGGGGCAGGGGGTGGATCACGTGATGGTGGTCGTGGTCCGGTTTTATGGTGGCGTGAAGCTGGGGACGGGTGGACTGGCACGGGCGTACGGGGGCGGCGCGGCGGAGTGCCTGCGGGCGGCGGCGCGGGTGACGGTGCGGGCGCGGCGGGCGCTGCGGGTGTCGGTGCCGTTCGAGTTTCTGGGGGGCCTGTACCACCTGCTCGGGTCGCTGGACACGGTGCGCGGCGAGGAAGCGTACTCGGGGACCGGGGTGTCGCTGCGCATAGAAGTGTTCCCGGAGGACGTGGCGGGGTTCGTCGCGGCGCTGCGGGACGCGTCGCGGGGGGCGTCGGAGGTCGAGGCGTTGCCGTAGGGTGAGGAGTCACCCTGAAACCGACGGAAGCTGCCCTGCTCCCACTCAGACTGAAGAGTGGCAGCAGCCCGTTCAATCGGAGTTCGCATGATACCGACTGCCGCTCCATTCCACCACAGTCGGAAAAGCGCCGCCTGTGGTTCCATCCCGCGAAGGGGCGTCTTTCCTTCCTTCTCGCGTCCGCTCGGATTGATTCAGAACTGCAGCGAATCAATCGCAGTCCGTATGAGAGCGAGGCAGTGTGAAAGGGAGGCGCAACTGCGGGACAGGAAGCAGGGCGTTTCGCCGGATCTGGACGGCGGCCAGGGCGCGGGGGGCCGCCGATGCGCCAGACTGGGCGCATGAGTTCGTTACCGTTTCGCATCGGCTTTGGAGAGGACGCGCACCGCCTGGAGGCCGGGCGACCGCTGGTGCTGGGTGGCGTGCCCGTCCCGCACGCGGAACTGGGAGCGGTGGCGCACAGTGACGGTGACGCCGTGCTGCATGCTGTGGCCGACGCGCTGCTGTCGGGACTGGCGTTGGGTGACATCGGGCAGTACTTCCCGGACACGGCCGCCGAGTGGGCCGGTATGGATTCCCGCGTGATCGTGCGGCGGGCGCTGGAACTCGTGCGGGCGCGTGGGTACGTGCCGGGGAACGTGGCGGTCGTGGTGACCCTGGACCGCCCGAAGCTGGGGCCGCTGCGCGCCGAGATCGCCCGGTCCGTCGCGGGCCTGCTGGAGCTGCCGGAAAGCGAGGTGGGCGTCAGTTTCAAGACCTCCGAGGGGCTGGCGCCGGCGCACGTGCAGACCCGCGTGAGCGCGCTGCTGATCCGCGCGGGCAGCGGTGAAGGATGACGGGAGGAGTGACGCCGGCCGCCTCTCCCCTGTTGCATCCCCTGTTGCACGTCGTGTTGTTCGAGCCCGAGAAGGCCGGGAATGTCGGGAACGTCGCGCGGACCTGCTCGGTGCTGGGCGCGGACCTGCACCTGATCCGCCCGTTCGGCTTTCACCTGCACGACCGTGAATTCCGCCGCGCCGGCATGGATTACCTTCAGGGCGTCACGCTGCACGAGCACGCCAGCTGGACGGCCTTTCAGGACACGCTGGGCGCGCGGGCGCGGGTGTGGGCGTTCAGCACGCACGCCACGCAACTGCACACCCGCGCGGACTTTGCGCGGGGCGATTACCTGCTGTTCGGGCCGGAATCGCGGGGATTGCCCGCGTGGCTGCGCGACGCCCTGCCGAAACTCAAGCTCCCGCAACCCGGCGGGGGCCGCAGTCTGAACCTGAGCGTCGCGGCGGGCGTGGCCGCCTTCGAGGCCGGACGGCAGATCGAGGGCTGGTAAACGGAGGGGACGCGACCGGCGCTCAGGCTGAACCCCCTCCCCCCCCGCTGCCTGAACGTAGTCCCTACACGGCTCCGCGCGGCGCCGAGCTGGTCCGCCCGCCTACACTGAAGGGGTATGCCCCGGCCCCGCTCCGCCGCCCCGACGCCGCAGATTCACCGGCTGCGGGAGCAGCAGTACGCTGCGTCTGTGTCGCTGCCGCTGCTGTCGGCCGCCGTGCACGCGGGACTGCTGTGGCTGTCCCTGGAAGGGGACCGGCAGGGCGTGGTGTCCCTGACCGGGGCAGTGCTGCTCAGCGTGTTCATGGTCGCTGCCGCGCTGTCCCGGCGGGTGCCGTTGGGGGTCTTGACCGGTGCGGTCGCGTACGTGCTGCCACTGTGGCTGACGGTGCAGGTGACCGTGATCGGCGTGCAGGGGCGCGGCATTCCGCCTGTGTTCTTCCTGTCGCTGGGCGTGGTGGGGCTACTGTCGCTGGCGTGGCTGCCGCTGAATCAGGCGGCGGCGCTGCTCCTGCCCCTGACGGGCTTCATACTGGCCGCCACGCTGCTGTTCAACCCGCAGGACCTGTTCCTGATGATCTACGCGGCGTTCCTGGTGGCGCTGATGGTCCTGATGGCACAGCACGGCCAACTGGTCAGCACGGAACGCGCCCGGAATCTCAGGGCGCAGCACGCCGCGCAACTCGACCCGCTGACCGGCGCTCTTAACCGGCAGGCTGGCTGGGACACCCTGGAAACCGCCACGCGCGCTCCCCTGAACGCCGCGCGGGTCGCGGTGATCCTGACCGACATCGACCACTTCGGGCGGATCAACGACCTGCTGCGCCACCGCGCGGCCGATCAGGTGCTGCGCGAGTTCGCCACGCTGCTGGTCAGCATGACCGCCCCGAACGTCAGCGTGACCCGCTGGAACGGCGATCAGTTCCTGCTGATCCTGCCGAACGTCAGTGTGGCCGCCGCGCACGACGTGGCCGACCGGATCGTACGGACTGCCCGCAACCTGAACATGCCGGACCTGAACGGCGTTCCGGTCAGCGTGGGCCTGGCCTTCGCCGCCGAGACCGAGGATCTCGACGCGCTGATCGATCTCGCCGAGCAGCGCCTGCACCGCGCGCGGGAGGGCAGCGGGAAGCGCCTGGCCTGACGCGCACGCCCCAACCCGACCTGACCCGCCCCGACCTGACCTGACCCGGCACGCCCGGTAGAGTGGCGGGCATGACTTCCCACGATCTCTCCAGCGCCAGTGACGCTCCGACCAGCGAGTTCAGTGCGAATCTCGCGCGGTACGCTGAGCTGCTCGTCCGTACGGGCGTGAACCTCCGGGCGGGCGGGAAAGTCCGGATCGCCGCGCCCATCGAGGCGGCGCAGCTCGTGCGCCTGACGGCCCGCGCCGCCTACCGCGCCGGGGCCAGTGACGTGCGCGTGCAGTACCTCGACCCGCACCTGGACCTTGCGCTGTTCGAGGACGGCACCGACGACGCCGTGGCCTTCATGCCCGCGTGGCAGGCGCGGGAAAGCGAGGCGATGATCGGGGACGGGTACGCGTCTATCGGGATCGTCGGGGAGGACCCGTCGCTGCTTTCAGGCGTGAACCCCGCGCGGGTCGCGGCGCGCAGCAAACTCAAGGCGCAGGTCATGCGGCAGGTCAGCGAGGCGACCGGCAGTTTCCGCGTGAACTGGACGGTCGCGGCCATGGCCGCCCCCGCGTGGGCGGCGCGGGTGTACCCGGACCTGCCGCAGCGGGAGGCCGTGGCGCGGCTGTGGGCCGACATCTTCGCCGTCACGCGCGCCGACCGGCCGGACGCGGTGGCAGTCTGGGAAGCGCACCTGGCCCACCTGGAACGCCTGACCACCTACCTGACTGGCCGGCAGTACGGCGCCCTGCACCTGCGCAGCGACCTCGGCACGGACCTGACCGTGGGCCTCGCCGAGAATCACGTGTGGCAGGGCGGCGCAGAAACCGCCCGCAACGGCGTGCGCGGCGTCCCGAACCTCCCCACCGACGAGGTGTTCACGGCGCCGCACCGGGAGCGCGTGAACGGCTGGGCGGTTGCCAGCAAACCGCTCAGCGTGCGCGGGCAGTTGATCGAGGGCATCCGCGTGCGCTTCGAGAACGGCCGCGCCGCCGAGGTGAGCGCCACACGCGGCGAGGACACCTTGCGCCAGTTGATCGGCACCGACGAGGGCGCCGCGCACCTGGGCGAGGTGGCCCTGGTTCCCGCCAGCGCGCCCGTCGCGCAGACCGGCACGCTGTTCCTGAATACCCTGTTCGACGAGAACGCCGCCTCTCACATTGCGCTGGGCCAGTGCTACCCCACCAACGTGCAGGGCGGCACCGACGAGGCCACCCTGAAAGCCGCCGGGGGAAACGACAGCCTCATCCACGTGGACTGGATGATCGGCACGCCCGCAACCGACGTGGACGGCGTCACGAGGAACGGCACCCGCGAACCCCTGATGCGCAGCGGGGAATGGGTGGTGCAGGGATAGCCCGCCCAGGCAAACCTTCCACAGACTCATACGGATTCCGTTTGTTTCGCTGACAGGTCTGGAACTTCACCGGATTGCCAGCTCCACGCCCGGAACCCGTTTCTCATCTGCGCGCTCTGCGGCGCAGTCCTCCGGGTCGGCTCGAGTTGATTCAGAACCTCACTGAATCAACCACAATCCGTATTACCTGACCAGACCCAGCTTGCGGACCTCGTCGCGCTCCTCGCTCAGTTCCTGCGCCGTGGCGTCCATCTTGCCGCGGCTGAAGTCACTGACAGGCAGGCCCTGCACGATCTCGTACTTCCCGCCGCTGCACTTCACGGGGAAGCCGTAGATCAGGCCCTCGGGAATGCCGTAGCTGCCGTCGCTGGGGATACCCATGCTGACCCACTCGCCCTCGGGCGTGCCCAGCGCCCAGTCGCGCATGTGGTCAATCGCGGCGCTCGCGGCCGACGCGGCGCTGCTCAGGCCGCGCGCCTCGATGATCGCCGCGCCCCGCCTGGCGACCGTCGAGATGTACGAGTTCTCGTACCAGTCGCGGTCCACCTGATCGAGCGCGGGCTGGCCGTCCACCGTCGCCTGACTCAGGTCCGGGTACTGCGTTGAGGAGTGGTTGCCCCAGATGGTCAGGTTCTTGATGCTGCTCACGGGCTTCCCGGTCTTCTCGGCCAGCTGACTGATCGCGCGGTTGTGATCCAGACGCACCATCGCCGTGAACTGCCCGGCATTCAGGTCCGGCGCGTTCTGCTGGGCGATCAGCGCGTTCGTGTTCGCCGGGTTCCCCACCACGAGCACCTTCACGTCACGGCTTGCCACGGCATTCAGCGCCTCACCCTGCGGCTTGAAGATCCCGCCGTTCGCGCCCAGCAGGTCCCCGCGCTCCATGCCCGCCTTGCGGGGCATGGCGCCCACCAGCAGCGCGTAATCCACGTCCTTGAACGCCACCATCGGATCATCACTCGTCACGATGTCCGAGAGCAGCGGGAACGCGCAGTCACGCAGTTCCATGACCACGCCGTTCAGCGCCTTCAGCGCCGGCGTGATCTCCAGCAGTTGCAGAATGACCGGCTGATCCTTGCCGAGCATGTCGCCCGACGCGATGCGGAAAAGAAGGCTGTAGCCGATCTGGCCGGCGGCGCCGGTCACGGCCACACGGACGGGTTGTTTGGTCGTCATGGGTATCCCTCCTGAGGATGGTTTTACGGCTCACGATAACGTGCGGTGAGCAGAAAGGAAGCAAGTTCCCCGGGCGGGAACAGGGCCGGGTGGCTCATGGTGGGAGGGTGGGCGCCTGCGGCGGGCTTCCCCACCCCTCAGCCCCCAGCCCCAGGGGCGACGGGGGAGCTTTCGTGGGCACTGGGCAGGTATTGCTCTGGCTTGTCTGGCAGGGAGTGGGCGGGGACGGCCACGCCTGACACAGATGGACCGTCAGAGCGGCGCGTCGGCCGCGAAGTTGGGTGGACGTTTCTCGCGCAGGCTGCTCAGGCCCTCGCGCACGTCGGGGCCGGTGAAGCCGAGGAATTCCAGAGCGAGGGACGCGTCGAAGGGGTAAAAACAGTCTGGTTGGCAGTGGTAAGGACCGCCTGCTTACGGCACAGTCACGGTTGTGAATGGCCGGGTGGGAAACCAGGACGGGCGGGACTGGGTGTTGAATAGCTCCGGCGTGACCTGATGCGGATGCCTGTTCCCGGCCTTCACGGGGTCGGGGGAGGGCAGCTGTTCGTGCGGGGGGCGCGCCAGCCGAGGGTGCCGGTCAGGGCGGCGAGCAGCATGCTGCCCAGCACGAGGGGGGTGACGGCGGTCCAGCCGCCGCGTTCGAAGGCGTGTCCGGCGACCAGGGAGGCGGCAGCGGCCCCGGCGTAGTACGCGAGGTGGTACAGGCCCGAGGCGAGGCTGCGGGCGTCGGTGACGTGGCGCTGCACGGCGTTCAGGGCGGCTGCCTGCGCGAGGAACACGCCGCAGGCGGCGGCGGCGACGCCCACGATGACCAGCGCGAGGGGCGCGGCGAGGGTCAGGAGAAGTCCAGCGCTGCTGGTGGCAGCGGCGGTCAGCAGGCCAGTGCGGGGGCCGCGCGCGGCGAGGAACGGGGCGGCGACGGGCGTGATGATCACGCCGAGCAGGTACACGGCGAAGACCGCGCCGGTCTGGGCGGCATCCAGGTCGTAGGGGGGCGCGGCGAGGCGCAGGGTGAGGCTGTTGAAGGTACCGACCAGCGTGAACAGGATCAGATAACCGACCGCGCAGGTGGCCAGCAGCGGCGGATTGCGAAGGTGGGCGCGCAGGCCCTTCAGGACGGCGCGGGGGTCGCGGCGGGGCGTGAACGCCTGTTCTGGGGGCAGGCGGCGGGCCAGTGCCACTGCGCGGCGATCAGTCCGGCCAGGAACCGGCCGAGGAAGCCGCCGAGGACGGTGCCGCTCACGTAGGCGGTCAGGGCGCGGGTGCGGGCGGGGCCGGTGAGTTCCTCGCCCATCAGGGCGGTCAGGGCGACCATCACACCGGGGATCAGGAGGCCCTGCGCGAACCGGGCGGCGTTCAGGGCGTCCAGGGTGTGGGCCTGCGTGGCAAGCAGGGCGGGCAGGCTCAGCAGGGCAAAGGCGGCCGTGACGGTGCGGCGTCGGCCCGTGGCGTCGGCCAAGATGCCGGCCAGCGGTGAGGCGAGCGCCATGGCGAGCATAGTCGCGCCGATCACGCCGCCCACGCGGGCGGGTCCGGCATGGAATTCGCGGGCCAGGGTGGGCAGCAGACTCTGCGGGGCGTACACGTTCAGGAATACCAGGGTGCCCAGCGCAGCGAACAGCAGTGGCGGGGCGCTGGTAGGGGCCGGTGTGGGCGCGCGCTTCAGGGCAGTCCGGTCAGGCCGAGGTCGCTGACCAGAGCGGTCGTCTCGCCCAGCCGCGCGGCGTGCTCGGGGTCGCTGCGGCCGGGCGGGCCGGGGATCAGCAGGGTGGGCCGGGCGTCCAGGCCGACACTGCCTCCGCTGTCCAGTCGCCCCAGAACGGCCTCGAAACTCCAGTCGTGCGCCCACAATCGTTTGACGGCGTGCAGGGCGGCGGTGGCGCTGGCGTGCGTGCCCGCCGGCTGGTGCGGGGCGCTCTGGGCGTGCGGTGTGCCCGGGCGGCGGGCATGCAGGGGCGTGTGATCCAGTCCGGCGGCGCGCAGAGCACGGTGAAAGTACTGCGCGGCGTCGTCCAGCAGGTAACTGGTGCGGATCAGCGCCTGCGCCTGAATGGTCAGGGGTTCCAGGGCGTCCTCATCGATGCGCGCAGGCTGGATGGGCGAGAACAGGCGTCCCAGCCGCTCCGGGAGGTTATTCTGCCGGTAGAACGCTTCCTCGAAGGTCGCGGGAACCAGCAGGCCGCTCACGCCGTGCCGGGCCAGCCGGGCAGGTTCTTCCCCATGCAGGGTGGGATTCCGGGCGGCCTGCGCGAAGCTCAGCATGCCCCCAGGGTAGCGCGGGCCGGGGCGGCAGAGGCAGAGTTATGCGGATTCCGAATGGTTCGGTGCATTCCCAAATCAATCCGAGCGCATGCGAGTGGGAACAATAGACTGACATCTTTCAGTTTTAGAAAAGGACGTCCAGCACGGCTTCTGACCTCAGAATGAGGGTGTGAAACAGAAGAT
>NZ_JAGLBB010000080.1 GCF_018260555.1 Deinococcus sp. | reverse complement strand
CGTTTCCCGCGCGACAGGGTGGGGGCGCCTCAGACGGCAACCCGCCACCGATGGGGGAGGCTGGGAAGCGCCCCCCCATCGCCGGGAGTTGCCTCGGGCCTGGAGGTGGAAGGGCGGCCCTGGATAGACGCGGGCGAGGGGGAAGGGCCGCCGGAGTCGGTGGGGAGGGGTGCGTGCCCAGGGGCGCGGCGCGGGGCACGTGAGTCTGTGCATATGCCGGTAATGCGGTTTACTGGTAAAACGGATTACCGGCTTTCTGTTGACAAACGAATCAGTGTAAAGTATACTTCTTTTTGTAGGAGCACCTTCCACACCCGCTCCCACACGGCGTTTATGCGCAAGGAGAACCCACATGACGGAACCTGCCCACGACCTGACCCACGCCCCAGCCCCTACCGCACTGCGCCTCTCCCCCACCGCCGAAGTGGCGCAGCTCCCCTGGACGGCCCTACGCCGCAGCGCGCTCAACCCCCGGCGCGCGTTTGACGACAAGGCCCTTTTCGAGCTGGCGACGGACATCTACCACAAGGGCGTCCTGCAAAACCTCGTGGTGCGCCCCCACCCCACCGAGGCGGGCGCCTATGAAATCGCCGCAGGTGAGCGCCGGTACCGCGCCGTGGCCCTGCTGGTCGAGGGGCTGGAACTCGTGGACGACCAGGGCGGACCGAGCGACGTGCTGCGCGTGCCCGAGGGCTATGCGGTGCCCTGCCTCGTGAAATCCATGACCGATTCACAACTGGTAGAGATTGCGGTCACCGAGAACTTCCAGCGCGAGGACGTGACCCCGCTGGAGGAGGCGGACGGTTTCTCCCGGCTGGTGGGCCTGGGCCTCAAGCCCGATGACATCGCGGCGCGGAGCGGGCGGGACGTGCGGCTGGTCGAGCAGCGCCTGACCCTGGCCTCTGGCCTGGGCAAAGAGGCCCGCAAGCTGCTCACCGAGGGCAAGATCAACGGGGCGCAGGCCCAGGTGATCGCGCAGACCACCGGGGAACTGAAAAAGCATCTGGTGCGGCTGGTCAAGGACAACCCGCGTGCCTACAGTGCCGATCAGCTCCGCAAGCTGACCACCGAGGGCCGCATCCTCGTGAGTGACGCCCTGTTCGATGCTGAGGCGTCGGGGCTGCTGATCGTCGAGGACCTGTGGGGAATCACTCCCGCCTACTTCCGGGACACGCAGAAGGCCCAGGCGTTGCAGCTGGAGGCCATCGAGGCGCAGGCCCAGGCCGACCGGGACAGCGGCGCGTGGGCGTTCGTGGACGTGGTGACCTCGGACTACGTGCAGAACCTGCCCTGGCGCGAGTACGAGCACTACGGCCCCGAGAACCTGCGCGGTGTGCTGTACCTGCACAGTTGCAGCGGGCAGATGAAGCGTCACGAACGGGTGGTGCGGAAGGCCGACGTGCAGGCCGCACAGAAGGCCCAGCAGGCCGCTGAGCGAACCCAGGCGGCACAGAACCGCGCGCAGACGCCGCCCGAGGACCGCCCGGTGAAGGACGCCGCGCACCGGGTCGGCCAGGAGGCCCGCGCCCGCGTGCTGTGGGGGCAGCTGGTCAATGACCCGCAGCGGTGCCTCGCACTGACCGTCCAGGGCCTGTTCGAGACGTGCAGTGAAGTCAAGGTCAGGGTGGACGTGGCCCCCAGCCTGAGTACCCCCCTGCCGGAAGTTGTGGCGGTGGTGGAGCACTGGACCACCGAGCGCCCTGATCTGTTCCAGAGTCACAAAGAAGGCACGATGGTGAGCCGGGTGTCTGGCCCGAAGCTGCACGCCGCGCTGATGGAACTGTGCACGGATGACCTGCTGAGCCTGCTGGCGTACCACCTGCACGACTCACTGCACCACTGGTCCGGTACAGCGCCCAGCGCACGCCCCGGTGAGCTGGCCGTGTACGTGGCGACGCAGACGGGCGCGGACGTGCGGCTGAGCCGGGAGTGGGAGGTCACCGAGGAGTTCCTGAGCGCCTACACCATCCCGCAGCTGACGGCCCTGGCGGCGACGATGCCCAGGGATGCCCAGCCGGGCATGGCGCCGGGGGTGAGCAAGAAGGAACTGATGGGGCGTATCGTCGAGATGGCCCCCAGGCTGAAAGCCGCCGGATGGGTGCCGGACGTGGTGACGTTCAGCCGCTAAGACCTGGCCAGGGGGTGCCCGGCGCCCCCCGGCACCCCAAGGAGGGCACGCGTGAGTGACGAACAGAGAAATCCGGTTCCGAACGCCCTGCAACCCCTGTCTGAACGGTCAGGGCACAGCCTCGCCGACGCGCACCGGCTGGCGGTGGAGACGATGGACCGGCCGCGCCCCGTGAGCATGGGCAGGCCGGGCAGGAGGCCGCGGCACGGGGGGTGAACTGAACCGGGCATGCAGAGGATGTTCTTTTTGCGGACCTGTTGTTCTTTTCCCGGCTTGACAGGTCATCTCAAGGTCTACATGTTCAGAGGAGGCAGCCATGTTGGTCTCTCCCGCAGTCCCCACCCATTGCCACAGGCCCATCACGTCCCCGTCCACCGACCTGCTGCGCGCCGCTGAGCGGTACGTGGCCGCGGGCGTGAGCATCATTCCCACAGGCGTATCCGGCGACTTCGCCAAACGCCCCCACTACGACGCCCTCAAAAAGACCGACCACTGCTACTGGGACGAAGGCGAGCAGAAGTGGAAGGCGACCTTCATGGCCCTGCGTGAGCGCCTCCCCCGCGCGGAGGAGCTGCGCACCTGGTTCGAGGTGCACCGCGCGCCGGGGCTGGCGATGGTGACCGGCCGGGTCTCCGGACTGATTGCGCTGGACTTCGATGGAGAGGCGGGAACGGCGCTGCTCCGGCAGTTGGGCTGGGACGCCCACGTGCGGACCCCCAGCGGTGGATTCCACGTCTACTGCAGGCACCCCGGTTGGCCGGTGGCCACCCTGAACAGCCGGTCGAAGAAGACGCTGCCCCGGGGCCTGGACGTGCGGGCGGACGGTGGGCTGGCGATGCTGCCGCCGACCGTCACGCCGACCGGGGCGTATGAACGGCTGTCCGCAACAAGACTGCTTCAGCGCTGTCACATTCCGCGGGAGATCGAGGTGGATGGCCAGTCCTACCGCCTGCGCGAGCTGCTGGGCCTGGACTGTGCGCCCGAGGACCGGCCCGAGCCGCCCCGCGCGGCCGCCCAGGCACCCGTGTTCGCGGCGCCGGACGGGGACGGAACGCAGGGCGCGCCACACACACGGATCGATTATCAGATCCTGGTCGAGCACGCCCTGCGGATGGTGGATCACCGTGGCCGCAACGACGCTGGATTCTGGCTGTGCTGCCAGCTGCGCGACAACGACTTCAGCCGGGAAGAGGCGCTGGAGATCGGGCCCTACTGGCTGTCGCTGCTGCCCCTGACCAACACCAGGGGCCGCCGGGAGGCCTACCTGCCAGCCCATTTCGAAGCCTCTGTGCGCAGCGCTTACCGGACGGTGCCCGCGGGCCGTCAGTCGCGGCCCTGGATCAAGGGGTACGGCCGCTCCACCTGACCTGGGGTGCCGCGCCCCGCCTCAACCTGAAAAAAGTGAGGGGCGCGAAGCCCCCCACCCGAATCACGATCCGCACCAAGGTTTCCACACCCGCGTTTCGCGCTTCTGGAAGTCGGGAAAGGAGAACCCAAACCCCGCTTCCTTCTCCTCACCGTACCACACCCCCTTTTCTGTGGAGGACCCCCGATGAACCTGCAGCACCGCCCCAAGACCGCCCAGAGATACCTGCCAGGCCGCCGCGCCCGGCATACTCGTGCTATGTCCAAGTCCTCCCCTATTCCTGACGTGCTCAAGAGCTATTCCGCCCTGGACAAGCTCACCTGGTTGTACGTCCGTGAGCACCCCGGCAAGCTGTACGTGCAGGACCTCGTGGACGCGTATGGTCACCACTACCAGACGTTTTCCGAGAGCCTTCAGCTGCTGCGCCAGGTCGGGCTGATCGTGACCCTGCGCGAAGGCGGCATGGTGGGGCGGGGCGGCCGGGAAGCCGGGGAGTACCGGGTGGCCACCGGGGATGAGCTGAGCAGCGTGCCCACTTACACGCCCTCGATGAAGCCCAGGCGCGCGGCAAAGCGGCCGGAGGACAAGGCCAGCAGTGACACGGGTGCAGCACCCGGACGTGGCCGAAGGAAGGCCACACCCGACTCGCAGTGAGCCACGAGGTACTGATGTGGAGGGTGCCAGCAACACGAAGCCGGGCTGCCCCATACGTCCGGCGAGACCCTGCACGCGGTCGCGGCCGACCTTCGCGCCGGTGACGGGCAGCGGGCATCCAACGTGCTGCGCCCAGGTGCATGACGCGGTGCGCGCTGGTGAACCCGCCCGCGACTGGGTGACGCTGGCCCTGCCCCTGCACCCCATTGCTGCACGCCTGCGCGCCTCTGCTCAGGAGCCAGTGAACGGGCCTGTACCGGCGGTGCAAGGTGCGGCCTGACCGCGAGGAGCAAGGCCCCCTCCTGCCACAGGAAGTCAGTCCCTGGGGCGTGGTCACCTTCCAGGAAGAAGTGATGCCCGGTGTGATCTTCGTCGAGACCGGCAGCCACGGGGGCTACCACCTGTCTCCAGCGGTCAACGAGCGGATTCCTGCGCCTGTGCGCCGGGCCAACGGGTATTACGAGCAGGACATCGAAGCGGCCCTCTGTGCGTACTTCGTGCCGTTCCCGGGGGCCGACCCGACCGACGTGCAGGTGGTCCTCGAGACCCAGTTCCCGGATATCTACGCGGGCATCGTGCGGGGCGACTTCAAGCGCTGAGCATGCTAGTCACGACATGGTAAAACAGTAAAACGGTTTACCGTGTTTATCTTGACAAAGAAGTAAGTGAAAAGTATACTTGTAGATGTAGGGGGCACCTTCCACACCCGCCCCCTGCACAAAGGAGCGACCATGACGGCACCCATCGCACCCGGACTCATCTACGAGAACCTGGACGGCTACGGCTACTTCCGCGCCTCCCTCAACAGCGACCTCAGCGTCACGATGGTTGACGAGCAGACCACACGCACCGTCACCCTGCCGGTCCTCGAACTGCTGGGCACCCTGAAGGCCTGGGCCAAACGCTGCGCCGACGCCCTGGCCCACCCCGAACAGTTCCCCAATCTAATGATCGGCCCCGTCGGTGAGCGGCTGGCCCAGCGGCATGGTCGGGCCATCCCCGCCCCCACCATTGGGAAAGCCCGCGCCTGCACCCTGCACCGCGACTTCGCCCGCCTGGGCGTGCCGAGCGGCACGCACTACGTCCTGTGCAGCCGCGCCCTGAACAAGACCGTGACCAGCCTCGCCGCCCTGACGGATGAAGAGGTCCTGCTGGTCTGGGACTTCGCGCGCCGAGAGCGCTGGGGGCACGTGGCCTGAACCTAGTGGGCCGCCCCACCGGGCGGCCCCAGGCACCGGATGACGCCCAGCCCGCCAGCACGCGGGCACCCCACCCCAGGAGGACCTGCAATGCTCACCCGCTACACCATCCGTGACTTCTCCGGCGCGGCGACCGCCACGGTGCACGCCTGCTCCTCTGCCCATGCCGCCCGCCTTGTGGAGCGTGCCGGACTCCCCATTGCCGCGCTGGAGGACACTGGCCCCAGCGCGGCCACCGAGGCAGGCGCCCAGGTCGAGGTCACACGGTACCTGCTGACCCTGCTGGAAACACCGATCAACCTGGACGACGACCCGACGCCGCTCAGTCACCGACTGCATGACCTCGATCAGCGCGGGCGGGTGCTGTGCTTCGCCCAGGACGGCGGCACCATCTTCCACCTGCTCCAGCCGGACAGCGCCGCCGACGCCCAGGCGCTCTTGCACCTCGCGCAGCAGGAGTGTTCCGGCGCGCACCTGCAAGGCGCAGTCACCACGTGGCCCTGAGGTCCCTAGGTGCATCAGGTGCTGCACGCCGAAGGCCTGCACATCCGCACCGGCACCTGGGCCTGACCCGCCGCCCGGCCCCGTCCTGTGGCCACCACACCCACAGGAGGAATCTGCGATGCCCAAGACGAGCAAAGTGGCCAGACGCCTACACGCCGCCATTGAAGCCGCCAATGTCCCCGTGCCCGGTACGGACGGCGAAGGGATTGCCCGCGTCCGCCTGCGCGTAGGTGAGCAGTCTCTGTCGGTCGTGGTCTCCATGCTCAATCTGAATCAGGTGCCCGGCCGGCCTGGTCGCCGCACCCTCATGCTGAGCGTGGCCCGGACGAACGGCAGCGCAGCCACCCGGAAGGACGGCGAGGCGCTGGCCCGGCTGCTGGGGACTCCGGCGCGGATCTGGTTGTCCGGCCCCCGCGTGTGCCTGCGTGCCGCGTAACACGGTCCGCAAAGAATCATGGAGGGCCGCGGCCACGAGTCTGCGCCCGCTGGGCGCGGCCCTTCATGCGAATCCCCGCTGACGCGGGGACCAGGCCCCCAGGGCAGCGGCGTTCCTCACGTCACGCCGCAGGGGGCCTTTTCACATTCCGGTCCCTGGCGTCGTCTCGAAGGGAGGCGGCGCAGGGCGTGGCGGTGCAGGGCGCAACGGATCTGTTGTTCGCCCTGACGGGCGACGTGGCGCGGCCACCCCCGGCCCTGCGGGGCCGGAGTTCGGCCCGGAGGGCGGGCCGAAGGAAGAGGAGCGGCCTCTGGCCGCCCGATGCTGGGTTCCGCCGTTCCCTGCGGTCACGGCGGCGGGCCGCGCCCGTCGCCCGCTTGAAGCGGTTCGGCGCGGGAGCCGAGCGCGGCCGGGTACGGATCCATCCCCCCCCGCCCCCAAAGGGGAGCGGGGAAACACACACGTTCGTCCGGAAGGGCACCGGACTCAGGCGCACGTTTCCCGCGCGACAGGGTAGGGGCGCCTCAGACGGCAACCCGCCACCGATGGGGGAGGCTGGGAAGCGCCCCCCCCATCGCCGGGAGTTGCCTCGGGCCGGGAGGTGGAAGGGCGGCCCTGGACATACGCGGGTAAGGGGGAAGGGCCGCCGGTGGCGGTGGGAGGGGTGCGCGCCCGGGGGCGCGGCGCGGTGCGCGTGAGCCCGGACATACGCCGATAACGCAGCTTACTGGTAAAACAGCTTACTGGTTTTCTGTTGACAAACGAATAAGTGAAAAGTATACTTGTAAGTGTAGGGGGGCACCTTCCACACCCGCCCCCCTCTCAAGGAGCGCCCATGACGTACAAGAAGCCCAGCACGCCCGAGGAACGCGAAGCCGCCCGCGCCGCTTCCCAGGAGATCACACAGGACCTGATCAAGCGCATCGATACGCGCGTCGAGCGGCTGTCCGAACAGTTAAGAGCGGGGGCCAGCGCGGAGCTGCTGACCTTCATGCGCTTTTCTGCCCGCTTCCACACGTACAGCCTGAACAATCAGCTTCTGATCTGGATGCAGGCCCCCGAAGCGGCCCACGTGGCCGGGTTCCATGCGTGGAAGGACTTAGGCCGCAAGGTCAAGAAGGGCGCGAAGGCCGTGCGGGTACTGGCCCCGCTCGTGGTCCCTGACCGCGAGGCGCCGCCTCTGCCCAGCGGCAAGCCCGCGCAGAAGGTGGTGGGCTTCAAGTACATCAGCGTGTTTGCCGATTACGACACCGAAGGCGACCCCATCCCGACCTGTTCCGCGTGGGTGGTGCAGGGCGGCGACGAGGGCACACGCGACCTCCTGCGCGCCCTGTCGAGCGCTGCCCCCGTGCCGGTCGAGTGGCAGGACGGCGAAGGACGCGGGGCGCACGGCTGGACGGACGGCGGCCGGATCGTGCTCAACCGCGCCAAATGCCAGGACGAGCCCGCGCACGCCGTCCGCGTGTTCTTCCATGAGTGGGCACACGTCGAGCTGCATTTTCAGGGCCAGGGGAAACGCCCCGAGGAGCTGCCCGACCGGGCCACGCGCGAAGTGGAGGCCGACGCCTGTGCGTACGTGCTGTCGAGTTTCTACGGCATCGAGGCGGCCGCCCAGGTCAGCGACTACATCACCGGCTGGGGAGGAGACGCGCAGAAGTTGCAGGGCAGCCTGACCCGCATTCAGCGCGCGGTGTCTCACATCCTGGGCACGCTGGAGCAGCGCGCCCAGGCGCTCCCGCAGGCCGCCGCCTGACCTGCAGCGGGCGGCCCCCCTGGGGGGCCGCCCCATCCGAGGAGGCCAAGCAATGTACAGCGCAGATGAGTACTACGAGGACAGCATCACGAGCGGCCCCGATCTGGAGGACCTGCACGGCCTGGACTGGGGGGCGAACGAGTCCGCGCGGGAGCTGAACGAGGAGCCCCCGGGCGGGGCAGGCCCGGCGGCAGAGGAGAGCGAGCCCAGAACCCCAGAGGATGGCCTGCCATTCTGACCCCGTGACCGCGCCCGAGTGGCGCGGTGTTGCTGTCCTGCACGCGTTCAAGTTGTCTAAAAAACACGGTAAAACGTTAAAACGTTTTACTGGTTTTTATTGACATAGTAATCAGTGAAAGGTATACTTGTAAGCGTAAGGGGGCACCTTCCACACCCGCCCCACTTACGAAAGGAGAGCCATGAACACGACCACCCGCCGCCCTTATGAGGAGTTCCACAACCTCCAGGAGATGCCCACCGAGGCGAACTGGACCGGCGAGAGCGACGTGCCCGCCACCCTACAGCGCGTCTCCGTGGACGGCTACGGCCCCGGCACCGTCAGCGCCTACATCGTCTGGAGCCATGAGCTGCGCGCCCGCGTCGAGCTGGACACCCGGCCCGACGTTGTGGCCCTGCCCGCCATGACGAACCAGCACGGCGCGTACCTGTACGCCACCGCGCACGACCTGACGCCCGAAGCCCGCCCCCAGGCCGTCGCCGCCTGATCTCACCGGCCCCGCCCCCAGGCGGGCGGGGCCACTGGAGGAACCCTGATGCCCACCCTGACCCAGGGGCAGCAGCGCGCCCTGAACACCCTGACCACCACCGCCCTTTCCGTCGAGATAGCCGAACTGGACGCCCAGAACATCGAAACCGACGACCTCTCCTGCAGCCTCCCGCACGGCCTCCAGGGCCTGCGCCGCCGCCTGGCCGCGCTGAAAGGGGTGACGTGAGAGTTGGTGCGAAAAATTACTCTAGTGACTCAGGTAACAATCTTTGAACCCTTGCAATACCCAATTGCCGTTGAGTGCGATTTTGCAACACAGTTTTGCAAGGCAAAAAGCACGTTATCAGCGACAGTATAAATTTGTTGCGTAAACGCTCGTTTTCGCAATGATTTAGCGAAGAAGTGTGCCTAGACGAATAAAACACCCTAGTAGGCCCGCCAGAGAAAATGTGTTCTACGTCACTAGGGTAA
>NZ_JAGLBB010000007.1 GCF_018260555.1 Deinococcus sp. | reverse complement strand
GGGCGCTGGAGGGCGTGGCCTTCACCTGGGCGCTGCTGCGCGAGCTGGGCGCGGCGGGCTGGGCCGTGCCGCACGGTCGGCCGGGCGTGCTGCGGCCCATCCCGGACGACCGGACGCGGGCGCGCTTCGAGCGGAATCTGCCGCCTGCGCTGCGCTGCGAGTGGTTGGCTCCGGCTAACGCGCCGGAATCCCTGGCGCCCGGCTGGGCGCACGCACTGTACCTGCCGGAAGGTGGCTGGCTGGACGGCGCGGCCCTGACGGACGCGCTGCTGGGCGCGTCGGGCGCGCGGGTCGTGCGGGGGCGGGCGCAGGACTGGACGGCGCGCACGGTCACGCTGGCGGGCGGCGACACCCTGCCAGCCGACGCCGTGGTCTTCTGCGGCGGCTCGCTGGGCAGCGCGTGGCTGGGCGAGGCGGGCACGCACCGCATGGGCACCCTGCTGACCCTGGACCGCGCCGTGACCCGCCGTCCGGTCAGTTTCGGCGCGTACCTCGCCCCGGCGGCAGTGGGCGGGGTGCTGGGCGCGTCCTTCGAGACGCCCGCCCCCACCTGGAGGCCGCCGGGCCTGCCGCTGGGCTCGCTGGGGTGGCTGCTCGGCAAGGGCGCAGCGCTGACCGGGCTGCGTGGCGCGCAGGTCACGGGCCGCTGGACCGGGTCGCGCCTGTCAGAGCTGCGCGCCGGGCCGCAACCCGGCGGATCGTGGCGCCTGAGCGGCCTGAGCAGCAAGGGTTTCCTGGTGGGGCCGCTGCTGGCCCACGCCCTGGCCCGCCAGATCATGACCTCCGCGGAGGAGGCGAACCCGCGCCCAGCCGGATGAAAGGCTGGCAGCGGGGGGCGCGTCACGCGGCGGGTGACGTGACACCGCCCCCATAAGGGTGAAGGGAACTACAAAGGTGCCCTAGACTGTCCGGGTTATGGCGACTTACCGCATCTGTTTGATTGAAGGCGACGGCATCGGCCACGAAGTCATTCCCGCGACCCGCCGCGTGCTGGACGCCGCCGGCTTCAGCGCCGAGTACGTGCACGCCGAGGCCGGGTACGAGTACTTCCTCGATCACGGCACCACCACCCCGCAGGCCACCTACGACGCCGTGGAGAACACGCACGCCACCCTGTTCGGCGCGGCCACCAGCCCCTCCGGCCAGAAACCCGCCGGGTTCTCCGGCGCGATCCGTCACCTGCGCCAGAAGTACGGCCTGTACGCGAACGTGCGTCCCACTAAGACCCGCCCGGTTCCCGGCGCGTACGAGAACGTCGACCTGGTGATCGTCCGTGAGAACACCCAGGGCCTGTACGTGGAACAGGAGCGCCGCTACGGCGACACCGCCATCGCCGACACGGTCATCACCAAGGACGCCAGCGAACGCATCGGCCGGTTCGCCGCCGACCTCGCCATGAAACGCTCCGGCCGCCTGACCGTGGTGCACAAGGCGAACGTGCTGCCCGTCACGCAGGGCCTGTTCCTGAACACCATCCTCGACCACGCCGCGACCGTGAACGGCCTGAACACGGGCACCATGATTGTCGATAACGCCGCCATGCAGCTTGTCCGCAACCCCCGGCAGTTCGACGTGATGGTCATGACCAACATGTTCGGCGACATCCTGAGCGACCTCGCGGCCGGACTGGTCGGCGGTCTCGGCATCGCGGCCAGCGGGAACGTGGGCGACCGGTTCGGCATTTTCGAATCGGTGCACGGCTCGGCCCCCGACATTGCCGGTCAGGGCATCAGCAATCCCACCGCGACCATCCTGGCCGCCGTGCTGATGCTCGACCACATTGGTGACCACGACACGGCGCGCCGCATCGACAAGGCCGTGAACAAGGTCATGGTCGAGGGGCCCCGCACCCGTGATCTCGGCGGCACTGCCGGCACCGAGGAATTCACGAAAGCCGTCATTGCCGCCCTGGAATAACGCGGACTGCGGTTGATTCGCTGGCAACCCGGTAATGTTTCGGGTCGTCAGCTCCACGTCCGGACCCCGCTTCTGATCCCACCCGCTTCGCTCGGTTTGAGTCATACGGATTCCGCTCCATTCCGCCACAGTCGGGAAGACACCGCCTGCGGCTCCATACCGCGAAACCCGTCTGTTGTTCCTACTCGCATCCGCTCGGATTGATTCGGAACTGCACCAAATCAATCGGAATCCGTATCAGAACTGCAGCGAATCAATCGGAATCCGTACTACACGTCCAGCGCGGCTTCGAAGTCGCCCAGCAGGTCGCCGATGTCCTCGATGCCGATGCTCAGGCGCAGCAGGTTCGGCGTGATGCCCAGGCGGCGGCGTTCGGGTTCCGGCAGCGGGCGGTGCGAGGTGCCCCACGGCCAGGACAGCGTGGTGATCACGTCCGCCAGCGACGGCGCGAGCGGAATGCGGCCAGCCAGGGCCCTGACGAAGCGGGGCGCGTCCGCGATGTCCGCGCTGAGCATCCCGCCGAAACCCTGCGGGAACAGGTCCATGGCAAGGTGAAACTGCGGGTGGTCGCTGAGCCCCGGGTGGTACACGGCCCGGACGCGCGGGTGGTTGACCAGCACGTCCGCGACCGCCTGCGCGTTGCCGCTGTGGGCGCGCATGCGCAGGCCCAGGGTCTTAAGTCCCTGCATGGTCATCCAGGCGTCGAAGGCCGAGATGGCGCCGCCCAGGCGCAGCAGACGCGTGCGGGCCAGCGCGACCAGTTCCGGCGAGGCGCACAGCACCCCCCCGAAGGCCGAGGAGTGCCCGCTGAGGTACTTGCTGACCGAGTGCGTCACGAGGTCCGCGCCGTGCTCGGCCGGGCGGAACATGGCCGGACTGGCGAAGGTGTTGTCCACGCTCAGCAGCGCGCCGCGCGCGTGCGCCAGCTGCGCCAGGGCCGGGACGTCCGGTACAGTCAGCAGCGGGTTGGTGAGGCTCTCGACATGCACGGCGCGGGTGTTCGGCCGGAAGGCGTCCTCGACCTCGTTCAGGTCGCAGGCGTCCACGAACGACACCTCGATGCCCAGGCGGGGGAACTCCTCGGCCAGCAGCGCGTACGTCACGCCGTACACGCGGGCGTCCGTGATCACGTGATCCCCGGCCTTCAGCACGCCCAGCAGCGCGGCGCTGATGGCCGCCATGCCACTCGCGGCCACCAGCGCGGCCCCGGTGCCCTCCAGAGTCGCCAGGGCGCGTTCCAGGGTCGCGGCGTTCGGGGTGCCGTTGCGGTAGTAGAAGCTGGCGGGGTCCTGGCCGCTCATGGCGCGGTCCAGGTCGTCCAGGTCCGCGAACGCGTACACGGTGCTCTGGTAGATGGGTTCCACCAGCGCGGCCACACGGTTCGGCCGGGCCTCCTCGCCCGCGCGGGCGGCCAGGGTGGTCAGGTCGTACTTCACGGGCGCCGCAGCGGGCTCGCCGGGAACATCAGGATTGGATGGACTCACGTGCGCATTCTACGGATCAACGCACCCGCGCGGGCCTGCACGCAGGCAGGCAGGCAGGTGAGCGCACGCCCGGTCAGCGACCACGACCGTCAGGATGCCTGGATTCACGATGGAGCACCCGCCCCGCTCCCACTCGCGTCCGCTCGGATTGAACGGTCCTTGCAGCCCATTCAATCGGAGTTCGTATGATACGGATTCCGATTGATTCGCTGCAATTCTGAATCCATCCGAGCGGACGCGAGTGGGAACAGCAGACGGATTGGGCGGTCTGAAGCCGCAGTCCGGATTACTCGGCGCCTGCCCAGAGGCCCTGCTTCTTCAGCGCGGCGACCAGGCCGGGTTCGCGGGCTTCCATGCCGCCGCCCCGCCCGAAGTACATGCTGAGCAGCCGGGTCCAGTCGCCGGGCTGGTCACCGCGCGCCGCGATGGGGTTCATGACCTGCACGGCCTCACGGATTTCCTCGTCGCTGGCTTCATGGTACGAGTCGGTGTGAATGACCAGCGGGCGCGGCACGCGGGGGCGGTAGGGGGCGTTCTCGGCGGGCGTGCCGATGGTCAGCGCGGCAAAGGGCAGCACGCCCTGCGGGAGTCCCAGCTCGTCGATGATGCCCTGAAGGCCGTTCAGGACACCGCCGATCCAGCAGCCCTGGTAGCCGAGCATCTCGGCGGCGGTCAGGAGGTTCGTGCCGGCCATGACGGCGTCCCCGATGCCGAAGTGAACGGCGATGGCGGGCCACTGCCCGGCCTGCTTGCCGCCGACCTCCAGCACGCGCCCCACGCGGCGCACGTCGGCGCACACGACGAACGCCTCGCTGGCCGTGGCGATGTGGGCGTTGGTGGTCAGTTCTGCCAGGCGGGCGCGCAGCCCGGGGCGCGTGATGCGGATCAGCGAGTACAGTTGCGCAGTCGCGTCGGTGGGCGCGCGCTGCGTGGCGTGCAGGATGGCCTCCAGGTGATCGGCAGGCAGGAGCAGCGGCGAGCCGTCGGCTTGGGTCTGGTACTGGCGGACGGTGCGGTGCGCGTCATAGAACGCGGTGACTTCGGCTGGAGTGTAGGTGTTTGAGGGAGCGGTCATGCGGCCAACGATACGCGCCGCGCCGCCCCGGAACGGGAAGTTGGATCACGGCGCGCCTGGATCACGCTGCATCTGGATCACGCTACGCCTGGATCACGCTACGTCTGGATCACGCTGCGCCGCCCGGTCCCACCAGTGGGAGGACCTTAGCGGCTGGCCTGCCATGCGAGCAGGACGGTCAGGACCGCGCCGGCGCCCATGACGGTCAGGGCCTGCACGCGCGTCTTTTTCAGGTACAGCAGGATGCCCAGACCGGTCAACGAGATGACGGTCAGGAACACGGCGCTCAGGTCAATGACCCATTTCCACAGGGAACTGGTATCGCGACCCTTGTGCAGGTCGTTCATGACGGCCACCGCGCCCTGCGCCAGGATGGTCGTCTTGTACCCACCGGTCTGCGTGTCGATGAAGGTCTCGGCGCTGTACCCGGGGGACAGGAACGAGATGCTGGCTTCCTGGCCGTCCACGCGGGGTTCGCTGGCGCGGCCCTTGAGGCCCTGCTGCGCGCGGAGTTCCTCGGCGACGGTCAACCAGTTGACCTCGCGGTTCCTGATCCAGCCGGCCGGGAGGGTGCCAGTCACCGTTTTCGTGGTCTGCTTCGTACCGAACACCCAGTCCGGGTGGTTCAGGGTGATGCCGGTCAGACTGAAGAACAGCACGACCAGCAGGCTGATCATGCTGGTGTACGTGTGCACCCAGCGCAGCCAGACGTTCGTGCGGGCTTTGAGAGAGCGGGACCGGGGCGCGGGCCGGAGCCCCGGCTCAGGCCTTGCTGAAGGAGACACTGGAGTCCTCGATGTCGTTGTTGGTCCCCAGTGTCTTCTTGAACGCGGCGGTGCCCACCGTCACCTTCTCACGCACCAATGAGTACGGACCGTGCTCGCGGGCGGCCTCGATGCACACGTAGTAGTTGCCCTGGGTGGCCATGGCACCCTTGTCGGTCTTGCCGTCCCAGGCAACGGCGTACGTGCCGGGGTTGCGGGTGGCCGAGGACACGGTGGCGACCATGCCGCCGTTCTCGCGGGTCCAGCGGCGCAGTTCTGCCAGCCAGCGTGGGTTCATGCGGGACTGCTGCACCCACACGGTCAGGGTGCGGACGGTGTTCCCGGCTTCGTCCTCGATCCAGATGGCCACGAAGGGCCGTTTGACACGCCCGGTGGCCTTGGTGGCGACCGTGAAGTTGATGTCCAGGGCCATGCCGCTCACCCATTTGTGGGCGGTACTGGCGGCGGCAGCCTGGGCAGGCGCGATGCGGGAGAGGGTCAGGGCGGCGGTGGCGGCGGCCAGGACTCCCAGGAAGCTGCGGCGGCTGCTGGTGGTTGCGACGACGTTGGTGTCGGTATGGTGCGTGCCGGTGTGGTGCGTGTCAGTCATGGTGGACCTCCTTGCGAGCGCATCATGACGCAGCTGTGCTAAGAATCCGTTAACGCCCTGGCCGCGCGCCGCTCAGCGGAACAGGAGACGCCGGCGTCCGGCTGCCTTCCATCCGGCCGTGGCGTGCTGCACGCCCGTGGCGGTGATGATCAGGGCCTCGCAGCCGGGCATGGAGGCTGTCAGGGCCAGTCCAGCCTGCGGCGGCAGCACGCTCAGGATGGTGGCCAGGGCATCGGCGGTCACGCATTCCGGCGCAAGGACCGTCACGCCCGGCACGTCCCGGACCGGGTACCCGCTGCGCGGATCGATCACGTGAGAGTACCATTCGTCGCCCACCCGGTACCCCCGGTGAGAGGAGCCGCTGGTAGCCAGCGCGCCGCTCCGCAGGCGTACGTGCGTCAGGGGGGGCACGTCGTCGCGGGCGGTGAAGGGATTGGCGACCGCCACGTTCACACCGCGGCCCCCGATCACGCGCAGGTCACCCCCGGCGTTCACGAGCACGCTGCGGACCCCCACACAGCGCGAGGCGACGGTGGCGGCGCAGTCCACGATGTACCCCTTGGCCAGGGCGTTCAGGCCGATGGGGTAGCGGGCCAGCAGGGTGCCGCTGCCATCCGGGTGCAGTTCCCACGGTTCGGTGCGCAGGGCGCTGGCCTGCCGCGCCAGCACGGCCGGGGTGGGCGGGTGCCCGCTGAGGCTGGCTTGCTTCCAGAGTTCACCGAAGGCGTCCGCGCCCGGGTGCAGCGCGCCACCACTGAGGCGGTTCCAGTGGTCGGCGAGACGCAGGACGTTCAGCAGGTCCAGGCTCAGGGGCGCGTGCGGCGTGGGCGTGCCCTGCCAGCGGGACAATTCGCTGACCGGGTCAAAGCGGTTGAGAATCAGCGTCAGGCGTTCGATTTCGGTCAGGGCGGCCTGTTCTGCTTCCTGTGCCTGAGCGGCGGTGCCAGCCACGATCTGAAGTTCCACTTCGGTGCCCAGCAGTCGTTCGTAGGTGCTGTGGAGGCGGTGCGGGGGACGCAGGACGTTCAGCAGGGCGGGTGGAATCACGAGCGGTTTCTGACCAAGCTTGTTATGAAGCGGGTTAAAAAATGAGACCCCGCCCCGGCCCGCAGAACGGCCGGCGCCACCACCCCCCGCCACCGGCGACTCACCCGGCCCCGCATCACGCGGGCGGCTGAGTGCTGGCGGAATAGAAGATCAACGCGATCAGCAGGAGATCCAGCGCCCAACCGGCGGGCCGCCGCAGCCGCTCGTCACGGCGGGACCGCAGGAACTGAAGGCCCAGGCGTAGCAGTAGAAGCCCCGCGATCAGGTACGGACTGGGGGCCGGACCGCCAGTGATCAGCGGCCACAGCAGGAGCCCTGCCAGGACTGCCAGCAGCAGGAAACTCGCGGCCATCAGCGAGTCCGGCGCGGGCCGCTGCGGCCCCGGACCACCGGCGCCGGAAGGAGTGGAAGGAGAATCCGTCACCGCCGCATTAAAGCAGACCTGCCCTTCCCGGCTGGGGGGACAGGACTCAACTGTTCAGTCGGCGTTGGCCGGACCGGTCACGGCCGCATCCTGGCTCACGGCTTTCCCGGCAAGCTGTACCTGCGCCGCGTTCGCCTGCTCCACGTTCGCCTGCACCGCGTCCAAACGCGCCGTATCTGCCTGTGCCGGAGTGTCCCCGGCGATGGGGGCCAGGACCAGCACACTGTTTGGAGGCAGGTTCAGGCGCAGGTGCTGCGGTTGTCCGTTCCAGCCTTCCTGATGGGCGCTCAGGTCGGGTTGCTGCGTGCCGAAGCCGCCGTATCCGCCGTCATCGGTGGACATCAGCACGCGGTACTCGCCGCCCACAGGCACGCCCACCGGGTACAGGTCGCGGTACACGGGCGTCAGGTTCGCCACGATCAGACTCCACGCGCCGCCCACCGGATCGCGGCGCACGAAGGCGTACACGCTGTTCTCCGTGTCGTCCGCGCTGATCCACTGCAATCCCTCGTCGCGCGTGTCGGCCACGTGCCAGTCCGGGCGATCCCGGTACAGGCCGTTCAGGTCCCGCACCAGGTGCATCACGCCCCGGTGATCCGGGTGATCCGCGAGGTGCCAGGGCAGGCTCACGTCGTGGTTCCATTCGGTGGGCTGCGCGAACTCCTGTCCCATGAACAGCAGTTTCTTGCCAGGCGTGGCCCACATGAGCGCCAGGAACGCCCGGTACCCGGCGCGCTGCGCGTACCAGTCGCCGGGCATTTTCATGACCATGCTTTTTTTCAGGTGCACGACCTCGTCGTGACTGATGGCCAGGATGTAGTTCTCGGCGGTGCGGTACGCATTGAAGAACGTCAGCGCGTGGTGCTGGTGGCGGCGCCACAGCGGGTCCTCCCCGAAGTAGCGCAGGGTGTCGTTCATCCAGCCCATCGCCCACTTGTAATCGAAGCCCAGACCGTTGGGGCTGGGCGTGGTCACGCCGGGGAACGACGTGCTCTCCTCGGCCACAATCATGCAGCCCGGCACCATGTGATGCACGACCTCGTTCAGGCGTTTCAGGAACGCGATGGCTTCCAGGTTCTCGCGGCCACCGTGCACGTTCGGAACCCACTCGGTGCGCGAGAAATCCAGGTACAGCATGCTCGCCACGGCGTCCACGCGCAGGCCGTCCACATGGAAATCCTGCAACCACTTGAGGGCCGACCCGATCAGGAACATCACGACCTCGTTCCGGCCGTAATCGAAGATGTACGTGTTCCAGTCGTAGTGGAAGCCCTTACGCGGGTCGGCGTACTCGAACAGTGGCGTGCCGTCAAAGCGGCCCAGGCCCGCCGGGTCCGTCGGGAAGTGCCCTGGCACCCAGTCCAGGATCACGCCGATGCCCAGCGCGTGCAGGTGATTTACGAGGTACTTGAAATCCTCCGGGGTGCCCATGCGGCTGGTCGGCGCGTAGTACCCGGTCACCTGATAGCCCCACGACCCGTCGAAGGGGTGCTCCATGACACCCATCAGCTCCACGTGCGTGTACCCCATGAACGTCACGTACTCGCCCAGCCGGTGCGCGACCTCGCGGTAATTCAGGAACCAGCCGTCCTCCCGGCGCGCCCAGGACGGCAGGTGCACCTCGTACATGCTGACCGCCTGTTCCAGTCCCGCGCTGCGCTCCTTCATCCACGTGCCGTCCGTCCAGTCGAAGGGCTGCTCCCACACGACGCTGCCCGTCGCCGGGCGAACCTCGAAGAACGACCCGTACGGGTCCATCTTGTCCTCGGTGCGCCCGTCCGGGCCGGTCACGCGGTACTTGTACCGCTGCCCGTTGCGGGCCGTCGGCACGAAGGCGCCCCAGAACCCGAACTCCAGGCGTTGCATGGGGTGATCAAAGCCGTTGAAGTCGTTAAAATCCCCCACCACGCTCACGTGATGCGCGTTCGGAGCCCACACGGCAAAGCGCACGCCCGGCACTCCGTTCTCTGTGACCGGGTGCGCGCCCAGCAGGTGATCAGGGCGCACCAGATCCGCCGTGACGAGCTTCTGAAGGTAACCATGATCCAGCGGAAGCGCTTCACTCATGCCCCCGAGTGTAGCCGCGCCCCCCACCCTCCCCGCCCGCAGGGGGCGAACATGAAGAAACGGTCAGAGCGTGCCGGGGCGGCATGTGCGGCGCTTGAGGCGGAACATGCCACGTATGCTGCCCCGTCCCACACGGAGTCCAAATGTGTCGTTCATGACTCGCAAGACCACCGGGCTGCCAACTCCACGCCCGCTCCCCGCCCCCCCTGCCGTTACACCTTGACGATCCAGCCCTCGGGCGCGGGGCGATCGCCGTACTGGATGCCGACGAGTTCGTCGTACAGGCGGCGGGTGACGGGGCCGACCTCGGTTTCGCTGTGGAACACGTGGAAGGTGTCGCCGTGCTGGATGCCGCCGATGGGCGTGATGACGGCGGCGGTGCCGCACGCGCCGGCCTCGGCGTACCCGTCCAGGCGGTCGATGAACACGTCGCCCTCGACGACGTTCAGGGCCAGGCGGTGTTCGGCCAGGTGCAGGAGGCTGTACTTGGTGATGCTGGGCAGGATGCTGGGGGATTTGGGCGTGATAAACGTCTGGCTGTCACGGGTGATGGCGAAGAAGTTCGCGGCGCCGACTTCCTCGATCCTGGTGTGGGTGGCGGGGTCGAGGTAGATGGCGTCCGCGAAGTGGCGGTCCTGGGCCTGCGCGCCGGGCAGGAGGCTGGCGGCGTAGTTCCCGCCGACCTTGGCGGCCCCCGTGCCGTGCGGCGCGGCGCGGTCCATGCCGGACGTGATGAAGTTGTGGGGGGTCAGGCCGCCTTTGAAGTACGCGCCGACGGGAATGGCGAACACTCCGAAGATGTATTCCGGGGCGGCGCGCACGCCGATGTTGTCGCCCACGCCGATCACGTAGGGGCGCAGGTACAGCGCGCCGCCCGTGCCGTAGGGAGGAATCCAGTGTTCGTTGGCCTGCACAACCTGACGGCAGGCGTCGATGAACTGTTCGGTGCTGACTTCGGGCATCAGGACGCGGCGGCAACTGGCCTGCATGCGCGCGGCGTTCTGATCGGGGCGGAACAGGTTGATGCTGCCGTCGGCGGCGCGGTACGCTTTGAGGCCCTCGAAGCACTGCTGCCCGTAGTGCAGGGCGGTGCTGCCCTCACTGATGTGCAGGACGTTATCCAGGGTCAGGCTGCCCTGATCCCACGCGCCGTCACGCCAGTGCGAGAGGTAGCGTTCGTCGGTGCGGATGTAACTGAAGCCCAGCGTGTTCCAGTCGAGGTCCACGGGCGGGCGGGAGGTCCGGGTGGTCATGCCGTCCATTGTGGCCCAGTCGTGCCTCACCGGTCTATTGCCCGTTCTATTGCCCGTTGCGGATGGCGGAACATCGCCCACCCCTCTCCATCAACGTTCCGCCATTCACATCCCGCCATCATCCTGCCGGTACGTTCAGCCTCTCAGCACGTTGCGGCGGAAGCGTTCGAGGATGGCCAGTCCGACCTCGCCGCTTTTCTCCGGGTGGAACTGCGTGGCGTGCAGGTTGCCGTGGCTCAGCGCGGCCCAGAAGGGCACGCCGTACTCGGTGAGTGCCCCGGCATCGACCTCGACGGTCAGGGGCACGTAGTACGAGTGCACGAAGTACGCGTACGCGGGGCAGGCGAGGTCAGCCAGCAGGGGGCTGTCCCCGACCTTATCCAGGCTGTTCCAGCCCATCTGCGGCACCTTGCGCTGCGGGTCGCTGGGGAAGCGCAGCACGGTGCCGGGAATCAGGCCCAGACCCTGGACGCCCGGCGCTTCCTCGCTGCGTTCGAGGAGCATCTGCATGCCCACGCAGATGCCCAGGATGGGCGTGCCGGTGCGGGCGGCGTCCAGGACGGGCTGGCGAAAGCCGCCGCTGTCGAAGGCGTTCATGACCTGCCGGAAGTGGCCCTGACCGGGCACCACCAGGGCGCGCGCGCCGGGCACGTCGGCGGGGTCGCTGCTGACGCGCACGGTCATGCCCGCGCGTTCCAGGGCCTTGGCGGCGCTGCGGACGTTCCCGGCGCCGTAATCGAGCAGCAGGACTTCCGGGCGTTCGGGCGTGGGGGCCGTCACAGGCTGCCCTTGGTGCTGGGCATCGCCTGCGAGGTGACCTGCACGGCGTCGCGCAGGGCGCGGGCCACGGCTTTCACGGTCGCCTCGATGACGTGGTGGGCCTCGCGGCCTGCGAGCAGCCGGACGTGCATCGTGACGCCCGCGTGGTTGCACAGGCCGCGCAGGAATTCGCGCAGGTGGTAGTGGGTCATGCCGCCGGCGTCGCCCCAGACGTTCAGGGTCTCGGGTTCGAAGGCGAGGTGTGCGCGGCCCGACAGGTCCAGCACGACGTGTGCCAGGGTCTCGTCCATGGGGACGAAGGCGCTGCCGTAACGTTCGATACCCCGGCGGTCCCCGAGTGCCTGCGAGAGCGCTTGCCCCAGCGTGATGCCGGTGTCCTCGATCAGGTGGTGGGGTTCGATGTGCAGGTCGCCGGTCGCGCGGACGCTCAGGCCGATGCGGGCGTGGCGGGCCAGTGCGTCGAGCATGTGATCCAGGAACCCGTGCCCGGTCTGCGGGTGCTGGTAGGTGGTGGTGTCCAGGTCCAGCGTGACGGTGATGTCGGTTTCGCTGGTGGTTCGGGTAACGGTGGCCGCGCGACTCATACCACGCATGGTAGAGGGCGCGGCAGGTCAGGAGTGTGGCGTGGATGGAACCGGGGGGCGCTGGGCGGTCTGCGGCAGGTCGTGGGCTGGTTGCCCTGCTCACCGGGACCGGGGAACGGACCGTCGGTCATTCTGTCTTGACCGTAATTCGATTCTGTTATAGACTAAATACATGAAACTGAGCGATGTCCAGAAACGACTCCAGTCCCCGTTTCCCGCTCACATGGTGGCGTGGAAAGCCGTCGCCATCAGCAAGGATCGCAGCCGCGCACTGCTCCTGGCCCACATCGACGCCCGCGCCGTTCAGGACCGCCTGGACGCCATCTGCCCGGACGACTGGGCATTCAGTGTAGAAGTCGTGCCCGGCGCGCCCGTTCCCACCGTCAAGGGCCGCCTGACCGTCCTGGGCGTCAGTCGTGAGGACATCGGACAGGCCCCGGACGGCGACCTGAGCAGCCTGAAAGCCGCCGCCAGCGACGCCCTGAAACGCTGCGCCGTGCATTTTGGCATCGGCCGCTACCTGTACGACCTGCCCCGCACCTGGGGCGACTGGGACGACACGAAACGCCAACCCACCCACACCCCGGAACTGCCGGACTGGGCGCGCCCCGACCATGAACGCACGCCCGGCGGCGCGCACCTGATGCAGGCCATGGACCAGTTGCGCTACGAACTCCCCGAGGACCTCGAACTTCAGCGCGAGGTGTACCGCCACCTGAAAGCCGCGCTGGGCAGCCTGCACCCCACCCCCCACGACCCACCCCAGAGCCAGCCCGGCAACCAAGCCGGCCCCCACGCCGGACGGGCCGCGTGACCCCCGGCACCGGCCCCCGCCGGGAGGCAGTGGTCCGCCCGGCCCCCCAGCAACTGCTGGGCGTGACCCTGGCCCTGCTGCTGCTGATGCTGCTCGGCGGCACCCTCGCCCGCCTGCTGTAGGCACTTCACCCGAACGAACTGCCGTCTGTTTCACTGGCAACCCGGAACATCACCGGGTTGCCAATTTCACGTCCGGAACCCGTTTCTCTCCCACTCGCATCCACTCGGATTGATGCGGAATTGCACCTAATCAATCGGAACTTGTATTACTCGCCCCGTTTCCGGGTGCCTTTCATGGGGGCGTGCGTCCAGGGATCGTCGGGCCAGGGGTGCTTGGGGTACCGGCCGCGCAGGTCCTTACGCACCTCGAAGTAAGAGGAATTCCAGAAGGAACGCAGGTCCTGCGTGACCTGCACGGGCCGCCCCGCCGGGGACAGCAGGTGCAGCAGCACGGGCGTGCGGCCCCCGTTCACGGCGGGCGTGTCGGCCAGCCCGAACAATTCCTGCAACTTCACGGCCAGGATGGGCGCCTCGCCGGGCCGGTACGTCAGGCGCACGCGGGTGCCGGTCGGGACGGTCAGGTGCGTGGGGGCGAGTTCGTCCAGCCGGGCCGGGAGCGGCCACGGCAGCCGCGTCTGCACGGCCGGCAGCAGGTTCAGGCGGCCCAGGTCCTCCCGCGAGCGGGCCGCGCCCAGCTGCGGTCCCAACCAGTCCTCCAGGGTGTCGAGCAGCCCCGCGTCACTGAGGTCCGGCCAGTCGGTCTCGTCCGGCCGCCACGCCCGGACGGACCCCACGCGGTCACGGAGTGCCTGCGCCTCGGCGCTGAAGGTCAGCAGGTGCAGTCCCCCCTCTCGGATCGCCCCGGCCAGCGCGTCCAGTCGCGCCCGGGCCGGAACGTCCCGCAGGGGACGGGAGTCGAGGAGCAGCGCCCCGAAACGCCGCTCGCGCTGCGCGACCAGCGTGCCGCTGCGGGCGTCCCAGCGCACCGCGTCCACCCACGCGGCCGCCACGTCCAGCGCGGCCGGGTCCAGGGGCGCCGCCAGGAAGATGCGGCCCTCGGCCTGCGCGGCACTCGTGGGGGCGGCGTCCAGGTGCGCGACCGCCAGCGCCGGCGCGCCTGCCAGAGCGTCCCCTTCCGGCAGGGCCACCCCCTGCCCGCCCGCCAGCAGGAACCGCCCCCGGCGCAGGCCGCTGGTCTCCTCGCGGGCCAGCGCGGCGCGTTCCGGGTACGCCCGCAGGACCAGCGCCCCCACCGCGAACCCGTCCGGGGCCGAGTCGTCCGGCCGGACCTTGAGAAGCGTGCGCCACTGCCGGGACAGCCGCTCGGCCCGCTCCAGCACGGTCACGTCGCCGGGCGTGCGCCCACCGCCACGCCACGCACGCAGGGCCGCCACACGGTCCGTGAGGTCCGCACCGGACCCCGGTGGGAGCGGGTCACGTTCCTCCAGCAGGGCCGCCACGTCTGCGGCCAGCGCCGGGTCGCCCGGCGAGGTCAGCAGGTGCGCCAGGCGCGGATGCGTCGGGAAGTCCAGCAGCCGCGCGCCCTCCGGTGTCACGCGGCCCGACCCGTCCAGGGCGCCCAGGTCCCGCAGCACACCCCGCGCCGTCTCGATACGCCGGGCCGGGGGTACGTCCAGCCAGTGCAGGTCCGCCGGGTCCGGTACGCCCCACTGCGCGAGTTCCAGCGTCAGCGGCGCGAGGTCCGCCTCCATGACCTCCGGCGGGCGCGCGGCCGGCAGGAGCGGCTGCGTCCGCTCGCTCCACAACCGGAACGCCACGCCCGGCGCGGTGCGACCCGCGCGGCCCGCCCGCTGCGCCGCCGCGTCCCGCGTGACCCGGCCCGTCACCATCCGCGACAGCCCGCTGGCCGGATCGAACGCCTGCGTGCGGCTCAGGCCTCCGTCCACCACCACCCGCACCCCGTCGATGGTCAGCGACGTCTCCGCGATGCTGGTCGCCAGCACCACCTTGCGCCGCCCACCCGGATCGGGCCGCAGCGCCCGCGCCTGCTCACGCACCGGCAGGTCCCCGTACAGCGGCAGCACGGCGGCGTCCACGTCCGAGAGCGCCGCCGCCGCTGCGCGGATCTCCCGCACGCCCGGCAGGAACGCCAGCACGTCCCCCGGCTCCGATTCCAGCGCCAGCCGCACCTGCCGCGCCACGAGGTCCTCCACGCGCCCCACCGGGTCTAAGGGCAGGTAGCGAACCTCGACCGGGAACGCCCGCCCCGCACTCTCGATCAGCGGCGCCCCCAGCCGCCCCGGCAGCCCCGGATCCAGCGTGGCACTCATCACCAGCACCCGCAGGTCATCCCGCAGCGCCCCCTGCACCTCCCGCAGGAGCGCCAGCGCCAGATCCGCGTTCAGGCTCCGCTCGTGAAACTCATCCAGAATCACCAGCCCCACCCCCGACAACTCCGGATCCCGCTGAAGCCGCCGCGTCAGGATGCCCTCCGTCACGACCTCCAACCGCGTCGCCGCCGACACCCGCGAATCGAAGCGCACCCGGTACCCGACCGTCCCACCGACCTCCTCACCCAGCCCCTCCGCCAGCCGCGCCGCCACCGCCCGCGCCGCCACCCGCCGAGGCTGCAGCATCACGATCCCACGCCCCGCCAACCACGGCTCGCCCAGTAACTCGAGCGGCAACCCCGTACTCTTCCCCGCCCCCGGAGGCGCCTGCACCACAACCAACGAATGCGCCGCCAGCGCCCCACGCACCGCAGGCACCACCTCCGCAATCGGCAACACGAAAGAACTCACACCCCCGATGGTACGCGCCGCAGGGGCGCGGAGAGTGGGAAGGGCGGCTGCCGCGCAGCGGAACACAGCTGCTTCGCAGGCGACCCCTCAGTCAGCTTCGCTGACAGCTCCCCTCAAGGGGAGCCTTGAAAGGCGACCGTCATCGCCACGAGGCCCGTCGTGCGCGCAGCGCGCGGGGCGAACGCAGCGGGCGCGGAGGATGGCGTGTGAGGCGTGGCCGTCCCCGCCCAATCCCCACCACGAACGCCCGCGAAATACCTGCCCAGTGCCAACGCTGGCTCCCCCGTCCCCCCTGGGGATGGGGGCTGGGGGGTGGGGCAGCCCGCCGCAGGCGCCCACCTACAACCCCAGCACATCCCGCAGATCACCGAGAACCGCATCTGGAACCTCGCCCTGAAGCGGGTGCGTGGTGGGGAGCCACGCGGCGCGCAGCCCCACCGCCGGCGCCGTCACCTGATTTCCACCGGCGCGCCCATCAACGCGGTCCAGGGCGCACGCTCACGTCCGGCAGGGTCGCGTCACGCGGGGCGTTCAGCACGAACTCGATGGTGGCCGCCACCGAATCCGGATCGATGAACGCCTCCGGCGTGTACGCCGCGCCCTCCTGGGAGCGCACCTTCGCCTGCATGGGCGTCGCCGTGCGGCCCGGGTACACGCTCGACACGCGCACCCCACGCTCAGCCTCCTCCTCCCGCAGGGCGTCTGCCAGGGCTTTCAGGGCGAACTTGCTGGCCGAGTAACTGCCCCACCCCGCGTTCGCGCGCAGGCCCGCGCCGCTGTTCACGAACACCACCGACCCCCGCTCCGAACGCACGCGCGGCAGAAGCAACCGCGTCAACTCCGCCGGGGCGACCACATTCACCGCCAGCGTGTGAGACCACACCGCGTGCCCCTGCGCCCCCACCGCGCCCAGCTCCACCACGCCCGCGTTATGCACCACGTTCGACACGCGCCCCAATCCCGCCAGCGCCTCCTCGAACGACTCCGGGCGGGTCAGGTCCAGCACCAGCGCCGCGCCTCCCACCTCCGCACACAGGGCCTCCAACGCCCCCACATTCCGCCCCGACAGGATCAGGTCCTGCGAAGACGCCAACCGCCGCGCCAACGCCGCCCCAATCCCACCCGCAGCTCCCGTCACCAACGTCACCGGCCGAACGACACTCATGCCCAGATGGTACGGGAGTGGGAAGCAGCGGGATGCGGGAAGGGCAACCCCCTGCCTCGCAGGACCCCTCTGCTCCGCAGCTGTACCAGCCAGTCAGCCTCGCTGACAGCTTCCCTCAAGGGGAGCCTAAACAACATGCTGACGCGGCCGTCACGGCAACCAAGCCCGTCGTGCGCGAAGCGCGCGGGGCGCACGCGGCGAAGTCGGAGGATGGCGTGTGAGGCGTGGCCGTCCCCGCCCGATTCTCACCCCGAACGCCAGAGAAATACCTGCCCAGTGCCAACGAAAGCCCCCCCGTCCCCCCTGGGGATGGGGGCTGGGGGGTGGGGAGGCCCGCCGCGAGGCACCCACCTACCGCCCAAGCCCCCGGTAGTACGCCACGACCCCCGCCGCGATGGCCTGAGCAATCCGTTCTTGTCCGGCCGGGCTGTTTAGCACGCGCAGGTTGCCGGGGTCGGTCAGGTACCCGGTTTCGATCAGGACGCTGGGTTGGCTGGTGGGTCGGGTGAGGGCGAGGTCCGCGCCGGGTTTCAGTCCGGCGCCGGGGCCGAGGTCCGGGAGCCCGGCGCGCAGGGCGTCCAGGAGGGCGGCGGCGAGGGGTTGAGCCTGTGGGTGGGTGAAGTAGATCTCGGGGCCGCGGACGCCGCGCGGGTCGCGGCCGTCGGGGAGGGCGTTGGCGTGGATGCTGATGAGGAGGTCGCTGTCGGTGTCGTGGGCGAGCTGGCCGCGGTCGTACAGGCCGACGGTGGTGTCGGTGGTGCGGGTGAGGTGGATGGTGGCGCCCTGGGCGCGCAGGAGTTCGGCGGCGCGCAGGGTGATGGGCAGCACGAGGTCTTTTTCGGGGGTGCCGAGGCTGCCGGCGCCGCCGTTCTGGGTGCCGCCGTGGCCGGGGTCGAGGGTGATGGCGCGGCCTTGCAGAGGCTGGGCGGGGTTGGGGGTGGGGGGCGTACGGACACCGAGGCGCAGGTGAGGGCCGTCGTAATCGGCGGTAAAACCCCAGGCGGGGGCGGCGAGTGTCAGGGTGAGGCGGGTGGTGTCGGCGGTGGTGTGCAGCTGGGTGTAGGTCAGCAGGGGGTGGGGGGCGGGCGGGGTGAGCGGCGTGAGGCTCGGGCCGAACAGGGTGAGGACGAGGGTGCGTGGGTCGGTCTGTTCGAGGGTGAAGGGCGGACGGGCGGGGCCGGTGGGGATCAGGAGCGTCAGGTCGCTGCTGCCGGGGGCGGGGGCCGGTACGGTTGGTGATGGCGGCGCTGGGGAATCGCTGGGGGTGGGGAGGCCGGGCAGCGCGGGCACGGGGGAGGCGGCGGGTTCCGGGGCGGGTGGGCTGATCAGGGCAGACGGCGGTGCGTCCAGGCGGACAGTTCCGCCGGTCCAGGGGAAGGGGGCGGTGCCGGGGGCACCCAGGTCGAGTTGCGTGGCGGTGATCAGGGCGCTCTGGCCGCCCGTCAGGCGGACGCGCAGATCGCCTTCCTGCCGGCCGACGACCGTGAAGGTCATGCCGGTGCGGGGGTACAGCAGGGGCTCGCCGGTCAGGGTGGTCAGGACGGTGCTGCTGGCGTTCAGGCTGGGGCCCGGCACCTGTCCGGGACGCTGCGAGCCGCTGCGGGCGCCGCCGCTCTGCACGGTGACGTGGCCGGGGGCGGTGGCGGTCACGGTGCGGCCGTCGGGGCCGGTCAGGGCGACGGTCAGGGGGGCGCTGGCCTGGGAGGTGGGGGGAACGCTCAGGTCGGTGCGGTACGTGCCGGGGGGTCCCTCGCGCAGCGGGGTGGGCGCGCCGCTGCCCAGGCGGACGCTGGCACGAGCTCCGGCGCTGCCCTGCACGCTGACGGGAACGCGGCGTTCGGTGGGCGTGTCGCCGGTCGCGTCCCAGAATTCGACCGGCTGGGCGGGCGTCACGCTGCCGGGCAGAATGCGGGTGGGCCGGGTGGGCAGGATGGGCGCGGCGACGCGCGTGACGCGCAGGGTGCGGCCCGTCACGCGGCTCCCCTGCCGGGCAGTCAGGGTGAGGGTGTTCACGCCGGGTTTCAGCGGCCACCACTCCATGAACAGGCCGTCGGGGCCGGTGGGAACGGCGCGCCCGGACACGCTGAGGCTGGAGCCGGGGGGTACGTGCCCCTGCAAGATCACGTTGGCGTGCGCGACCCGGTGGCCTTCCGGGGGGTACGAGACGAACACGCCACTGGCGTGCGTGGCGCCGGACGGGGCGCAGAGCAGGGCCAGTCCGGTCAGGGCGGCCAGGGCAGAGGAAGCGCGCATGCCCCAGGGTGTAGCACGCCGGGCTTGTAGCACGCCGGGCGCGGGCGTCCGTGTGCGGGGGCCACAGGTGGCGTGGAAGGAGGCTGCGCGCACTCATGATCCAGACGGCCGCCCGTTTCGTTGACCACTCATACGGATTCCGATTGATTCGGTGCAGTTCTGAATCAATCTGAGCGAATGGGAGTGGGAACAAGATACGGATTTCGGGGTATGGAGCCCCAGGCGGCGTTTTTTCGACTGTGGCGCAGTGGTGCGCAGTCCGTATCAGGGCAGGTCGGGCGGCTCCTGCTCTCTCCGGTCAGCTCCATCCGACCGTGATCTGGGGGACCTGTGCTGTCATCCACTGCTCGTCATGACCCGCACGGCGGGCAGTCAGGCGACCGCGTCACGCCCGGGCCTCAGCGTAAATGTTCTGCGGGCGCTGCGGGTCCCTGGACGCCCTGCGGCGCTGAACCCCCTGCTGGCAGCCTACCGGTCTGGCGTGCCCCGCTGCCGCGCGGCGCGTACCCGCCCGAACACATCTTTCAGGAGGCGGGCGGCCTCGTGGGCACGGACGCCGCCCGTGACGGCCGGAACGTGCCCCCAGTGAGCAGCGAGGAGGTCAGTGACGCCCCCCAGCGCGCCCGCCCTGGGATTCGCGGCGCCGTACACGACGTGCCCGACGCGCGCTTCGAGGGCCGCGCCGAGGCACATGGGGCAGGGTTCGAGCGTGACGACCAGCGTGCACCCGCTCAGGTACGGGGTGCCGAGGGTGCGGGCGGCGTCCCTCAGGGCGGCCAGTTCGGCGTGGCGGGTCATGTCGCCGTGCTCGCGGCTGGTGTTGCGGCCCCGCCCGACCACCTGACCGCCGGGGCCGAGGACCACCGCGCCGACCGGGACTTCCTGCGCGCGGGCGGCGTCGCGCGCCTGTGCCAGGGCCTGGCCCATCGCGGCGTGCAGCGGGTCCGCGGGCTGGGCGGCCGCCTCGCGCGCACCGACCGCCCAGATGGGCGGCTCAAGGCCCACCCACTGCACGCCCCGGTCAGAGGCAAGTAGCGGCACGCGGTCCCGGTCGGCGCGGGGCACGTGCCGGTCGGTCAGCACGTCACTGAGTGCGCGCGTGCCGCCGGGCAGCTTCACGCGGTCCCCGGCGCGGCGCGTGCGGAGTTCCCAGCCGGGCGGAAGGAGAAAATCGGGTTCCGGCCAGTTCTGCGGCGCCGTGTGCAGTTGCCCGCCCGTGACGGTCACGTTGCGCCCGCCGGGCAGGGTGACGTGCGCCGTCTCCCCTGCCCGCAGCGCCCCGGCCAGCCGTTCCAGGTGCGGGGCGTGAAAGTCCAGTCCGGCGCGGCGCAACTCGGCGCGCACCCAGCGGCGCAGCACGGCTGGCGGGGCGCTGCGGCGCGGGGCGTGCCGGGTCAGGTGGGCGGCCTGTTCGCTCAGGGCGTCGTCGTCCTCGGCCTGCATGCGGGCCACGCGGGCCAGCGTCTGCTCGGCGGCCGGGTAGCGGGCGCTCAGGACCGGCATGACCTCCCGGCGAATCCAGGCGCGGGTGAACGCGGGGTCGGTGTTCGTGGGGTCCTCGCGCCAGGCTTGACCGCGCGCGCGCAGGAACGCTTCGATGTCTGCGCGTGGCACGTCCAGCCAGGGGCGGCGCAGCGGCCCGCGCGCGGCGGGAATGCCGTGCAGCACTGCCTCGCCTCGCAGCAGGGCGGCCAGGACCGTCTCGGCCTGATCGCGCCGCGTGTGCGCTGTCAGGATCACCTGCGCCGCGTGCGCCCTGGCCGCGCGGGTCAGGAAATCGTAGCGCAGGCGGCGGGCGGCGTCCTCGGTGTTCCAGCCGCGCCGCGCCGCGACCGCTGCCACGTCCACCCGCCCCCCCGCAAACGGCACGCCCAGCTGCGCCGCGAGTGCCTGCACCCACGCGGCGTCCCCTGCCGAGTCAGTGCGCAGCGCGTGATCCAGGTGCGCCGCGACCGGCCGCGCCTCCACCAGCAGCAGGCAGCGCAGCAGCGCCACGCTGTCCGCGCCGCCCGACACGCCCACCACGACCACCTGCCCCGCAAACGGCCGCAGGGGCCGCAGGAGGGAATCAGCGACGTCCGGCACCGGCGCATTGTAGAGCAGTTCCCCGAATCACGGCGTCAGGAAAACCGCCTCCCGACGCCCCTCTTCCCCGTGCTGCTCGGTCAAATCCACTCGCTCGGCTCGCCCGTGAAGAAAGGTTCCCCAGGGCCGCTGCTGGAGGACGGCGCGTAGAATCGGGCGCATGAGCCTTCAAGTCGGCCAGCCCGCCCCGGACTTCACGCGCCGCACCGACGACGGCCGCCGCGTGTCCCTGCAGGAGCGGCGCGGCCAGTGGACCGTGCTGTACTTCTACCCGCGCGCCAGCAGCGCCGGATGCAGCATCGAAGCGCAGCGGTTCGAGGCGGCACTGCCGGAATTCGAACGACACGGCGCGCAGGTGATCGGCGTGAGCACCGACACCGAAGCCCGGCAGGCCCGCTTCCGCGACACCTGCTCCCTGACGTTCCCCATGATTCCCGACAGCGACCGCAGCCTCGCCAGGGCGTACGGCGTGATCGGCGGCCTGAACCGCCTGCTCGGAATGACCGACCGCGCCACTTTCCTGATCGACCCGCACGGCACCGTCACCTGGATTCACCGCAGCGCCAACCCCATGACGCACGTCACGGGCGCCCTGAAAGAACTGGAAGCCGCCCCAAACACCAGCGTAGCCACCAGCGGCTAAGTACCTTGAAGCTAACATTGCGCCCTGCCGGAAAAGCGCCGGAACCTCTCCATTCCCGCTCCAACGTACTTTCTTCTGCTACGCGCTCCGCGCGGTTTATCGACAAGATAAACGCAGTGTACTTAAACAGGGCGGGCCGCTCCTGGCACGGGGCGGCCCGACTCGTACCATACGGACTGCCGCTCCATTCCGCCACAGTCGGAAAATCGCCGTCTGTGGCTCCATACAGCGAAGGGGCGTCTTCTGTTCCTACTCGCGTCCGCTCGGATTGATTCAGAACTGCACCGAATCAATCGGAATCCGTACCAGGGTGCTTTACTTCAGGGTGCGCAGGGCGTCCCGCATGATGTCCAGGCCTGTCGCGGCTTCCTCACGCGTCAGGATCAGGGGCGGGCTGATGCGGATGACAGCCTCGCCGCAGTCAAGGTTCAGCAGGCCGCGCCCGAACATCGCCATGCTGGCCGCGTCGCGGAGCTTGCCGTCGGGGCTGCCGCCGGGTTGCACGAATTCCAGTCCGATGAACAGCCCCTGGCCGCGCACGTCCCCAATGAACGGGAATTCCGCCTGCATGCCCTTCAGTTCGGTCAGGATGAACTCGCCCACGCTGGCGGCGTTCTCCATCAGGCTCTCGCCGCAACCGGGGTGCTTGACCACGCCTTCAAGCAGGTCCAGCGTGGCGTGCGCGGCGGCGGCCGCCACGGGATTCCCGCCGAAGGTGCTGCCGTGCGACCCGACCGGCCACGTCATCACGCTTTCTTTCGCCAGCATGGCGCTGATCGGCAGGCCCGACGCGACGCCCTTGGCGACCGTAATGATGTCCGGCTGCACGCCGCCGTCCTCCCCGAACTGCTGGAAGGAGTACATCTTCCCGGTGCGGCCCATCCCGGCCTGCACCTCGTCGAAGATCAGCAGGATGCCGTGCTCGTCGCACAGCGCGCGCAGCTGCTTCAGGAAGCCAGCCGGCGGCACGATGTACCCGCCCTCGCCCTGCATCGGTTCGATGATGAACGCCGCGACCTCATCCGCCGGAATGATCGTCTGAAACAGCCCCTCGATGTGATCGATCACCGCCTGACCGCAGGTCTCGGCCGTGGCGCCCAGCGGGGGCCGGAACGGATTCGGGTACGGCACGTGCGACACGTTCGGCAGCAGCGGCCCAAAGCCGCGCTTGTACTTCGTCTTGCTGCCCGTCAGCGTGATCGCGCCGTACGTGCGCCCGTGGAAGCTGCCCAGCGTACTGATGATGTGCGGCCGCCCCGTGTGGTTGCGGGCCAGTTTCACGGCCGCCTCGACGGCCTCCGCGCCGCTGTTCCCGAAAAACACGCGCCACTTCTCACCGGGTTTCTCGACGTGCCTGACCATGCGCTCGGCGAGGCTGGTCGTGATCTCCTGCGGGTAATCCGTGAGGCACACGTGCGCGAATCTGGTGATCTGCTCCTGCACGGCCCTGACCACATGCGGATGCGCGTGCCCGGTCGTGCTGACCGCGATCCCCGCAAAGAAATCCAGCATGGTGTTGCCGTCCACGTCGGTCAGCCACACGCCCTCCCCGTGATCTGGCACGAACGGGTAAGGGCGCATGTACGAGGTCGAGAGGTGCTGCGCGTCGCGGGCCATGATCGCCGCCGTTTTGGGACCGGGGAGCGAGGTCTTAAGTTCAGGCTGACGGGGTTTGGGAAGGGTAGTCATTGTGGTTCTCCTGGGGAAGGGACGGCAGATTCGCGGACGACCCCTGCGCCCCACCGGGGCACCTCTCGCCTCAGGGAGGCGCGATGTCTGGCTTCCCTTGAGGGAAGCGGGCCGCACAGCAGACCCGGGGGGGCGCCTTTTTTCAGTCGCCGCTGACGGGGTGCGCGGCCTGCACCATGCCGCCCGGCGCGGTGTCGGTCACGTCCAGGCCGATGCCGTGGGCGGCCCATTTGTCCTCGCGGCTGTTCAGGCGGTGCTTGGTGGTGCCGGGGCGGTTGCGGCTCTCGCTGAATTCCTTGGGTTCGATGCTGATGCGTTCGCCTTCCATCAGGCCGAAGATGCCGCTCTGGCCGGGTTCCTTGCGTTGCCACTCGGTGGGGACGAGCATGTCGGGGCCGGTGTAGTCGGTGGGTTCGCTGTACGCGGCGATGTAGCCCTCGAAGTTCCGCAGGATGAGTTTCTCGGGGCTGTGCGAAAGGACGTAGTTGGGCGCAACGGGAATCTTGCCGCCGCCGCCGGGCGCATCGACGACGTAGGTGGGGACCGAGTACCCGCTGGTGTGGCCGCGCAGGCTTTCCATGATTTCCAGGCCCTTGCTGACGGTGGTGCGCAGGTGCCCGGCGCCGTGGACGAGGTCGCACTGGTAGATGTAGTACGGGCGGACGCGGATCTTGACGAGTTCCCGCACGAGTTTCTGCATGATGACCGCGTGGTCGTTCACGCCGCGCAGCAGCACACTTTGGTTGCCCAGCGGCACGCCGGCGCGCGTGAGGCGGTCGCAGGCGTCGGCGACTTCTGGGGTGATCTCGCGGGGGTGGTTGACGTGAATGTTCATCCAGACCGGGTGGTTCTCGCTCAGGACGTCGCAGAGTTCCTGCGTGACGCGCATGGGCATGAACACGGGCACGCGCGTGCCGATGCGGATGATCTCGATGTGCTCGATCCTGCGGAGTTCCGCGATCAGGCGGCCCAGCACCCTGGGCGCCAGCGTGAGCGGGTCGCCGCCGCTCAGGAGCACGTCGCGCACCTGCGGCGTGTTGCGCAGGTAATTCAGTTGCGCCTCGTACTCGGCGGGGTTGAAGGTTTCGCTGGGGTCGCCCACGATGCGGCTGCGGGTGCAGTAGCGGCAGTAACTGGCGCACTGGGTGGTCACCAGCATCAGTACCCGGTCCGGGTAGCGGTGCACCAGGCCGGGCACGGGGCTGTGCTTGTCCTCGGCGAGGCTGTCTTCCATCATGGACGTGAAAGGTTCGAGTTCGTGGTGGGTGGGGATCACCTGCCGCCGCACGGGGCAGGTGGGGTCCGTGGGGTGCATCAGGGACGCGAAGTACGGCGTGATGTCCAGCCGGAAGATGCCTGACGCGCTGGCACCCTGGCGTTCACTGTCGGTCAGGCGGATGACGGATTCGAGTTCCTCGACGGTGTTGATGCGGTTTTTCAGCTGCCATTTCCAGTCGTACCACTGCTCGTCGGGTACGTCCGCCCACCGGGGCGCGCGGTGGTTGCGGGGAAGCATGGTCTGGCTGTCGGTGGTGGCGTTCGGGTGAATGGGCATGGCAGCCTCCGGAAGAGCTGGGGGCGGAACTCGAATGGGGTGCCCTCTCATTGTCCGTGCCGCGCGGCTCCCATTGGAATGGGCGGGCGCCGGGCGTGTGGGCAGGTTTCACGCACACAAAACTCTCAAACGCCACCCACGACCTTCCAAATGCTAGGCTGGGGGTATGAGACAGTCCGGCGGCCACCTCGACCCCCTCGATCACAGCATCCTTCAGGAACTGCAGACCGATTCGCGCCTGAGCATGCGTGAACTGGGTCGCCGCGTGGGCCTGAGCGCCCCGGCCGTGACGGAACGCGTGCGCCGCCTCGAGGACGCCGGCGTGATCCTCGGCTACGGCGTGCGCGTCGCCGCCAAACCCCTGGGCCGCACCATCACCGCGTTCATCGGCGTGCAGGACAGTGGCCGCAACGACCCCACCCTGGTCCGCTGGGCCACCAAGCACGACGGCGTGCTGGAATGCCACTCCGTCACCGGGGACAACTCCTGCATCCTGAAGGTTGCCGTGCCCGACGTGGGCGCCCTGGAACACATGCTGACCGAACTGATCAACATGGGCTTCACCTGCGACACCAGCATCGTCCTGAGCACCCCCCTGGAAGGCAAACTGCTGCTGCCGCCCCAGTAGACAGCGGAGAACTCGGCCGTCGGCGGTGATGATCGGCAGGGGGTGGTCGGCAGGGGGCGGTCGGTAGGGATGGTCGGCTTAGCGGCGGGTGTGGGCGGCGTAGCGTTCCAGGGTGCTCCAGCCGGCGCCGCTGCCCATGACCGTGCGGGCCAGTTCCACCCCGGCGCGGATCGAGTCCACCGCGCCCGCCGTACGCAGGGCCGCTCCGGCGTTCAGTGCCACGATGTCCCGCTGGGCGGCCGTGCCGCCGCCGGTCAGCAGGGCGCGGGTGATCTGCGCGTTATCGGCGGGTGTGCCGCCCACAATCGCCTCACGCGGGTGCAGGTCCACGCCCGCCTCTTCCGGGTGCAGGCTGCGGTCGATGATCTCGCCGTCCCGCAGGCCCGAGACGGTGTTCACGCCGCTGACCGTGAACTCGTCCAGGCCGTCGCCGTACACGACGGTCGCGCCGCCCGCGCCGAGCAGGCGCAGGACCTCGGCCAGCGTGCGCGTCAGTTCCGGCTTGAACACACCCACCACCAGGTGCGTGGCGCCCGCCGGGTTGCTGAGTGGCCCCAGGATGTTGAACACCGTCCGCGCCGCCAGGTCCGAGCGGACGGCCGCCGCGTGCCGCAGGGCCGGGTGGTAGTTGCGGGCGAACATGAACCCGATGCCCAGGGTGTTCACGGCGTCCGCCACGACCTCGGGGCTGGCGTCCAGGTTTACGCCCAGCACCTCCAAGACGTCCGCACTGCCGGCGCGGCTGCTCGCGGCGCGGTTGCCGTGCTTGGCGACCGGCACGCCCGCGCCGGCCACCACAAACGCCGTCGTGGTGCTGATGTTGAAGGTGTGCGCGCCGTCGCCGCCCGTGCCGACCACGTCCAGCAGCACCGGGCGGGGCGTGACGTTCACGCGCACCGCGTTCTCCCGCATGGCCTGCGCGAAGCCCGCGATCTCCTCGGGCGTCTCGCCGCGCACCCGCAGGGCCGCCAGGGCCGCCGCGAGCCGCACGCCGCTCACGTCGCCCTCCATGACCTCGCGCATGAACGCCGCCGCGTCCCCCTGCGACAGCCGCTCGCCGTTCATCAGTCTCGCGTGCATCACGCGCCCGCCTCTGCCACCGGCGCGGCATTCCAACCGGGCGCGGCACCCGAACCTGACGCGGCCTGCGCCGACTGGAACGCCCGGACCTCCGCCAGGAAGTTCCTGATCATCTGCATGCCGCCCTCCGTGGCCACACTCTCCGGGTGGAACTGCACGCCGAACACCGGGAATTCACGGTGCCGCAGCGCCATCACGACCTCCTCGTGCGGGTCGGTGGTCCAGGCGGTCGCCACCAGTTCCGGCGGCAGGTCGCGCACCACGAGCGAGTGGTAGCGCGTGACCGTCACCCCGTCCCGCAGGCCCGCGAACAGCCCGGAGCCGTCATGCCGCACCGGACTGGTCTTCCCGTGCACGGGCAGGATGGCCCGGCCCACCCGCGCCCCGAACGCCTCGCCGATACTCTGGTGGCCCAGGCACACGCCCAGCGTAGGCACGGCCGGCCCCAGTTCGCGGATCACCTGCACGCTCAGCCCCGCCTCTGACGGCGTGCACGGCCCCGGCGACACCACGACCGCGTCCGGGTTCAGGGCCCGCACCTCGTCCAGCGTGAACGCGTCGTTACGCCACACGGTCAGGTCCGCCCCCAGCTCCCCGAAATACTGCACGAGGTTATACGTGAACGAGTCGTAATTGTCGATCAGCAGGACGCGGAGTGCAGCGTGCGGGCTGTGAGGGCCGGAAACAGGGGGGGTGGTCATCGTGATTGTCCTTTCATGCACGCGAAACGGGTGTCCTGGTAGGTGGCGTCACTGGAGAACGGTTACTGGAGAACGGTTACTGGAGAACTGGCGGGGCGGGACAGTGAGGTAGGGACGGTGAGCGCCTGAACGGTGGGGGCGCGGGTGGTGAGCTGCCGCTCACGGCTGCCCCTCTACCCACCACGGCGCACTCACAGCCCTCCTGCGGCGAGTTCGACGGCGCGCATGAGGGCGGCGGCCTTGTTGCGGGTTTCGAGTTCCTCGCTGGCGGGGTCGCTGTCGGCAACGACGCCCGCTCCGGCCTGAATATGAACCTGGCCGCCCGTGATGACCATGGTGCGCAGCGTGAGGGCCATGTCCATGCTGCCGTCAAGGGCGATGTAACCGAAACTGCCGCCGTAGGGGCCGCGCCGGGTGGGTTCGAGTTCGTCGATGATTTCCATGGCGCGGATCTTGGGAGCGCCGCTGACGGTGCCCATGGGTTGCACGCTGGCCAGCGCGTGCAGGGGCGTCTGGTCGTCCCGGAGGGTGCCGGTGACGCTGGAGACGATGTGCATGACGTGGCTGTAACGTTCGATGGTAAAGGCGTCGTGCACCCGGACGCTGCCGTACCGGCTGACCCGGCCGAGGTCGTTGCGGCCCAGGTCCACGAGCATCAGGTGCTCGGCGCGTTCCTTCTCGTCGGCCAGGAGTTCGGCGGCCTGGGCGTTGTCGTGTTCGGGGGTGGCGCCGCGCGTGCGGGTGCCGGCGATGGGCCGGGTAGTCACCGCGTGGCCGTCGCTGGCCAGCAGGCTCTCGGGGCTGCTGGCGACCAGCGTGACTGGCCCGAGTTGCAGGTATCCGAGGTACGGGCTGGGGTTCACGCGGCGCAGCGCGCGGTACAGCGCGAAGGGGTGCAGGTCGCCCAGGGGCGCGCTGAAGCGCTGGCTGGGCACGACCTGAAAGATGTCGCCGGCGCGGATGTACTCCAGGGCGCGGTTCACGGCGTCGCGGTAGGTGTCCGGCGTGAAATTACTGGTAAAGGCGGGCGCCTGAGTGGGGTGCTGGCCGGGCACGCCAGGCAGCGGGCCGCGCAGACGCGCCACGAGCGCGGCGACCTCGGCGTCGGCGTCGGCCTGCCGCGCGGCGGTCGCGACGGCGATCAGGCGGTGCTTGAGGTGGTCGAAGATGACCATGCCGCGCGGCGCGATGAAACACGCATCGGGCACGCCGAGTTCGTCGGGGTTACCGTCCGGCAGGGTTTCGTACGCGCGGATCAGGTCGTACGCGGCGTACCCGACGGCCCCGCCGATCAGGGCGGGCAGCCCAGCGGGAACGGGTGCGGGGCGGGTGACGGCGGCGTACAGGTGCGCCAGTGGGTCGGGCACGGGGCCGCCGTGCGTGCCGAAGGTGCCGCTGCTCGTCACGTGCGTGCCGCGCGCCTCGAAGCGCCCCTGTTCACCCACGCCGATGAACGAGTACCGGCCGAGGGTCTCGCCCGCCTCGACGCTTTCGAGCAGAAAGGCGACGGGTTCGCCCTGCGCGGCTTTCAGGTACGCGGTGACGGGCGTGTCGAGGTCGGCGTTGAGTTCCTGCGCGGCGACGGCCAGGGCAGGCAGGGTGGGGGGGGTCGGGTTCGTCATGACGCTCCTGGGTGCCGCCGGGGTGAGAGGCAGGGTCTCCGGGTAAGGCAGGGTGGCCGGGTGAGGTGAGGTGGCCGGGTGAGGTGAGGTGAGCCGTACAGAGAACGCGCCCGGTGGAGTGATCCACCTGGGCGCGTTCCATGCGGGAACAGCAGACGTGTCAAGCCCAGGGGAAACCGGGCCACCACTTGCCGTTCGCGTTCATGCGGCGCAGCATAGCGCCCCGGCCGGGCGGGACTCAAGCGGGCTGCGGGGCGTGGTCTACACCGCCCGCCTGGCCGGTGGGTGCAGGGCTGGGCTTTCACCGCCGGACCAGTACGTCCGGGCGGGTCGGGGAACCGGTACGCGCCGTGCCGTCTGTGTCGGCGGTGTCTGTATCACCGCTATCTGTGTCGGTGGTGTCTGTATCGCTGCTGTCTGTGTCGCTGCGGTCGTCCTCGTCAGGGTCGTCCGGCCCGGCGTCGCTGTCGGCCCCGTCTTCCAGTGGCGCGAACAGGCGGTCGAGGTCAGCGGTGGTCAGTTGCGTGGCGTCGCTCAGGCCGCCGTCGAGAATGCCGCGCGCCAGACTGGCCTTGCGCGCCTGGAGGTCCAGGATGCGTTCCTCGACGCTGCCCGCCGCGATCAGTTTGTACACGAACACGGGTTTGTCCTGCCCGATGCGGTACGCGCGGTCGGTCGCCTGATCCTCGGCAGCCGGATTCCACCACGGGTCGTAGTGGATGACCGTGTCGGCCGCCGTGAGGTTCAGGCCGACCCCACCGGCCTTCAGGGTGATCAGGAACACGTGCGTCTTGCCGCTCTGGAAGGCCTCGATCTGCCTCTGGCGGTCCTGGGTGCTGCCGGTGATCATGGAGTACGGAATGCGGATGTCACGCAGCCAGTCTTCCAGGTGGCCCAGCAGCGTCGCGAACCCGCTGAAGATCAGGACGCGGCGGCCTTCCTCGACCATCTGCGGCAGGGTGGTGCTCAGCCACTCGAATTTCGCGTTGCCTTTCACGCTCCGCGCCGCATCCAGTTTCACGAGGCGCGGGTCCGTGACCGCCTGCCGGAGTTTCAGCAGGGCGTCCAGGATGGCGATGGTGCTGCGCGACAGGCCCCGGGCGCGCAGTTCCTCGCGCACGCGGGATTCGGTGGTCACGCGCACCGTCTCGTACAGGTCCCGCTGGTCGCCGTCCAGCGTGACGCGCACCGGAATCTCGGTCTTGGGTGGCAGTTCTCGCGCCACGTCCCGCTTCTCGCGGCGCAGGATGAACGGCCGGACCCGCGCGGCCAGCGCGGCGCGCCGCCCCGCCTCACCGCGCTTCTCGATGGGCGTGCGGTACAGCTCCCGGAAGGTTTTCTCATCGTGCAGCAGGCCCGGCGCCAGGAAGTTGAACTGCGACCACAGCTCGCCCAGGTGATTTTCCAGTGGCGTGCCGGTCAGCGCCAGCCGGTGCCGGGCGTTCAGTGAGCCCGCCGCCTTGGCCGCCGCCGTGCGGGCGTTCTTGATGTTCTGTGCCTCGTCCAGAATCACCAGGTGGTACCCGAACGCGCCCAGCTCATCAATGTCGCGCGGCAGCAGCGGGTACGTGGTCAGCACCAGATCATGCTGCGGAATCTGCGGGAACAGGGCGCGGCGGTCCTTGCCGTGCAGGGTCAGGACGCGCAGGTCCGGCGCGAACCTCGCCGCTTCCGCCTGCCAGTTCCCGATCACGCTGGTCGGCGCGACCACCAGACTGGGCCGGTCGGCGCGGCCCGACGCCTGCTCGACCAGCAGGTGCGCGAGGGTTTGAACGGTCTTGCCCAGCCCCATGTCGTCGGCGAGGATGCCGCCCATGCTGTACTCGCGCAGGAATTGCAGCCACGCGAGGCCCTGACGCTGGTAGGGGCGCAGGCTGGCGTTCAGGTTGGCGGGCGGGGTGACGTCGCGGATACCGTTGAAATCACGGAGTTTGCGGCCCAGTTCCAGCAGGCGTTCGGCGCCCAGCCAGCGGGCCTGCACGGCCTCTTCGAGCTGGGCGACCCGGGCGGCGTCGAGCAGGGGCAGCCGCAGGGGGCCGGGTGGCAGGTCGCGCAGGTTCAGTTCGACCAGTACGCCCAGAATGGCGCGGATGCGGCCGGCGGGCAGGGCGACGCGGCGGCCGTCGTCGAGGGAGGCGTGCAGGGTTTCGGTGTCGTCGAGCGAGGCCAGGGCCTCGGGCGTGAACAGTCCCGGCTGGCGGGCGATCAGGTCGGCCAGGACCGGAATCAGGCTGATGCGGGTGCCGTCCACGACGATCCCGAGGTCCAGCGTGAACCAGCCGCCGGCCGCGTCGTTCGTCTCGCCGTACCAGTCGCTGATCTCGGCGAAGTTCATGGGGAAATCCGGGTGGACGTGCACGTTGACGCCCTGCGCTTCCAGTTCGGCGCGGCCCGAGCGCATGAAGGTCATCCAGGCGTCCTCGTCGTCCCCCAGCGTCAGGAGGCGGTCGAGGTCGGGGGCCGTGAGGTGGTAGGTGTCTCCCAGGGCTTCTTCCAGCGGCATGAATCCGGCCAGGGCGACGGTGTGTTCGGCGCGGCGTTCCGCGGCCGGGTCGCGGGCCACGCGGGTCAGGACGCCCTCGCGGTACACGGTGGGTCCGCCGCCGCCGCCGCCCCCCTCGGCGTACGTGTCGGGGACCGTCATGCCGGCGTAGGCGTGGCGCAGCAGCGCGGTGGGCACGGTGACGGGTTCCGGGCGCGTGCCAGGGGCGTGGCGGGCGGCGCCTTGACGTGCGCCGGGCAGGGAGGACAGGTGCAGTTGCGGGGTGTACGGCAGGCGTTCCTCGCGCACGCGCACGGTCTGTGGGATGGGCAGGTTCAGGCCGGTGGCGGTGATGGCGTGCGCCAGCGCCACTGCCTGCGCAGGTGGCAGCACCGGCCCGGTCAGGAAGCGGGCCACCTGATCGGGCGGCGTGTCGGTCTGCACCCGCGAGAGCAGCGCGGCCGGGGCAGGGGCGGCCCTGCGGCGCTGCTGGTGGTGCGCCCGGCCCGCACTCTGATGGGCCGTACTCCGGTGGGCCGCGTTCGGCTGGCCTTCCGGCGCGGGGCGCTGCACGGCCCAGGGACGCGGGGTGGGCAGGATGATGGCGTCCGGCGCGTCCGGGACGTGCAGGGTGGGCGTCTGGGCGCCGCGCACGTCGGACATCCAGGCCAGGTGCCCGTGCAGGTCCGGGCCGCGGGTGAGCGTCGCGTCCGGACGTTCCCAGCACAGGCGGCCCGAGTCGAGCATGCTGTCAATGAGCAGGTCGGCGGCCGGATGGTCACCCAGGACGTGCAGTTCGTCCTGCCAGCGGCCGGGTTCGTGCGTGGCGGTGGTGGCGACGTCCAGCAGGCGCAGCAGGTGCGTGTCGCGCCGCACGAAGGCCGGGGCGCTCGCGAGGTTGCGGGGCAGCGAGTACCGCTCGGCGCTGCTCAGGTCCGGAAGGTCGCCGCGCAGGGGCACGCGCGTGAGCTGCACGGCCACGCGGCGCGAGGCGCCCACGCTGGTGCCGGTCGGCAGGAAACGCAGCACGTACCGCAGCTCGAACTGCCGGCCACGGGCGGGCGCGCGGGTCTCCGTGAACGACGCCAGCCACTGCTGCGTGCGGGCGTCCAGGGACTCCTCGGTGGGCGCGGCGTCCGGGGCGGGTTCCGGGCGGGCGGGGCGGGGACCGTCGGGCGGATCGGTCGCCAGGACCAGCGCGGCCACGTGCCGGCAGCGGTAGCGGCCGCAGGTGCAGCTGCTGCCGCGCAGTTGCGGGTCCGGGGGGGGCAGCAGGTCCACGGTGGCGTGGTAGGGGTGCCCGCTGTCCATGACGGTCGCCTCGGCGTGCCAGCCCGCGTCGGTCCAGTGGCGCGTGACGCCCTGCACGCTCTCCTCGCGCAGCGAGAGGCCCTGCGCGGCCGTGTCGAGCGCGAAGCCCGGCGGCAGGCGGCTGAGTTTCACGCGCCCACCCGGCCGTCAGCTTGGGCGCGCCATGCAGGCGTCCGGCCAGTCGAGCGGGACGGAGAGGACGGAACGCCAGTCATAAACACGCCCCGGAGTCTAGCGCGCCGCTGCCATGAACGAAGCTGCACAGCAACACCAAGCGCGCACCAGGAACCGGGGAGCCAGAGCCTGGGAGTCAGCGGGCCTGGATGCGCCAGACGCGCCCGGCGCCGTCGTCACTGAGCAGCAGGGCCCCGTCGGCCGCGACGACCAGATCCACGGGACGGCCCACGACCGTCTGGCCGTTCAGGAAGCCCGTCACGAAGTCCGTGGTCTTGCCGGTCGCCGGGTCGATCATGATGACCTTGTACCCGCTCTTGACACTGCGGTTCCAGCTGCCGTGCAGCGCCGCGAACATCTGCCCCCGGTACGCGGCCGGGAAGGTCTTGCCGCCGTAGAACGCCAGCCCCAGCGGCGCGGAGTGCGCGGTGGTCAGCGCGAAGGCGGGCGTGGCGGCCGCGCAGACACTGGCCGCCTTTTTCCCGAAGTCCTTATCCCACACCTGCGGCCGTCCGGGTTGCGTGGTGTAACAGTACGGCCAGCCGTAGAACCCGCCGGCCCTGACGCGGTAGAAGCCTTCGGGCGGCAGGTCGTCGCCGAGCATGTCGCGGCCGTTGTTCGTGGCGAACAGCTGACCCCCGAACCACTCGATGCCCACGGCGTTGCGTAGCCCGGTCGCGTAGGGCCGACCGTTCCGGCCGTCGGCGTCGTACACCCAGATGGCGGCGCGTTTCGGGTCACCCTCCTCGCAGACGTTGCAGGTGCTGCCCACCGCCACGTACATCCGCCCGTCCGGCCCGAATTCCACCGTGCGGGTCGAGTGACCGCCCGCGCCCGGCAGGCTCACGATCTTCTGCGGGGGGGCGCTGGCCTTCAGGTCACCGGCCCTGAACGGGTAGCGCACCACGCCGTCCGTGTTCGCCACGTACAGGTAAGCGCCGTGAATAGCCAGCCCGTGCGGCTGGTTCAGGCCGCTGGCGTACACCTGCTTGCTGTCGGCCTTCCCATCACGGTTGCGGTCCGGCATGACCGTGACCGTCCCCGCACTCTGGTCGCTGATCAGCACGTCACCGTTCCTGGCCACCACCATGAAGCGCGGTTTCTTGAATCCGTCCGCGAACAGCGTGACCCTGAACCCGTCCGGAACGTTCAGGCCGGCGACCGGGGCACCCTGAGCGCAGCCGGTCCCCGACACGCCCAGCAGGCCCGTCAGCAGCGTTGCGGCCGTGCGCCCCATCCTGGAGCGGGCCAGCCCAGAGCGGGCAGGCGACGCGGACGGGAAGGGCGGCAGCGGACGGCGGCGGGCGCGAATTGAGAACATACCCCAGCAGAGCAGCCGCTCATGAGCCGCGCCCACCAGCGCCCTCAAGCGCCGCTTCACGCCGGACGGGGGGAGAGGGAATGTGCCTCACCGGGATTGCCCTGTGTTTCGGTTACACGTAGCCAATGCGGCGGGTTACCACTTCCACGCCCGGCGCCCACCTATCTCCTGCCCGCTCTGAGACGTACCTCACCGACTCAGCCCGGGTCAAACAGTCTTGCCAACCTTTGAATCGAAGTCCGTATGACACGAATTCCGGTTGATTCAGTAGAGTCCCGAATCAATCCGAGCAGGACCTACAGACTCCCCTTCGCGGTATGGAGGGGAATGCGTATCACACATGAAAGAGGTCGCCATAGTCCTGAAAGCCTGCCCGTTCCCGCTGGTTCTCTGGCCCGTCAGGGGCGCGTGGCTTCCGGGTACTCGAAGCGCGCGCCCAGCTCTTCCAGGTGTCGAAAGAACAGAGGGTAACTCTTGCGGATGTGGTGCGCGCCCGTGATGCGGATTGGCGCGTCCGCGCTGAGCCCCAGGATGGTCAGCAGCATGATCATGCGGTGATCGCCGTGCCCGTCGGCGGTGACGCCCCCGGCAAGGCGGGGCGTGCCCGTGACGGTCAGGCTGTCCTGCGTTTCTTCTACCGTCAGGCCCAGGCGTTCCAGTTCGCGGCGCGTGTCGCTGATGCGGTCGCATTCTTTCAGGCGCAGGGTGTACACGTTCTCCCAGGTGGTCGTGCCGCCCGCCAGGGCCGCCGCGCCCGTCAGGGCCTGCACGGCGTCCGTAAAGCCGTCCCCGTCGCGCACTACGCCGTGCAGGGGCTGCCCGCCCCGCACGGTCAGCACGTCCCCGTCCCGCTCGATGTCCGCGCCCATCTCGCGCAGTACGGACACGGCCTCCCGCTCGCCCTGAAGGTCGTGCTCACGCAGGTTCGACAGGCGCACCTGTCCGGGCCGCGTGACGGCTGCCGCCAGGATCGCCGCGCTGCCCGGGTAATCCCCCGGCACCAGCACCCGCCCCGCCCGGAACGCCTGCCCACCCGGAAGCGAGATGCGGCTCAGGTCCTCACTCGCCGACGCCTGCACCCCGAACGCTGCCAGGGTCTCCAGCGTCTGCCGCAGCGGCGCGTGACTCTTGATCTCCCCCGTCAGGCGTAGCTCCAGTCCGTCCGGCAGGAGCGGCCCCAGGAACATCAGCGCGCTGGCGTACTGACTGCTGCGCCCCGCACTGACCTCCACCACGCCGCCCCGCACCGGCCCCGAGACGGACACCGGGAACGTCCCATCCCGGCTCTGCACGCGCGCGCCGAGCCGTGACAGGGCCTCCAGCAGATCCCCCTGCGGCCGCTTGCCCAGCGAATCCGCGTGGTCCGTCACGAACTCCGTCCCGGTCGTCAGGGCTGCCACGCCCATCAGGAACCGCGCGACCGCCCCCGCGTTCCCCGGGTTCAGCGTCACCCCCGCACGCGGACGGCTCCCGAAACCCCGGATCACGGCGTCCCCGCCCTCCAACTCCACGCCCGCGCCCCAGGCTTCCAGGCACCGCAGCATCGCCCCGGCATCCTCACTGGTCGCCACGCCCACCACCCGCGACTCCCCCACCGCCAGCGCCGCTGCGAGCAGGTACCGCGTCGTGTAATTCTTACTCGGCTGCGCCCGCACCTCCCCCCGCAACGCCGCAGCAGGATGCACGATCACATCAAACGTTTCCGGCAGGCCATCAGCACTCATGGGGCCAGCCTAGCCTGCCTATCAGCAACGAAGGGGGCCGCTGTACAGGAAGGGTGGCCAGCGGGAAGCGGCTCGCCAGGATCGGAAAAAGAGGACGCCAGAAGCACACAGGCGGGCCTCCGGGTTTTCGCCCAGGGTCCACCTGTGTGCTTCACATCCTATGGTCGTCCGATATGGTCGTCTGATGTGGTTATCTGATCGGGCCTGCGGGTGATACGGATTCCGCTCCGGTTGAGTGGTTCTGCACACCACTCAACCGAAGGTCCGTATCAGTCGGTGCTGACGGCCATCTGGGGTTTCTGGTCGCCGCCCGCCGCGTGGGTGTGCGTTTCGGTCAGCAGGTCGGTCAGTTCGGGTTTGCCCAGGGCGCGTTTCTTGGCGATACCGTCGCGGACACCGCTGGACAGTTCAGTCGAGACTTTCTCCAGGTGCCCCACGAAGCGGTCCACGATGAAGTCCGGCACACCCGCCAGGGCTCCGGCGAAGTTCATGGCGAGGCGGCCGCGTTCGGCCTCGTTCATCACGCGGTACAGCTCGCGGGGCTGGCCGTACAGGTCGGCGTCGTCCTCGGGCCAGCCGAAGCGGTCGGCCATGCTGCCCAGCGGCATGGGGGGTTCTTGCAGGGTGTCCTGGGGCACGTCGGGGCCACCGTACGAGTTGGGTTCGTACACGGGCGTGCCGCCGAAGTTCCCGTCGAAACGCGTCTGGCCGTCGCGGTGGTAGGTCATGACGGGGCACGCGGCCTTGTTCACGGGCAGCGCGGCGTAGTTGATGCCGATGCGGTAGCGGTGGGCGTCGGCGTAGCTCATCAATCTAGCCTGGAGCATCTTGTCGGGGCTGGCCCCGAAGCCGCGCGGCATGTTGCTGGGCTCGAAGGCGGCCTGCTCGATCTGCGCGAAGTAGTTCTGGGGGTTCTCGTTCAGTTCGAACTCTCCGACCTGCATGAGCGGGTAGTCGGCGTGCGGCCAGACCTTGGTGAGGTCAAAGGGGTTGATGTGGTACGTCTCGGCGTCCTTTTCGGGCATGACCTGAATGCTGACGGTCCACTTGGGAAAGTCACCCTTCTCGATGGCGTCAAACAGGTCCTGGAAATGGTAGTCGCCGTTCTCGGAGGCGATCTTCGCGGCGAGGTCCTCGGTGAGGTTCTGCACGCCCTGCTGGGTGTGGAAGTGCCACTTGACGTAGAAGCGTTCGCCCTGCTCGTTCCAGAGGCTGTACGTGTGGCTGGAGTACCCGTTCATGAAGCGGTAGGAACGCGGCAGGCCACGGTCGCCGAACATGTACATGACCTGGTGCAGGCTCTCGGGGCGCAGGCCCCAGAAGTCGAACTGCATGGCGTTGCTGCGGCGGCCCGTGACCGGGTGGCGCTTCTGGCTGTGAATGAAATCCTGGAATTTGATGGGGTCACGCACGAAGAAGATGGGCGTGTTGTTGGCCACCATGTCCCAGTTGCCGTCCTCGGTGTAGAACTTCAGCGCGAACCCGCGCGGGTCGCGGACGGTGTCGGGGAAGCCGCGTTCACCGGCAACGGTGCTGAAGCGGGCCAGCATGCGGCACTCCGTGCCTTCCTTCTGGAAGAGCCCTGCGGCCGTCAGTTCCGGGATGGCGCGCGTGACGCGGAAGGTGCCAAAAGCCCCACTGCCCTTGGCATGCACGACGCGCTCGGGGACGCGCTCGCGGTTAAAGTGCGCCATGCGTTCGAGCAGGTGCCAGTCCTGCAGCAGCACGGGGCCGCGCTCTCCGGCAGTCAGGCTGTTGGTGTTGCTGGGGGCGGCGTTGCCGGAGTGGTTGGTCAGGCGTCCCTGGGGGGCCTGGGGGGCGGTGGTCTTCATGTCGGCGGACTCGTTGGGTGCGTATACGGTGTCTTTCGGGCCGGGCATGTTCTTGTCGGGCATGATGCTCTCCTGTGTGAAAGGGTGCCTGTAGTGGGGGGGCTGCTGAGTGGACTGGAAATGGGTGAATGGACGCGGAACCCCCCTACCTTAATAGGAAGGCTTCTCAACAGCGTGAGGGAACACTAAGTCAAGAGTCAAGCCCAGCTTCATCCGGATCGCAACCCAGCATTCGGCCGACCAATCCGGCCAGAGAGCCGACCCTCACGGCGCCAGAATCACGGTGTCCGGTTCACGGTGTCTGGTTCACGGCCCGGCGGCCGCTTTCGGTGCCAGCCGGTACTCCCGGTCACGCTCCAGCTGCATCAGGACCGACACCTGCCCGCTGCTGACCTGCACGTCACAGTCCAGCACCCCGGGCGGGAGCGCCCCCGGCAGGGCGTCCACGCACGGCTGCCCGTACGACACGTTCGCGGACGGCCCGGTTGCCAGCACCGCCGCCTGCACCCGCCCCGCATACCCCCGCAGCGCCCGCCCCTGCGCCGACAGCACCGCGACCATCAGCGCGATCCCCGCCGCGAACCCCACCATCACCCACACGAACGTTCTGAGCGTCCGCGCCCGCATCTCTGGCGTCACCTCCCGCACGCCGCTCGCCGCTCCGGACGGACCGCTCCCGCCGGGCCGGGCCTTCCCGGTGGACTGGGCCTGCTGGCTGGAGTGGGCCTGCTGGCTGGAGTGGGCCTGCTGGCTGGAGTGGGCCTGCTGATGGGACTGGGCTTTCTGTCTGATCTGACCGGGACGCTTGCTCACACCCCACACCCTACCCTGACCAGCGGGCCACACCCGGCACGCTAAGATGCCCGCCATGAGCAAGGTCATCATTATCGGAGCGGGCGGCGTCGCCAACGTCGTCGCCAAGAAATGCGCCCAGAACGACAGCGTCTTCACGGAAGTGCTGATCGCCACGCGCACCGTCGCCAAGGCCGACAAGATCGTCGCCGAAATCAAGGAGCACATGCCTGACAGCCGGGCCGTGTTCACCACCGCCACGGTCGATGCCGACAACGTCCCCGATCTCGTGAAGCTGATCAGAGACTTCGGACCGAAGATGGTCATCAACGTCGCCCTGCCCTACCAGGACCTGACCATCATGGACGCCTGCCTGGAAACCGGCGTGCACTACCTGGACACCGCCAACTACGAACCCAAGGACGTCGCCAAGTTCGAGTACTCCTGGCAGTGGGCGTACCAGGACCGCTTCAGGGAAAAGGGCCTGATGGCGCTGCTCGGCTGCGGCTTTGATCCCGGCGCCACGCAGGCGTTCACCGCCTGGCACGCCAAGCACCACTTCCAGGAAATCCACTACCTGGACATCGTGGACTGCAACAACGGCAACCACGGCAAGGCCTTCGCCACCAACTTCAACCCGGAAATCAACATCCGCGAGATCACCGCCAACGGCCGCTACTACGAGAACGGCGAGTGGATCGAAACGCAGCCCCTGGAAATCAGCCAGGACATCTACTACCCCAAGGTCGCCACCCGCAAGAGCTACGTGCTGTACCACGAGGAACTCGAATCCCTCGTCAAGCACTTCCCGACCATCAAACGCGCCCGCTTCTGGATGACCTTCGGCGACGCGTACATCAAGCACCTGAACGTCCTTGAAGGCATCGGCATGACCTCCATCGAACCCATCGACTTCCGCGGCATGAAAGTCGCCCCGATCGAGTTCCTGAAAGCCGTGCTGCCCGTCCCCGAATCCCTGGCAGCCGGGTACAGCGGGCAGACCTGCATCGGCGTGCAGGCCAAGGGCATCGGCAAGGACGGCCAGCCCAAGGTGCACTTCGTGTACAACGTCAAGGATCACGCCGACTGCTACCGCGAAGTGCAGGCGCAGGGCGTCAGCTACACCACCGGCGTACCCGCCATGATCGGCGCCATGCTGATGCTTCAGGGCGAGTGGATGAAAGAAGGCGTGTGGAACGTCGAACAGCTCGACCCCGATCCCTTCTTCGACGCCATGAACAAGTGGGGCCTGCCCATCAGCGAACTGACCGACATCGAACTCGTCAAGGACTGAACACAAGCGTCAGGACCGTGCGCCGCGCCATCACCGGACGGCGCACTTCCTGTTCCCACTGGCCTGACGGGAGGGCCGCGTCAGTCGGTGGCGGCGTGCGCGGCGACCTGATACGGATTCCGTCTGTTTCGCTGAAAACCCATACGGATTCCGAGTGATTCAGTGCAGTTCTGAATCAATCCGAGCGGATGCGAGTGGGAACAGCAGACGGACTGGGCGGTATGAAGCCGCAGGCGGCGCCCTTCCGACTGTGGCGCAGTGGAGCGCCATCCGTATCAGAACGCCAGCGGGTTATCCACTTCACGCCCGGAACCCGCCCTGACGCTCACTCCAGCCGGTCGAGCCTGTGCCAGCCGGTGCGCAGGCTGAGGTAGGTGCCGAGGACGGTGGCGACGAGCAGTCCGGTCAAGCCCAGGATGCCTTCGGGGGTGGTCAGGGCGCTGTAGCCGGGGTACAGGTCGGGGCGCAGGACGCTGCCGGCGGCGGGACGGGCGAGCAGCAGCAGGCACAGCACGGAGTAGGCGAGGCTGAGGCCCATGAAGGCCAGGCCGCCGGGGCTGACGCCGATCTCGGCGGGGTTGTCCGCATCGAATTTGGGGGCGGCGGCGCCCAGGCCGACGCCGAGCGCGGTGATGACGAAGGCGTTGCTGACGCTGACGAGTACGCTGAGCAGCAGCAGGGTGGGGCCGAGGCTCATGCTCAGGGCGCTGGCGACGCCCATGACGAGGCCGACCGTGAGCGTGACGGGCAGCACGCCCAGGAACTTGCTGAGGACGATCTGGCGCGGGTCGATGGGCGCGGTTCGCAGCAGCCAGTACGCCTTCGCCTCGGTGGACACGGCGGGGAAGGCGAGGCGCACGGCGATGCCGGCGATGATGAACCCCTGGAAGGCCAGCTGGATGTACCCGAGGATGCCCCGGAACTGCGGCACCGGAATGGGCACGGCCTTGACGCTGACGAGATACACGCCGGCCAGCGCGACGACGACGAGCAGCTGGCTCCACTGGGTGGGGTCGCGCAGCGTGACGCGCAGGTCCTTGGCGGCCAGTGCGCCGCCGGGGCCGAGGCGGGCCAGCAGGCGTTCGGTGCGTCCGGCGCGGCGGGGGGTGGGGTCCAGGCGGGGGGTGCTGGCATCCAGGGCGCGCGCCCAGCCTTCCTGGTAGGCCTTCGTGGCGAGCAGCGTGGCGGACAGCAGGAGCGCGCCCGTCAGGATCAGCAGGGGCAGCAGGGGCGCGGCGAGGTGTCCGTGCGCGGCCTGCCAGATGCCCTGCGCGGCCCAGGAGGGCGGCAGCAGCGGGCTGGACGGCCCGGCGAAGTCACGCAGCAGGACCTCGACCTGGCCGGGGTCCTGAAGTTTCTGGACGAGCACTTCGGGGCGCAGGGCGCGGATGGCGTACACCAGTCCGGCGCTGATCAGGACGCCCAGCGCGGTACTGACCTCGCGGACCCGGCCGACCGGCGCGAAGCGCATCAGGGCGACGGCCAGCAGCGCGCCCAGGCCGACGGGCGCGGCGAACACCAGCAGGTCGGCGAGCAGCATGACCGGGTACGCCCAGGCGGGCGCGTGAAAGTACGCGGCGACCGTCAGCAGCAGCGGCAGCGTCAGGAAGACCGGGACGAGCGCGGCGTTCAGGAAGGTCTCGCTGAACTTCAGGGCAAACACCCGCCAGGTGGGAACGGGCTGCGTGAGCAGGAAGTTCAGGTCGTCACTCAGGTACAGCGTACTGATGGCGGCGGTGGTGGCGCTGAAGGTCACGCCGCTGGCAAGGGTGATCAGACCGATTTCCAGGACGCGCGCGAACACGTTCGTGCCGATGTCCCCGAAGCCGCCCAGGAAAGTCAGGGCCCGCCAGGTGCCGCTCACCTCGCCCACGACCAGCAGCAGGGCGAGCGTACCGACCAGCGCGTACCCCCATTTCGGGCCGCGTTGCAGGGTGTGCCGCAGGGACAGCAGTTTCACGCGCAGCAGGCTGGGCCGGGCCGGTCGCGCGGACGCCGGAGCGGGAGCGGACGCCTGCGTGGGAGCGGTGCTCACGCGCGCTCCGACACTCCGGTCTGGCCCCCGGCGTGGTCCTGCCCCCCGGCCTGCCCCCCGGCCTGCGCTGCGGCCTGCTCCTCCTCGATCAGGCGGAAGAAGATGCGTTCCAGACTGTCGCCGTGCACGCCTCCGGCCTCGGTGCCCGTGCGGGCGCGCAGGTCATCCATGGTGCCCTGGCCCAGCACCCTCCCGCGGTCCAGCACGACCAGCCGGTCGCAGACCGCCTCGGCCAGCGGCAGCGAGTGCGTGGTGAGCAGCACCGTGCGGCCCCGGTCGGCATGCGCGCGCAGGAGGTCACGGACCTGCCGCGCGGCGTGCGGGTCGAGGCCCACCATGGGTTCGTCCACGATCAGCACGGGTGGGTCGGGCAGCAGCGCGGCGATGATGGCGACCTTCTGCCGCATGCCGTGCGAGTACGTCTCGATCAGTTCATTCCCGAAGTCGCGCAGGCGGAAGAACTCCAGCCAGCGGTCGATCTCGGTATCTGAATTGGACATCTGATACAGCTGGGTCACGAAGCGCAGCAGTTCCCGCGCGGTCAGTTTGCCGTACAGGTACGGGCGGTCCGGGATGTACCCGAACGCCGCCTTGGCCTTCAGGGGGTCCTTCCAGACATCGAAACCCGCCACGCGCACGGTGCCGCCCGTCGGGCGGGTCAGGCCGACCAGCGCGCGGATGGTGGTGGTCTTCCCCGCCCCGTTACTGCCCAGCAGGCCGAACACGGCGCCGGGCTGCACGGTGAAACTCAGGTCACTGACAGCCTCGTGCCGCCCGTAGCGTTTGGTGTATCCACTGACCTCGATCATGCCCGTCAGGGTACCGGGACGGCTCTGACGGAAACCTTAGCCCCTACGGGCTCCGGGTTGAATGGGCTGCAAAGATCGTTCAGTCCGGTTGAAGCGAGCAGGAACAACAGACAGATTGGGCGGTATGGAGCCGCAGGCGGTGTCTTCCCGACTGTGGCGCAGTGGAGCGCAGTCCGTATTACACCACTGGCACCGGGTCGCTGCCGCCCTCCTCATACGTCAGGTCACCGGTCACGCGGACGGCCAGGGCTTCGAGTGCCGATTGCCGCGCCCCGGCGTCCGGGGTGGTCAGCAGCGCGCGCAGGTCGTGGGCGGCGGCCGGGTCGCGGGCCTCCAGGGTGGGCAGCCAGCGCTGGGGCTTGACCCGCCACCAGCCGCGCACACCGAACAGGCCTTCCAGGGCCTGTTCCGCCGCGCGGCAGGCCACCAGGACGTGCAGCGGGTCTCCCGCGTCGGCCAGGGCGCGGGCGTCCATGACCTCGTCGATCAGCCGGAAGCGCTCCTGTCCTGTCAGGGGACGCGGGGCGGGACCGGCGGCGTACAGGGCGCGGGCCTCGGCGGTCAGGGCACCCAGTTCCGGGTGCGGCAGCACGGTCCGGCCCTCGGCGAACATGGCGATGGTGTCCCCCTGAGCGGCGGCGAACATCGCCCGGACCTTACGCACCGGGTTGTGAAACACCTCGACCGGCACGCCGTCCACCACGTAATTCGCCCGCCAGCGCCGGTCGCCTTCCACCAGCACATGCAAATCCAGGTCGCTGTGCGCGTTCGCCTCACCGCGCGCGGCGCTGCCGCACCACAGCGCCCCCAGCACGCCGGGCGTCTCACGAATCCGCTTCAGTGCGGCGGGCAGGGCGGCCTCCAGTCGGGCCTGGGGATCAGTGACAGTGGGCGGGGTGCGCGGCATCTCCCGGAAGATACCCGGCCCGCCCCCACCCGTGGGAAGCGCCGGTCAGCCTGGGCGGCTCATACGGACTGCCGCTCCATACCGCGAAATCCGTCTGTTATTCCCACTCGCATCCGCAACGGGTTTCCCTCCTGCCCGCTCCGCTCGTGATTGAAGGGTTTTTGCAACTCCTTCAACCCGAGTCCGGATTACAGGACCGGCAGGGCGTCCAGCATGCCGAAGTCGTGCGGGACGAACAGACTGCCCTCGGTCACGCCGGACCCGGCAGACAGGGCGTCCAGGGTGTCCTGAAGCCCGGCCGCCGACAGTCGGCCCGCCAGGAAGTCGCGGTGCGCTCCGATGACGCCCGTGATCTGCTGCGGCGTTTCGTGCACGAATTCCAGGCGCAGGTCGCGGATACCGGCGCGCAGCCACTCTCCCAGGTGCGCGGCGGCCACCTGCGGGCGCCCCTCGAACACCGTGTTGCGGCAGCCGACGTCCGCCATGACCGGGTGCGTGTGGCCCCGCTCGTCGCGCAGGGCGATCCGGTGCGTCTCGCAGGGGTGCCCGCAGTTGGTGTAATCGGTGCCGCTGCTCAGGAAGCGGCAGAACACGCAGTGCTCGGTGTGAAAGACCGGCAGGTGCCCGTAGGCGATGACTTCCAGGTGGTAGCCGCCGACCAGTCCGGCGAGTTCCGTGATCTGCTGCGCGTTCAGGTCGTGGGTGGGCGTCAGGCGGCTCAGGCCCAGGTCCAGCAGCGCGCGGGTGGTCAGGACGTTCGCGGCGTTCAGGCTGAAATCGCCGGTCAGTTCAGGCCCGCCCGACTCCGGCCCCCCGACGCGCTGATCCTGAAGACCCTCGAGCAGACCGCCGCTGCGGACCAGGATGCCCGCGTTCAGGGATTGCAGGAACCGCTGGAGGTTCTGCTCGGTCGGTTTCAGGATGCGGGGGCTGGCGACCCGCACGGGCAGTCCGGCGGCCCGCACGCGTTCCACGCTGGGTTTCAGGCCGTACAGTTCCAGGTAGTCCAGCGTGACCGAGTCTGGCCGGGCGTCCAGCGCGGCGTCCAGCTGTTCGGGCGTGCGGACCAGCACGTGCAGCCTCGGGGGGCGGTCGGGCCCGTGGTCCACGTGGGGCAGCGCGGCCAGGGCGCTGTCCAGGCGGGGCGCCGCGCGGCGTTCGGGCGTCTGGGCGCGCAGCCCGGTCAGTTGCGCGGCCGCGTCGCGCCGCAGGGCGTTCAGGGCGCTGACCGGCAGGAACCCTGCGCCGCTCAGGTCGGTGGTCAGCTCCTGAAGGTGAAACGGCGTGCCGCCCAGTTTGCCCAGTTGCTCCCGCAGGCCAGGCTCGTCCAGCGCGCGGTTACGGGCCTCGCCCAGCGCCCCGGGCAGGGTCGCGGTGGCGCTGCGGCCGTGCTCGTCGGTCAGGGTCAGGGTGGGCGGGAAGCCCACGTGCCCCACGAAGTGCGCCGTGACCGGACGCGTGTACACCGGGTCGGCCGCCTCGACCAGCGGTTTGACACGCGCGGCCAGGCTGGGGTCCTGGGTGCGCCAGACCGGGTCGCCCTCGCGCACGCGGCGGCCATCGACAGCGCCGCGCCCGAAACGCAGCTCATACACGCCGCCTGGCCGGACGCGGGCCAGCGCCGCGTCGTCCAGCTGCTCGCCGTCCTGCCACAGGCCGTACAGGAACCCGCCTTCCTCGCGGCCCTCGGGCGCGCGCCAGTTGGCCGGGTCGAACACCAGTCCGTCACCGGGTTTCAGGGGCTCACTCAGTTCGACCAGCACGCCACGGTCCGTCACGCCGCGCACCGTGCCCACCCGCACGCCCCGGTGCCTGGGGGCGCGGCCCCGCACGACCGTCTGATGGTTCGTGCCCGCCATGAAGTGCGGCGCCAGCCCGCGCGAATACACCTGTTCCAGGTCCTGCTCCTCCTGGCGGGTGACGCTCAGCGGCCGTCCCGCCCAGGCCTCGTCCACGGCCCTCCGGTACGCGGCGGTGGTCAGGGCAACGAACTCGGCGTCCTTGTAACGGCCCTCGATTTTCAGGCAGTTCACGCCGATCCGCACGAGGTCCGGCACCTGACGCAGCGCGTACAGGTCACCGGGCGACAGCAGGTAGCGGGCGTCGCCCAGGTCGCGGTGCAGGCCGTCCACGAACAGGTCGTACGGCAGGCGGCAGGCCTGCGCGCACTGCCCACGGTTCGCGCTACGGCCCCCCCACGCCTCTGAGGAAAAGCACTGCCCGGAATAACTGACGCACAGCGCGCCGTGCACGAAGGTCTCCAGTTCAATGTCCGTCTGGTTCGCGATGCGTTCGATGTCGGGCAGGCTCAGTTCGCGGCCCAGCACCACGCGGCTCGCCCCGAAGCGGCGCGCGAGTTCCGCACCCTCGGCGGACGTGATGCTCATCTGCGTGCTGCCGTGAATGGGCAGGTCCGGGCAGATCTGCCTCGCCAGCCGCGCCACGCCGTGATCCTGCACGATCAGTGCGTCCACGCCCGCCTCGGCCAGCGCGATCAGTTGCGCCTCGGCCTGCCGCAGTTCCCGGTCGAACACCAGCACGTTGAACGTCACGAAGCCCTGCACGCCCCGCGCGTGCAAGCCGGACATGATCTCCGGCAGGGCCTCCAGCCCGAAGCCCACCTTGGCGCGCGCGTGAAAACCCGCCCCATCGGCCCGGCCAGCGCGGCCCACCTGATCACGGGCGGGATTCACACCGAAGAACACGGCGTCCGCGCCGGCCTCTATGGCGGCGCGCAACTGGGCCTCACCGCCCACGGGACTCATCACTTCGGGTTTCACGGGAACACGCGACATAACGCGCCAGTGTACCGAACGGCCGCGCAGGCAACGGTAAGCTGACACCGACCCGCGCGGCCGCGGGTGGGAGCAGGGCGGGTTCCGGGCCTGGGGGCAGCAGCCCGGCACATGGGCGGGGTATGAACGGAATGGACCGCAGGTCGTAGGCGCCCCCACGGTCCCGTGAGGCTTGCCTTCAGCGGGACTGGAATTCCCAGTGTTCGGCGGGAGTGCCTGCCGTGGCGGGTGCCGTCAGGGTCAGGGTCTGCCCCCTCCCGGCGGCGCCCTGCACGGTCAGGGTGGGTGCGCGGTCTAGCAGGCCGATCAGGTTCACACTGCCTTCCGGGCAGGCCATGCGGGTGCTGAGGGCCGGGCCGGTGAGGCGCAGCACGGCGCCGCGCAGGGCGTAGGGCGCGCCGACGGTGTTGCAGCCGTCCACGCCGCCCACCCGGCCATCCTGGAAGGTCAGGCTGACGGGCCGGATGGTGGCCGGGGCCGGCGCGCCGTTCACGCGGGTCAGGGTGTACGTGGCGGCCGGGTCGGGAGCGGTGGCGGGCGCGCTGACAGTGGGCGTGCTGTCGGCAGGCGCGCTGTCGGCAGGCGTGACGGGCGGAGTGGCGGGCCGGAGGCCGCGCGTCAGGATCAGGGTACCGGCCGCGCCGCTCAGGGTCAGGGTGCGGCCCGCCTGCGTGAGGGTCAGGGGCGCGCGCAGCAGGCTGAGCAGGGTCATTTCTGCCCTTGCCTCGGCGGGCGGGCAGGCCATGCGGGTCGAACTGACCGGCCCGAAGGTCACGCGGGCCGGGCTGCCCAGCAGCGCGCCGCTTGCGCGCAGGGCGTTACAGCCGACCGATCCGCTCAGCGTGACCTTCGGGCCGTCGAAGAGGACGCTCAACAGGCCGCTGGTCGGCACGTCATGGCCCGTGACGCTCAGGGTCTGGGCGGTCCAGGCGCCGTTCAGGCTGGTGTTCATGCTCGTTCCAGTGTTCAGGGGGACCGGGCTGGCGCCCAGCGCGCGGAAGGTCAGGCGGCCCTGCCCGGCGATCAGCGTCAGGGTGTCGCCGCTCAGGTCGTAGCGGGTGGTGGCGCGCAGCAGCGTCAGGTAATCTTCACGCAGGCTCAGGGCGGCGTCCGGGCAGTTCTGGCTGCTGCCGCCCTGCACGCCGCGCAGCAGCAGCGTGGCTGTCTTCAGTGACGGGGCGGTCTTCAGTGACGGGGCCGTCTTCAGTGGCGGGACCGTGCCCAGGCGGGCTGCGCCGTTCAGGGGGCTGCAGCCCGTGGTGCCGCTCAGGGTCAGGTTCGCGCCGCTGCCGGTCAGGGTCAGGGTGGGACGGGTCAGGCGCGCGCCGGGCGTGATGGGCGCGCCCCCGGCAGGCTGCGCTGTCTGGAGGGTCCAGGTGGTGCCGACCAGGGTGGGCCCGGCCGGGGTGGGCCCGGCCAGGGTGGGCTTGGGCAGGGTGGAACTGGGCAGGGAGGTCAGCGCGGCCAGGGTCAGGGTCAGCAGGGCACTCATGAGAAGGGTTGTACACCACGTCCCTGACGAGCGCGTGACGGCCGGTCATGGCAGCCGCTCATGGCAGCAGTGCGGCACGGTCGGCCCTACGGGTGCGTAGAATGACAGCCAAACGCCCGTTTGGGTCCGGAGGAGCAGCGCGAAACCGCTGGTTCCCGTCAGGACTCAGGTGTGCGCCGCCCGGTCAGCCGGAACGGGCAGGAGGAACGACATGACACAGGACCGCCGAATTCGAGTACTGATCGCCAAACCCGGCATGGACGGCCACGACCGCGGCGCGAAGGTCGTGGCACGCGCGCTGCGTGACGCGGGCATGGAAGTCATCTACACCGGCCTGCGCCAGACCGCCGAGATGATCGTGAACGCCGCCGTGCAGGAGGACGTGGACGCCATCGGCCTGAGTGTCCTGTCCGGCGCGCACATGCATTACTTCCGGGATGTCATGACCCTGCTGCGCGAGCAGGACGCGCAGGACATCATCGTGTTCGGGGGCGGCATCATCCCGGATCAGGACCTGCCCACCCTGGCGGAACTGGGGGTGGGGCGCGTGTTCACCCCCGGCGCCAGTACCGAGGACGCCGCCACGTACCTGCGCGGCGCAGTGCAGGCCCGCTGGCAGGCGCAGGGCGAGGCGTGAGCGGCGCGAGGCCGTCATGCCCGGCGTGAGCGGCGGCGCGCGGCCCCGCCCGACTCTGAACGTGGCCCAGTTGGCCCCGCTGTACTCCGCGCAGGCGCTGGCGACCGGCGCGACCACCGTCAGCACCGTGCTGGCCAGCCTGATCATGAGCAGCCTACACTTTGACACGCTGGTGGGCCTGCCCAGCACGCTGATCAGCACGTCGGCGGCGCTGTCCGCCGGGGCGTTCGGGGCGCTGATGCTGCGCCGGGGCCGCCGCACCGGCCTGAGCGCCGCGTTCACGCTCGGTGCATTCGGGGCTGGCGTGGGCTTCGTGGGCGCCCGCTTTGCGCTGGTGCCGGTGTTCCTGATCGGCGCGTGCCTGATGGGCGCGGCGCAGGGCGGGTACCAGCAGGCCCGCTACGCCGCCGCCGAGAGCGTGCCCGACGACCGGCGCGGCGCGGCCCTGGGCGCGCTGATGCTCATGAGCGTGCTCGGGTCGTTCCTGATGACCGGCGCGTCCCGCCCCATCGAGGCCCTCGGCGTGGCGCTGGGCAGCACCCCGGAAGTGGCCGGGTGGCTGGTCGGCGGGGCGCTGCTGGGCGCGGCGGCCCTGCTGATTCGCCTGTGGCGCCCCGTGGTGACTCCCGCCGCTACTCATGGTGCTACTCCTGGCGCTGTTCCTGCCGCTGTGCCCCCCACACTGCCCGCCCCAACCACGCCCGCCCCGACCACAGCCGCACCCGCGAAACTGACGGTCCGGGGGGCCTTCGGGATTCCCGGCGTGCGCAGCACCGCGCTGGCCCTGGCGTCCGCGCAGGGCCTGATGGTCACCCTGATGAGCCTCACGCCGCTGCGGGCGCATCACATGGGCATGGATCACGGCGCGGTCGCCGCGCTGATCAGCGGGCACATCCTGGGCATGTTCGGCTTCGGCTGGCTGACCGGCCCACTGATCGACCGCCTGGGCCTGCGCTTCGGGTACGTCAGCGGCGCGCTGCTGCTGGCCGCCGCTGCCCTGAGTGCCCCCCTGAGCGGCGCGGCGTGGCTGGCCGTCAGCATGTTCCTGCTGGGCCTCGGCTGGAACCTCGCGTTCGTGGCGGGCAGCAAGTCCCTGACCCGCTTCCCGGCCGCGCAGGGCGTCACGGACGGCCTAGGGTACGTCGCGGCGGGCGTGGGAACCGCGCTGGGCGGCGTGATCATCGCCCGCGCCGGCTTTCCCACGCTGGCCGGAGCCTGCGCCGTCCTGGCGCTCCTGCCGCTCATCAGCGCGTGGCGGGTCCGCATCACCTGACGGTCCACCGACGGGTCACACGGACTGCGCTCCCCCGGAATCCGTGGCATGGCTCCATGCTCCGTCCAACCCGGGCCACTTCACGGGCAACGCAGCGCCCCCGGCGGGGGGGGGCAGCAGCGCAGGGCACGCAAGACGGGTGCCATAAAAAGAGCGCCGAGCAGGCCTGGGGCCGACTGCGACGCTCTGATTCTGGCTGGCGGAACGGGAGAGATTCGAACTCTCGGTACGGTTGCCCGTACACACGCTTTCCAGGCGTGCCCCTTCAACCACTCGGGCACCGTTCCAGCGCACAGCAGATTAGCGGTTCAGGGCAGGAAAATCAAATCTGGGTGCCGATTGGCGCGCTGTCCCGTCCGGACGGATACGCGGCGCGCGGATGCCCTAGAATGCAACTGTGACCTTTCTTGCCGTGCTGGCGGTGCTGATCTCTTACCTGGTCGGAGCGATTCCGGCGGCGGCCTGGGTGGCCCGCACGCGTGGCGTGGACATCCTGAAGGTCGGAAGTGGCAACAGCGGTTCAACGAACGTCCTGCGCACGCTGGGAAAGGGGCCGGCGATGGTCGTGGCGATCTTCGACATCCTGAAGGGCGCACTGGCAGTCTGGCTGGCGCGGACCCTGAGCCTGGACGCTCCGGTGCAGGCGGTGTGCGGCGTGGCGGCCGTGATCGGGCATAACTTCAGTCCGTTCCTGAATTTCAGGGGCGGCAAGGGCGTGGCGACCACGTTCGGGACGATCTGCGCGCTGCTGCCCGTGGCGGGCCTGGGTTTCTTCCTGATGGGAATCACGACCGTGTGGCTCACGCGGTTCGTGTCGGCGGGCAGCATTCTGGGCGCGCTGACGGGCGCGTTCACGGCTTTCCTGCTGGGCGCGCCGCTGTGGCTGTCGCTGACCGTGACGGCCCTGGTCGCCCTGATCGTGTGGCAGCACCGCGAGAACATCCGCAAATTGCACGCCGGGAACGAACGCCGCTTCGGCGAGAAGGTGTAGACCCGATCCGGACCCGGCTTTAAAGCCCGGCTGACATGCAGGGGTGGGCCAAGCGTTTGACCCGGGCCTATCTCATACAGATTCCGATTGATTCGGTGCAGTTCTGAATCAATCCGAGCGGACGCGAGTAGGAACAGCAGACGCCCCTTCGCGGTATGGAGCCGCAGGCGGTGCTTTTCCGACTGTGGCGCAGTGGAGCGGCAGTCCGTATCGCCCGCCGCCGGTTCATTCCCGGGTGCGGGTACGGCTGCGCTATGCTGGGAGCCAGTCAAGACAATTCACAGGCGGCCCCGGGGCCGGCAGAGCGGTCAGCGGGGCCGTGCATTGAACGGGTGTGTCGGGACAGGGCATTTTCAGCGGGGTGTGCATGTCGGCCAGGATTCGCGTTTACGGTAAGGAAGCGGTGTTCACGCAGGGCGCGTGGCACTGCGACGACGAGAGCCTCCAGGCGATGCTGCAGGCGCTGGCCGATCCGCGCGCCATGACCGCCGATCAGGAGCGTCGGCACGCGCTGTACGCCGCCGGGCGGTTCGGGGGCCTGATCGCCAGCGAGTACGGCTGGGAGGCCGCGCCGCACCCGGAAGCCGAGATGAAACTGGAGGACTTCGCCCCGGCCCGGCAACCCGAACGCGCCGGGTGGCTGAGCTTCCTGCGCCGCCGCCGGTAGACCAGTCTGAGCTGGCCCCTGGTTCTGCGCGGGGCCTTCACGTTAGGCAGGCGGCCTTGACCCCCGGAGGGGCAGCGCCTACGCTGGGGGTTATGAACGCCGTCACGACTACCATGACCCCATGAGGGCGGTGTCTTGATGGCAGCCGCTCCGCGAGACACGCGGGGCGGTTTTTTTGTGGGAAGGAGACGAGCATGCGCGTAGCGATTGTCGGGGCGACCGGAGCGGTGGGGCACGAACTTCTCAAGGTGCTGGAAAGGAGCAGTCTGCAATTCAGTGAACTGCTCCTGTTTGCCAGTCCGCGCAGCGCGGGTACGCAGCTGACCTTCAAGGGCCGGGCGCTGACCGTGCAGGCCACGCCCGAAGGGGCGATCGACGCGGACGTGATCCTGGCGTCGGCGGGCGGCAGCGTCAGCAAGGCCCTGGCGCCCAGGTGGGTGGAGGGCGGCGCGGTCGTGATCGACAACTCCAGCGCCTTCCGCTACGACGACGACGTACCGCTGGTGGTACCCGAGGTCAACGGGGACGCGGCACTGAGCCACAAGGGCATCATTGCCAACCCGAACTGCACGACGGCCGTCGCTGTGGTCGCCGTGGCCCCCATTCACCGCGCGTACGGCGTGAAACGCATGATCGTCAGCACGTATCAGGCCACCAGCGGCGCCGGGGCCAAGGGCATGGAGGAACTGCTGGAGCAGACCCGCGCCGAACTGAACGGTGTTTCTGCGCAGGCCAGTGTGTTCGCGCACCCGATCCCCTTCAACGTGATTCCGCACATCGATGCCTTCCAGGGCAACGGGTACACCAAGGAAGAGATGAAAGTGGTCTGGGAGACCCGCAAGATCATCGGGGACGACAGCCTGAAGATCAGCTGCACCGCCGTGCGCATCCCCACCCTGCGCACGCACAGCGAGGCCATCACCCTGGAACTCGAACGCCCCGCCACGCCCGGGGCCGTGCGTGAACTCCTGGCCGGGGCCGCCGGGGTCGAGGTGCGTGACGACCCGCAAGGCAAGCTGTACCCCATGCCCCTGACTGCCAGCGGCAAGTACGACGTCGAGGTGGGCCGCATCCGCGAGTCCCTGGTGTTCGACGGCGGCATCGACCTGTTCCTCGCGGGCGATCAACTCCTGAAAGGCGCGGCCCTGAACGCCGTGCAGATCGCCGAGTACCTCCAGCAAAAAGGCGCCCTGAAAGCCAAGCAGCGGGCGTAAGCAGATTGCGGGGGGGGCAGACGGACTGCCGCTCCATTCCACCACAGCCGGAAAAGCGCCGCCTGCGGCTCCATATCGCGAAACCCGTCTGCTGTTCCTACTCGCATCCGCTCGGATTGATTCGGAACTACACCAAATCAATCGGAATCCGTATCACAGACCGGGGCACTGCCCTGCGCCTGCCCGCCTGAACACCAGAATGCCGGAGCATGACGCTCCGGCTTTTCCTGTGGCCCTGGGCAGCGAGTCCGGAGGTCTCCCCCACTCCAGTCCCGCTTTCCGTGCGCGCTTGCTACGGTTCACCTCTGCGCCCCCTCGGCCAGGCGTGTCGGGGGAGGACACGGGCCAGCCCTCCGCCACCAGAACCTGCGGCGCGGGCGCCTGGCGGGTCATACGGACTGCCGCTCCACTGCGCCACAGTCGGGAAGACACCGCCTGAGGCTCCATACCGCGAAGGGGCGTATGCCGTTCCTACTCGCGTCCGCTCGGATTGATTCAGAACTGCAGTGAATCAATCGGAATCCGTATCAGTCATGCGCGCAGGGGAACGCCCCTGCACTGATCAGCGGACGCCACGCCCGGCCCGCATGCGGCACACTGAACACATGAGCCGACCCGACCGTTTCCTTCCCGCGCGTCCTCCCTCCCGGACGGGTCAGGTGCGAGCGGCGGCGGGCCTGACGGCGGCGCTCGTGGCGGGCATCTGGGGGCAGGAGGTGGCCGATCAGCTGCTGTTCGGCGGGTCGCTGGACCGCTACGGCATTCTCCCGCGTGACGGGGGGTCGTTCTGGAACATCCTGAGCGCACCGTTCCTGCACGCGGGTTTCGGGCACCTGATGGCGAACACGGTGCCGCTGGCGGTGCTGGCGTTCATGGGAGCCGTGCGCGGCGTGGCGCGCTTCGTGGCGGCCACGCTGATCATCGTGCTGGTGGGGGGCGCGCTGGTGTGGCTGTTCGGGCGGGGCGGCAGCGTGCACCTGGGCGCCAGCGAACTGGTGTTCGGGTTCCTGGCGTACCTGCTGGGCGTGGGCTGGTGGGAGCGAACGCCGGTCGCCATCGGGGTGGCGGTCGCAGCGTTCGTGCTGTACGGGGGCATCCTGTGGGGCGTGCTGCCCGGCAACCCGTACGTGTCGTGGGAGGCGCACCTGTTCGGGTTCCTGGCGGGCCTGCTGGCGGCGGCGCTGCTGCATGGGCGGCGGCCACGCCGGGCGGAAGGTCAGAACGGCGCGCCGTTCCGTTGAAGCTGGCGGGCCACCTGCCGCAGTAACCGCGTCTGCTCGGGCCAGAACAGGTCCGGCACCTGCCCGCCCAGCAGGGGGTGCCAGTCCAGCCGGTAGCCCGGCTCCAGCGGGGGCAGGGCCTCCTGCTGTGTGGTGGTGCCCAGGTAGTAACGGGTGATCTGCCACTTCGTGCGGGCGTAGTTCAGGCGTTCCAGGGTCGCCAGTTCGCGGATGATCTGCACGCCCTCCAGGCCACCCTTGGGCAGTTGCGGGTAGGAGCCGGGTTCCACGACTACCGCGACCTGCCAGTCGCCGGGCGCACCTTCCAGTGTGGCGGTATCCAGTGTGAGGGGGCGCAGGATGACCCCGCCCACGCTAGGGCGCGGTGGCACACCGTCCGGGCGGGTGTAATAGCTGGCGTCCGGGGGCGGCAGTGGGCCGTGGGCACTCACAGTTCGACCGGGCCGCCGGGGGTGGTCAGGACCGCGCGCAGTTCGGACTGCGGGGCCCTTTGAACCTCGACCTTGCCCGTGAAGTTCAGGGTGTTCAGCGCGGCCCGCAGCGCGTCGGGGTCAGGCGTGCCCAGGTGCAGGGTGCCCAGGCGCACGCCCCGGTCGCTCAGGCGGGTGGGGGGCGGCGGAGTTTCCCAGCAGATCAGGGACGGGTGCGGGCCGCCGCCGGGCAGGTGGCCGTCGGCGGGGACGGTCAGGGTCCAGCGGTTCGCGCCGCGTGACAGGGCCAGCACGCCGGGCCCGGCCGGCAGGTGCGGCACGCCCGCCACCCAGTGGATCAGGGCCGGGCCGTGCGACAGCCGCCGCTGCATGTCGGGGGTATCCAGGCCGAACCAGCGGGGACGCGCCGGGGCGGGGGCCTGCGGGTTCACGGCGATCACTTCCAGGTAGGTGCCGGGGCCCAGGGACAGCAGGGCGTTGTGCGTGCCGAACAGCTCGTGCTCGCCGCCCGGTTCCAGCGGGCAGCGTAGGCGGCCTTCGAGCCACACGCGGCCCTCCTCCAGGGTGCGGGCGGCGACGACCAGATGATCCAGTCGCGCACCCGGTTGGGTCGGTTCGGGGCGGGCGGTCATGCGCCCCTGGGGCGGCTCATGCCCGCCGGGTCGTTCAGGACGATGGCGGCGGCCTTCTCGCCGCTTTCCATGGCGCCCTGAATGCCGCTCATGGAGGTCGCCTCGCCCGCCAGGATCACGCCGCTCAGGGGTGTGGCGTGACCGGCCAGGGTGGCGGCGTACCCGGCGGGCTGCGGGTACTGCGCGTGCCGGATGCGTTCGACCAGCAGCGTGCGCAGCGCGGCGGCCGGTGGGCCGTACCAGCGGTGCAGTTCTGCGCGCACGCGGGTGTCCAGTGCAGCGTCGTCGAGGTCCGGGAGGCCCAGGACGGTCACGGTCAGCAGCGACTGGCCCTGCGGGGCGCGGGGCGGGATCACGTTCGACAGCCAGTGCGCGTTGTTGATGAGGCCCGCCTCGGCGTTCAGCAGCAGCCGCGTCTGGCGGTCCAGGCCGTACGGCGCGGCGTAGTGCAGGTACGTGCTTCCCAGACTGCCGCGCCCGGTCGGCTGGCCGGTCAGGGCGGCGGCGCTGTCCGGGTCGGTCGCGACGATCACGTGCCGCGCGTCGAGTTCCCCGGCGCTGGTGGTCACGGTCACGTGCGAGCCGTGGGCTTTCAGGTGCGTGGCGCGCACGCCGGTCACCACGTCCAGCCCGCGTGCCAGCTGGGCCGCCACCTCGCTCATGCCCGCGCGGGGCAGGGCCGCGCCGCCGTCCATCAGCATGCGGAAGTAGTAGCGGAACAGGCGGGCGCTGGTGTCCAGTTCGCGCCGCAGAAAGATCCCACCGAAGAACGGCCGGAAAAAGCGGTCCAGCGCGCCCTCACTGAAACCAAAACCCCGCAGGAACGCCTCGCTGGACTGGTCGTCGCCGCGCAGCAGCGTGTGCGGCGCCGGGGCGCGCAGCTGTAGCGCCAGGGCCGCCACGCGCGCCTTGTCGGCCACACTCAGCACGCCGCTCAGCAGGGTCGAGGGCAGCGCCGCCGGGTCGCTCAGGGGACTGCCCAGGGTGTCGGTCCGCGCGCCGCGCCGCACGACCGCCGCCGACGGCACCGGCACGAGGTCCAGCGCCTCCAGGTCCAGCTGCCGCCGCACGGCCGGGTACGCCGGGAACAGCACCTGATACCCGGCGTCCAGCGTGAAGCCGCCTACGACACGCGAGTGCACGCGGCCCCCCACGAACGGCGCGGCCTCCAGCACCCGCACCCGCTGCCCGGCGCTCTCCAGGACCTGCGCCGCCGTGAGTCCTGCCAGCCCACTGCCGATCACCACTGCGTCATGCATGCGCGCAGGCTAGCGCAGGGGGCCTGAGCGTTGCAGGCCGCGAGAGTGAAGGGCTGTACCGGGGCCTGTGTTGGGGGCTATGCCGGGGCCTGTGCTAGGTACACTGCGTTTATCCTGTCGATAAACCGCGCGGAGCGCGGAGCAGAAGAAAGTGCGTTGGAGCGGGAATGGAGAGGTTCCGGCGCTTTCCCAGCATGGCGCAATGTGAGCTTCAACGTACTTAGAGGCTGGCAGGAAGGTTATGCGGGCGGCTGGGTGGGCGGCATGCCCTGCCCCTCGGAGAGTTTGATCAGCCACGCGAACAGCTGAATGAACGCCAGGGCCAGGGCGGGCAGTCCGGCCAGCATCATGATCCACCCACTCAGCTGCTGGTTTTGCAGCGGCGTGTAGTTCCACAGGCACAGGGCACTCACGTACGGCGTGTACAGCACCTGCGGGGAGTACAGCCAGACGCTGGCGACGGCCATCATGGGCATGGCGCTGATCAGCCCGAACCAGCCGCGCGAGCCGATCCCGGCAGGTTGCACGCTGGGCAGGGGGCGCAGGATGACGCTCCAGACCATCAGGCTGCTCAGCAGGTACAGCGCGGGCAGCAGCGCCCCGGCGGTGTTAGAGACCACGCTGGCGTTGAACCCGGCGGGGACATTCCAGAACACGATCACGGCGGTCCACACGGCCAGCGCCACCCAGGGGTCCAGAAGGACGTTCAGGGCGCGGCCCAGGCCCCGGCGGGCGTTCAGGTGCAGGCTGCGTGGCAGGCCCAGCACCAGCAGTGGGGGCACCAGTTCCGCCAGGATCATCAGGCGGCCCATGTACAGCGCCATGCTGCTCTGGGTCAGGGTCGCGGCGCGGCTCTGGGTGGCGATCAACAGCAGCAGGATGCCCAGCGCGAACAGCGCAGCCCGCCAGACCGGCCAGCCCGCCCGACCCGCGTGCGTGCCGCGTGAGGCGCTGAACCGCCACAGGTACACTCCGGCGGCCAGCAGGGTGGGAATCAGCAGCCAGGGGTCTGGCGCGGGGGCCAGCAGGTCGGCCAGGGTGGGGTTCAGGTTACCAGCCGTGTTCACAGTAGTCTCCAGGGGGACCGGGGCGCTCACGAGGCCTCCAGGACGTGTTCCACGTCGGCCTGCACGCGCCGTACGTCGGTCAGCTGGGTGTAATCCCAGACCAGGACGAGCTGGCCGTCCGCGCCGATCAGGTACGTGGCGGTCGTGTGGTTGATCTGGTAGTCGGTGGGGCCCTTCACGTCGGCCTTCTGGTAGCCCACGCCGTAATCGCGGGCCACGGCCGCCAGGGCCGGTTCGGGGATCCGCACGCCCACGGCGCCCTTCCCGAAGAACGACACGTACTCATTCAGGCGCTGCCGCGTGTCGCGGTCGGGATCCACGCTGACCAGCACGATCCGGAACCGGGCCTGCTGTTCGGGAGTCAGGGCGTCGCGCACCCTGTTCAGGTACGTCAGGCTCAGCGGGCAGATGTTCGGGCAGTGCGTGAACCCGAAGAACACGGCCGTGACAGGACCGGTGCCGGGTGTCAACGTGAACGGCTGGCCGCGCTGATCGGTGCCGCTGAAGGGACGCGCGGCTGTCCCCGCGGGGTAACTGGTTCCGTAGTACGGGTAGGGACTGCGCAGGCGAGCGTACCCCCAGGCGGCCAGCAGCAGCAGCGTCACGGCCGCCACCGCCAGCAGCGCCGAGGCGTACCAGGGGCGCGCGGCCGGGCTGGAATCCGGCAAGGTGGAATCCGGCAAGGTGGATTCGGGGAGGGCTGATTCGGGTGGGGTGGGTGCGGTCACGTTGACCTCCGGAGGTGGCGGGGGCGGGGCCGTCAGGGCCGGCGGACGGGCACGCTCAGGGTCAGGTGGCGGCCCTGCGTGTCGGTCAGGGTGACAGGCAGCGTTGTGCCGTCCCGGATGGGCGCACTCAGGCCGGTCAGCATCACGTGGTCGCCGGTACTGCTGAGGATCAGGCTCCCCCCGGCGGGCACGGTCAGGGTGCCGGTCATGCTCATGCCGGTCAGGCCCTGCGCGTCGGTGTGCGTGACCATCAGCATGCCGCTCTGGGCGGCGCTGCTGCCCGCGCCGTTCAGGATCACGTCCTCGGTGCCGGTGTTGTTCAGCACCCCGAATACGCTGGTTTCCCGGATGCCGGGCGGTACTGCGACCACGTACGCGTCCCGGACGGTCAGCGGGAGCGCGCCGCTGGCTGCGCTGCCTTGCGCTGTGCCGGGGGTGTGGCCGGGCATGGTGGTGTGGTCCATGTCGCTGCTCATGGGCTGACCGGCAGGGGTGGTCTGCGCGGTCGCGGTCCGGGCGTCCGGCGCGGCGCTCAGGTGCAGGGCGGGGCTCAGGTACAGGTAGGTGCCGAGTACGATCAGCGCGCCCAGGACAGCGATCAGGGCGCTTCGCTTCCGGCGCGGGTTGGGGGTTGAGGTCATGACGCTCCTTTCAGGTCCCTCGGGTGGGGGCCGTGAGTCGGGGCCGGTGGGTCCGGCGGTGTTCACTGGCAGTCTAGGCCGCGTGGGGGGCCGCATTGTCCCCGCCGGGCGCGCGGGAGCGGACGCCAGCCCACCCGCGCGTGGAACCCGTTCCAAGAACAGGGTATGGTAGAGCGCAGACCATGCGCAAACCCACTATTCAGGATGTTGCCCGGCAGGCCGGGGTCGGCGTCGGCACCGTATCGCGTGTGCTGAACAATCACGTGGCCGTGAAGGGCGCCACCCGCGAAACTGTGCTCAAGGCCATCGCCGACCTCGAGTACACGCCGAACCCGCACGCGCGCCGCATTGCCGGCGGCAAAAGCTACACCATCAGCGTCCTGTTGCCGGTCCTGACCACCGAATTCTACGTGCGCCTCCTCGACGGCCTGGAAAGCGCGTTCCAGGAAGCCCGCTACGACGTGGCGATCTTCCCGCTGCTGGACCGCTCGCGGCTGGAACGCTACCTAGGATCGCACACCCTGGCCTACCAGGCGGACGGACTGGTCATGGCCACGTACAACCTCACTCAGATGTTCCATGAGCGCCGCCTGCGCACCCAGCAACCCACGGTGCTGGTGGACGCGTACTCGGACACCGTGGATTCCTCGTTCATGGATAACGTCAGCGGTGGCCGCCTGGCAGGCGAGTACGCCGTGGGCCTGCCGGGGCATCTGTACGCCGTGTGGGTCGAGACGGAACTGGATCACCTGTTCACCACCCGCGTGTTCGAGGACCGCCGCAGCGGCTTCCTCGGCGTCGCGCAGAGCGCCGGGCGGACCGTGCGCCGCGAGTTCACGTCCAGTTTCGATTCGCTGGCCGCCCGCAACACCGCCGTGACCCTGCTGGACGACGCGCAGGCCGCCGGGCTGCCCTGCACGGTCTTCGCGTCCGCCGACATGCTGGCCGGCGCGCTGCTGGACGAGGTGAATCTGCGCGGCCTGACGGCCGGGCGGGATGTTCACGTGATCGGCTTCGACGATCAACCCTGGGCCGCCGAGCGCGGACTGACCACCCTGCACCAGCCGGTCGAGAGCATGGGCTACGAGGCCGCGCACCTGCTGCTCTCGCGCCTGAGCGGTTTTAACGGCCCGCCCCGCGCCCGCCGCTTCGAGCCGCGCCTGATCGTGCGCGCCAGCACCTGAAGCGGATTCCGATTGATTCGGTGGAGGTCTGAATCAATCCGAGCGGACGCGAGTAGGAACAGCATACGCCCCTTCGCGTTATGGAGCCGCAGGCGGTGTCTTCCCGACTGTGGCGGAATGGAGCGGAATCCGTATGAAGCGGTGACCGGTTGACAGTTGACGGTCGGTGACCCCCCACCTTTCAACCGGTCATGGTCTACACGCGTACACGCAGGCCCAGCAGCAGGCCAGCAGTGAACGCCCCGGCGAACGGCAGGTTGGCCGTCAGGAGGCGGGTCACCCACGCGCCACCCTGCTCGGTGCCCTGCCGGAGCCACGGTTCAGTAATTGCCTGAACGCGCAGCCAGTCCACGCTGATCACCCCAAAGTACGCCAGCAGTTGCAGCGTGATGAACAGCACGCCCATCACGATCAGGGCCACTCGTCCCACGAAGCGGATCGCCGCGCCGGTCGCGAATCCCAGCAGGGCGCCCACGCTCAGGTCCGGCAGCAGGGCGAACAGGGCGTCCCCCAGCGGATTGCCAGCGGGGTTCAGGGGCGCGGGGTCGGGAAGGGGGGTGGTCATCAGGTCTGGGTGACGCGCGGCCCGCAGGCGCTCTGGGTACGCGGGCGTGGTCGGGTGCGAGCATGGTAGCGCAGTTAGCGCCGTGCGGGCCGCGCCACGCGCAAGAGAGCGGCGGGGTGGGCCGGGGGGCGCTATGGTAGGACCACCGTGGACCTTCCGACCGAGCCTGCCTCTCCCGAACCCGTTCCCGCTGATCTGGTCTCGCCGGAACTGCTGGCGCGTCTCGTGGCCGGCGAGGAGGCCGCGTGGTTCGAGTTCGTGCAGGAGTACGAGGGCCGCATGTATGGGTACCTGTACCGCCTGGAGGGCAACAGCGAGGACGCCCTGGACCTGACGCAGGAGGTATTCTACCGCGCCTGGCGCAGCATCCGCACGTTCCGTCCCGGCGAGCGGGTGCTGCCGTGGCTGTATCAGGTGGCCCGGAACACCCAGATCGAATCTCACCGCCGTAAGCAGTTGCAACGCTTCTCACTGGAGCAGGCGCGTGAGGACGTGGGATTCGAAGTCACCAGCGAGAAACGCTCGCCGGTCCAGGCGGCCGAGAGTGCCGACGCGCAGGACCGCGTGCAGCGTGCCCTGCTGCGCCTGCCGCCCGAGTACCGCGAGGCGGTCGTCCTGCGCTTCGTGGAGGACCTCAGTTACGACGAGATCGCGCAGATTCAGGGCGTGGCCCTCGGCACCGCCAAGAGCCGCGTGTTCCGCGCCAAGGAGCAACTGGCCGAACTGCTGGCCGGCGTTTCAGACGTGAACTGAGCCGGACTGCGGTTGATTCGCTGCCGTTCTGAATCAATCCGGGCGGATGCGAGCAGGAACTGATCTGTCAAGGGTTTGGTGGAGCCTCAGTTCGGGATGGGGACCTGCTCCTCGAAGGCCGTCGGCGACCGGTAGCC